>NZ_JBMPOT010000016.1:0-135717 GCF_049340425.1 Undibacterium sp. JH2W | reverse complement strand
CTTTATTTCTTGTGAACACTTGCTATATTATTTAAGCTTTCCAAACAACCTAAGTTGCTTGGTGCGCTTCACCAAGTGCCCACATTTATTGACTGTTAATTGTTAAAGAACCGTATTCTTTTCTACTCAACCGAACTACTTATTCATCCAGTTTTGCGTCGCAGCGTTGTGTGCGTCAGCAGCAGAGAAACGAGATTATGGAGCACTTCTTTCGTGCTGTCAACACCCTGTCTTTATTTTCGTTCAGTTTAAATCTTTTAGATTCATTCTCAACTACTTCAGGCTATTTACAGCTCCAGGTTTCCGCGGCATTGCTGCGCTCAAACCTAAGTATTACTCCCTTCTTCGCCCGCTCTTCAGCGGGAGGCGGACTATAGCAAATTTACGGCCCGCTTTGCAAGAGAAATTTACTTAGCCCGACAAAATTACAAAAAATGAATTACGCTTATATAGATAAGCGAACAAAAGCCAAACAATGAATTATTCACTCTTTGATGATGCCAGTGACATATCACCCTGGAAAGAAGGCATCTGCGAAGGTGCACTGATACTCAGGCATTTTTCAGTGCCTCACGAAACTGTATTACTAGATGGTATACAACAAATATCAAGCAAACACCCTTTCCGACAGATGCGCACCCCCAATGGTCATCGCATGTCAGTCGCAATGACTTGCTGTGGCGAAGTAGGCTGGGTATCTGATAGCGATGGTTATCGCTATAGTGCTTATGACCCGGAAAATGGAGAGCACTGGCCTGCCATGCCGGATAGTTTTTATTCGCTTGCAGTGCAGGCTGCACAAGAAGCCGGCTTTGCAGGTTTCAAACCAGATAGCTGCTTGATCAATCAATACCAGGCAAGGTCGCGCCTTAGCCTGCATCAGGATAAGGATGAGAGAAATTTGGGAGCACCTATCGTGTCTTTCTCATTAGGGATACCGGCGACATTTCTTTTTGGGGGCATGCAACGGACTGATCCTGTCCAGCGCTATCATCTGGCACATGGCGATGTAGTGGTCTGGGGTGGCCCCGCCAGATTGCGCTACCATGGTGTAGCACCGATCAAAGAGGCGGCTCATCCCTTATTGGGAACGCAAAGAATCAATCTGACATTTCGCCAAGCTATATAGAAGAACGTTGATAATCCCATCACCGAATAACAAAACAAGCAATTCAATATGCCATTTTCGCTAGACAATCTCTTAGTCATAGGAATTTCTTCTCGCGCCTTATTTGATCTGGAAGCGGAAGAAACTATTTTTCAAGAACAAGGCTTGGACACTTATCGCCAGCATCAACTCAGGGAAGAAAGCAGCGTATTAAAACCAGGTGCAGGTTTTGCCCTGGTAAAAGCGCTACTGAAACTTAACGAACTGACACCCGGCCACAGATTGGTAGAAGTGGTCATCATGTCGCGCAATTCATCCGAGACTTCTTTGCGCATATTTAATTCGATCACCCATTATGGTCTGGATATTACGCGCGCAGCCTTGTCAGGCGGTGCGCCTTTGGCGCCCTACTTATTGGCCTTTAATGTCAGCCTGTTTTTATCCCTGCATGAAGATGATGTGCAAGCTGCTATCAATTCTGGCGTGGCATCGGCAATGCTCTATCGTTTACCAGAAAATGCCGCTGACCCAGAGCAAATCCGCATTGCCTTTGATGGCGATGCAGTCATCTTCTCAGATGAATCAGAACGCATTTATCAAGAGCATGGGGTGGAAGCCTTTGAACAGCATGAAAGAGAAAATGCCTTGAAGCCCTTGCCGGAAGGGCCCTTCGCAAGGCTACTGCTGGCCTTATCTTACTTACAGAATAATTTTAAAACACCAGATGGCCGCGCCTTCCCTTTGCGCACCGCACTTGTGACTGCACGCGCATCACCCGCACATGAACGGGTAATACGCACACTGCGCGCCTGGAATATCGCCATTGACGAAACCTTCTTCATGGGCGGCGTCAACAAGTCAGCAGTACTTGCAGCCTTCAAACCACATATGTTTTTTGATGACCAGCATGGTCATTGTCTACATGCGTCAAATGTCGTACCAACAGGGCGAGTACCAGTAAAACAGGTTGAAATGAACGGCAAACAAAATTCATTGATCAAATAAATGAAAAATAGATAGATATCGCGGGAGATCTACCAGCATTGATTGCTTTAGCAAATCCACATTTAGTTTTACAAGCAAGTAAATCGAATTGTGTCAAATTTGCATTTTATTTACCTTTATTTATCATAAAGAGATGTGAGGAACTGCTAGAATAATGATGCAGTGAACTGCTTGTCGAGCGACGCCAAAAGTATTTGACATTAATACCAACTGGTAAGAGATCTTCTTTTAAGAGAAGGCTATCACGCATATGGTTTCGCGGCTCTTTCAAATCATCAGGCTCCTTCTTGTACCGGCGCTCGTATGCATCCTTCCCGCCAGGGAGACCTTCGCAGTTGAGCACGTGCATCTGCAACTGAAATATTTGCATCAATTCCAATTTGCCGGTTACTACGCAGCCCTGGAAAAAGGCTACTACAAAGAAGCCGGGCTGGATGTGCAGATAGACCAAGGTGTCAGTGGTAATGAACCCTTGCTAAGGACCCTATCGAGCACGGGTGAATACGGTGTAGGCAGTAGCAGCCTGCTATTGGAAAGAAATGCCGGGAAACCAATAGTAGTGCTGGCGGTGATCTTCCAGCACTCCCCGTATGTGCTCCTGGCACCAAAAACAGGACCAACGCAGACTATTCATGACATCATTGGTAAACGAGTCATGTTGGCAGCCCAATCAGAAGAGCTGATCGCTTACTTGAAACGGGAAGGAATCAGCCTGGGTCAAATGCAGTTGGTAGAACACAGTTTCAAACCTGACGATTTAATCAACCATAAGATATATGGTTTTTCTGCCTATGCCACCAATGAAACCGACTACCTCGATCAAGCCGGGTTTGACTATCAAGTCTATACACCCAGGTCCTCGGGAATTGACTTTTACGGTGACAATTTATTTACCAGCGAGAATGAAATCAGGGATCACCCTGCACGCGCGAAAGCCTTTCGCGAAGCAAGCTTGCGCGGCTGGCAGTATGCAATGAGCAATCAGGAAGAAATAGCAGACTTAATCCTCAAAAAATATTCCCAGCGCAATAAACGTGAGCACTTATTGTACGAAGCGCGGCAAATGGTGCCATTAGTACAGCCTGTGTTAGTGGAAATGGGCTACATGAACCCTGGTCGCTGGCGACACATTAGCGAAACCTATGCAGAACTAGGGATGTTGCCGCGAAATACAAATCTGGACGGGTTCCTGTATGACTCCAATCCCAGGCCCAACCTGCACTGGCTGTATGGCAGCTTGGTCGCGCTTGGCATTCTGGCAATGACAGCAACCCTGATTCATTTTCATAAACTGGCCAAGGAGAGACGTGTCGCACAGGAGCGCATACGCGACAGTGAAGAAAGGATGAATTTTGCACTTGAAGGCGCAGGATACGGAATTTGGGACTGGAATGTCAAAACCGGCAAAATAATCTATTCGCAGCGCTGGAAAGACATGCATGGCTATACCGATGCAGATTTACAAAACAATGCAGGCGGCTGGGAAGAATTTGTTCATGCAGACGATATCGAACAGACCCGACAGGCGATACAGGATTATTTTGATGGAAAAACAAAACATTTTGTCAATGAATACCGCTTACGCGGTAAAGATGGTCAGTGGATATGGGTAATAGATCGTGGAATGATTACTGGGCGGGATGCCACAGGACGGCCATTACGTATGATTTGCACACACGCTGATATCTCTGAACGCCGCTCAACTGAAGAGAAACTCAAGCAATTGAACGAAAACCTTGAATTCAAAGTAGACGAGCGCACACGCGAACTCAATCAGGCCATGGAGCAAATTGTTGAATCTCAAAAGTTAGCTTCGTTGGGCAGCATGGTCGCAGGGATTTCCCACGAATTAAACACACCACTCGGCAACATCCTGATGGTCGCATCAACCTTGATCGACAAACTGGAAATCACTCATGCATCGATACAAAGTGGCAATCTCAGTCGCACGACCTTATTTAAAAACATGAACGAATGCCATCACGCCGGCGAGATGATTATGCGCAGTGCTAACCGTTCAGTAGAATTGATAGAGAGTTTCAAGCGGGTAGCTGTTGATCAGACCAGTCAACGCCGTCGCATATTCGACTTGCGAGCAGTAGTCCAGGATACCTTGAATGCTTTTGGCCCGGCACTACGTCGTGCCAATGTAGAGGTGAGCCTAAAAATACCAGAAGCACTGGAAATGGATAGCTTTCCTGGCCATCTGGAACAAATAATTAATAATTTAATCACAAACTCACTATTACATGGTTTTGAAGACAAAACCAGCGGGCAAATATCCATCAGCGCCGAGCGCCAAGGCGATAATGTAGAACTCATTTATACAGATAATGGTGTCGGCATCGCAAAAGACCTGCAACACAGAGTATTTGAGCCATTTTATACGACAAAACTCGGCCAGGGAGGTTCCGGCCTGGGCTTATCAATAGTACATAATATGACTCAGGCAATTTTCAAGGGACGTCTTGTTCTTGAAAGCGAGCCCGAAAAAGGTATCAAGATCGTGTTCCACTTCCCTCTTAACACGCCGGTTTAAATTTTACACAACGATTTACCATCACCTGATACACCAAGCGAATTGACAAGCAACAACCCGGACACACCATCAAAAGCAAGTCCTGCAAATCACGGTTGGGAGTTTATGATGAAAAAAAATGCACTCTTTTGCTCTGTGCTGCTTGTCTCACCGATTGTCAATCATGCAGCGTTTGCGCAAGGCAGCATCACAATCTATGGCATAGTCGATGTGGGTATCATCAAAGAAAACAGCAGTAATACTGCAGGTTCCGCACTAAAATTGGAAAGTGGCCTGCAATCGCAAAGCAGAATTGGGTTCAAAGGTTCTGAAAGTCTGGGTAGTGATCTGACGGCAAACTTCGTACTAGAGTCTGGCTTAAATGCGGATACCGGTTCGTATGCGCAGAACCTGGGTTTTAGTAGTCAATCCTGGGTTGGTCTGAGCGGCACATTTGGCAACATCCGGTTTGGTCGACAATTCACCCCTTATTTTGCTGCAGTAACTACGTCAGAACCATTTGATACCAGCGGGCCGGGAGATGCCACGCGCTTATTGGCCTCCAGTGGCTACCGCATGAACAATAGCATCAAGTACTCCCTGCCTTATGCTAACGGTTGGTATGGCGATATTGCCTATGGGGCTGGAGAATTAGCAGGAAACAATTCAGCCAATCGTCAGCTAAGTGCCGATTTTGGTTATGCCCATGGCCCTGTCGATATCAAACTTGGGTATCACAATGTCAACGATGCGAATGGAAGCAATCCCATACGTCACTTGTTAATGGGCGGCACCTATGATTTTGGCCTGGTAAAATTATGGCTGATTTATGGGACCAGCAAAGATTCGATGGCTCTAGACACCCGCGACACACTGCTCGGGCTAACTGCTCCAGTCGGTGCCGGCCTGTTTGCTGTCGACTACATACGCAAGACTGACAGAGTTAATAACAATGCCAACGCCACGCAAATGGCGCTAGGATATTATTACCCACTCTCCTTGCGCACCAATTTGTATGCAATCCATTCTCGCTTGTCCAACGATCAAAATGCCAGTTATAGCGTAGTTGTCCCCGGAAGCAGCAACAGGATTACCGCGATAGGAATGCGGCATAAGTTTTAACCGACCTCCAGTTTTTCTGTGTCCATCCCGCGCATATCCAAATAAAGATATGCGCGAGCACAAAAAGCTTTTGCCTAATCACTACAAGTATGTGCGGCTTTTAACGCTGAGCCACCGCATCCACCACACACAAGGCTGTCATATTGACGATACGACGTACTGTCGCAGATGGCGTCAAAATGTGCACAGGTTTGGCACAACCCAACAGGATAGGGCCAATCGCTACGTTATTACCCGCTGTTGTCTTCAACAAGTTATAGGCAATATTTGCTGCATCGATATTCGGCATGACGAGCAAATTGGCATCGCTCTTCAAAGTCGAATCAGGCATCATTTTCTTGCGATAGCTGGTATCCAGTGCAGTATCACCATGCATTTCACCATCGACTTCGAGATCAGGTGCATCGCGCTGGATAATCGCCAGAGCAGCGCGCATTTTTTGTGCTGACTCACTATTGCTGGAACCAAAATTTGAATGCGACAATAAGGCTGCTTTAGGCAGCAAACCAAAGCGACGCATTTCTTCTGCCGCAAGAATAGTGATTTCAGCGATTTGTTCTGCTGTCGGGTTTTCATTGACATGCGTATCAACCAATACCACCTGACGATCTGGCAGGACCAGGCCATTCATGGCAGCATAGACATTGACACCCTCACGCTTGCCCAATACCTGGTTAATGTAATTCAGGTGCAGGCCGGTAGTACCAAAGGTACCGCAGATCATGCCGTCTGCATCACCCTTATGGATCATCATGGCACCGATCAGTGAATGACGGCGACGCATTTCCAGTTTGGCATATTGCTCGGTCACGCCTTTACGGGCTGTCATCTGGTGATAAGTCTGCCAGTAATCGCGATAGCGGTCATCTTGCTCCGGATTGATGACCTCAAAATCTACACCTGCCTTGAGACGCAGGCCAAATTTTTCTATGCGTTGGTCAAGGATGTGTGGCCGGCCCACCAGGATAGGCGTTGCCAGCTTCTCATCAACAATAACCTGTACTGCACGCAAGACTTTTTCTTCTTCACCTTCGGCATAGACGATACGCTTACGGTCAGCCGGTGCTTTTTTAGCGATCTGGAACAGCGGTTTCATGAAAGTACCACTGTGATACACGAATTGCTGCAACTTCTCTACATAAGCCTGCATGTCCTGGATAGGACGAGCTGCCACGCCACATATTTCTGCAGCACGTGCTACAGCAGGCGCGATCTTGATCATCAGGCGCGGATCAAAAGGCTTGGGTATCAGGTATTCCGGACCAAAAGACAGGTTGCTGATGCCATACGCAGAAGCGACGACATCTGATTGCTCGGCCTGGGCCAGTTCTGCAATAGCGTGTACAACCGCGATTTCCATTTCACGTGTGATGGTGGTCGCGCCACAATCCAGGGCGCCACGGAAAATGTAAGGGAAACACAGGACATTATTAACTTGATTCGGGAAGTCAGAACGTCCTGTCGCCATGATGGCATCATCCCGCACAGCCTTGACTTCATCAGGCAGGATTTCTGGCGTAGGGTTGGCCAAGGCCAGGATCAAAGGATTAGGTGCCATCAGTTTGACCATATCCTGCTTCAACACACCTGCTGCAGACAAACCTAAGAAGATATCTGCGCCAGGCATGACATCACGCAGGCTACGGGCTGAGGTTTCTTGCGCAAAACGCTCTTTGTCCGGGTCCATCAACTCAACACGGCCTTTATAGACCACGCCAGCCAGATCGGTAACAAAAATATTTTCCAGCGGGAAGCCCAGATCGACGATCAAATCCAGGCAAGCCAGCGCCGCAGCACCCGCACCAGAAACGACCAGCTTGGTGTTTTTGATGGTTTTTCCCACGACTTTCAAGCCATTCAGGATGGCCGCGCCAACGATGATCGCTGTGCCGTGCTGGTCATCATGAAAGACCGGTATCTTCATGCGCTCACGCAGTTTGCGCTCTATATAAAAGCATTCTGGTGCTTTGATATCTTCGAGATTGATGCCGCCAAATGTCGGTTCCAGAGAAGCAATGATATCAACCAGCTTGTCAGGATCAGACTCACTGATTTCGATATCAAATACATCAATGCCAGCGAACTTCTTGAACAGTACGCCCTTACCTTCCATCACTGGCTTGGATGCCAGTGGGCCGATATTGCCCAGACCCAGCACTGCGGTACCGTTGGTAATCACGCCGACCAGGTTGCCACGGGCAGTGTATTTGAATGCAGCAGTAGGATCAGCGACGATTTCTTCACAAGGTGCAGCCACACCGGGGGAATACGCCAAAGCCAGATCACGTTGATTCGTCAATTGCTTGGTTGCAGTGACACTGATTTTGCCAGGAGTAGGAAATTCATGATATTCCAGCGCTGCCTGACGCAATTGTTGACGTATTTGCTCTTTTTGATCTGACGAATCCATGTGCTTGACCTTCTTTCTATTTTTGCTTACGGAAATCTTACTGGTAGAGATTCTAGCAGAGGGAACCCTCTAACTTTATACGTATTTGTACGACTCTTATGCTTTTCTGACATAACCAAATGCAATTTAATCTGTTAAGCAAATATACATAGTTTTTAACTATTGAATCAATAAAATCAATTATCTTTTAAAATCAATTATTAAAATCTATTATATGTCTCACGTTGATAGCAAATGTAAACAACACCGCAAATAACCAAGGAGAGCATTATGAGCACCCAGGCAAACCCATCCGTCACTATCCAGAACCTTGAAGCCGCTTTTGCAGGCGAATCCATGGCCCATATTAAATACCGCTATTTCGCCAAACTGGCACGCGAAGCTGGCGCGATAGACATTGCAGAAGCATTTGAAGCTACCGCTGATCAAGAAGTCATGCATGCCTTTGGCCATCTGGATTTACTGTATCCAAAAAAACAATTGACACCACAGCGTGCCCTGGAAATTGCTATCGAAGGTGAGACCTATGAATACACAGAAATGTACCCAAAATTCCGCCACCTCGCTGTGGAAGAAGGCAACCATGCTGCTGTCGCTGAATACGATGAGCAAATCGCAGAATCTAAGGAACACGCTGAAAACTTTAAGCGGACTTTAGAAATTGCCGCCAAACGTTTTGCTGCATTGGCCAAGGTAGAAGAGCGTCACGCCAATCATTACCGTGCAGTGCTGGAAGCCAATCAGGCCTGATCCTGGCAAATACCCGGTGTAAGAACGCAACAAGAAGCACGACTAAATAAGACACGACATTCACACAGGCAGAGAGAACCATGAAAACTTACCAATGCATAGTATGCGGCTTTATCTATGAAGAATCCAAAGGCTTGCCAGAAGAAGGCATCGCCGCCGGCACACGCTGGGATGATATTCCAGCAGACTGGGAATGCCCGGACTGTGGCGTCGCCAAAGCTGATTTTGACATGATAGAAATCTGAGGTAGTCATGAAACCTATCGCCATCATCGGTTCCGGTCTGGCTGGTTATACAGTCGCCAGAGAATTCCGCAAGCTCGACAAAACTACACCATTGATTATCATCACTGGCGATGATGGCGGCTTTTATTCCAAGCCCATGCTGTCGAATGCTTTTGCACTGGGAAAACAGCCACAACAATTGCAAAGCAAAACTGCTGATCAGATGGCTGCCGAACTGAATGCCACTATCCTGACAAAAACTCTGGTCAGTGGCATCAATACAGTGACGCAGTCCGTACAAACCAAGGTAGGTGAATTTGATTATTCCCAACTGGTGCTGGCGCTCGGTGCGCAAGCCATGCGCCTGCCTATTGCTGGCGATGCGGCAGACCAGGTTTTGTCGGTCAATAATCTGGCTGATTATGTCGTGTTTCGCGATAAGCTGGCGCAAGCTGGTGACAAGGCCAGGGTGACCATACTCGGCGCAGGTTTGATAGGTTGTGAATTTAGCGATGATCTGGCCACTGCGGGTCATAAAGTTACCTTGATAGACCCAAACACCCTGCCGCTAGCAGCGCTGGCACCGGCAGTCATTTCGCAAGGCTTGCATGCTGCCCTGTATGCGAAAGGTGTACAACTAAAACTGGGCACCACTGCCACCCACATAGCCAAGCGAGATCATGCTATACAAGTGACGCTCACCAATGGCGAGAGCTTCGACACGGATGTCGTCTTGTCGGCAGTGGGCTTGCGTGCAGACATACGTCTGGCACAGGCAGCACAATTGCAGACGGATCGCGGAATTATTATCAATGAGTATGGCCAGACCAGTGCGCCCGATATATTCGCGCTTGGTGACTGCGCGCAGTACAGGCAAGCAGATGGCAGCCATAGCCTGATGCCCTACGTTGCCCCCATCATGACAGCAGCGAAGGCAATCGCCCTAAGTCTGACAGGCCAACTGACCAGCATGGATACGAAGCTGTCTGCAGTACTGGTCAAGACACCCAGCTACCCGGTTGCATTGATCCCACCTGCATTTGCCGTCAGCAAATCAGGCACCTGGGAGTCAAATCATGCTGATGGCGTCACCATCAGCCGCTACTTTGATGAGAGCAAAAAATTGCATGGCTTTGCAGTTGCTCCGCAAGAAGCCAAATCGAGAAATGCGCTGATTGCAGAATTAACAGAAGCACAAGCAATGCAGCTAAACTAAACAAGCGCGCAGTACCGAGGGTGTCGGGGTTTATCTTGAATCCTGAGTCAGCTTAGGTACAATGCGCGCATGCTTTCAGAATTCGATCTCATCAAGCGCTACTTTGCGCAGCACAGTATTCAAGACAGCCGCGTCGCCCTCGGCATAGGGGATGATTGCGCCCTGCTCAACCCCAGCCCCGGCATGCAAATGGCTGTTTCCAGTGACATGCTGGTATCTGGCCGTCATTTTTTCCCGGATGCTGACCCGTACAAGCTGGGTCATAAATGCCTGGCTGTTAATTTGTCAGATCTGGCAGCCATGGGCGCTGCGCCACTGGGGTTTACCCTGGCACTCTCACTGCCCGAAGCAAACCAGGATTGGCTGGCAGAATTTTCGCGCGGCTTGCTGGCACTGGCTGATGAACATCATTGCCACCTGATAGGTGGCGACACCACCAAAGGTCCACTGAATATCTGCATCACCATCTTTGGTGAACTGCCTCCCGGCACCGCCCTGCGCCGTGATGCTGCCAAAGTTGGTGATGATATCTGGGTGTCCGGTACGCTGGGTGATGCCCGCCTGGCTTTAGCGGGCTACTGGAATGAAGTCACTCTCAGCAAGTCTGATCATCAATTGGCGGCAACACGCATGCACCAACCCAGCCCACGTATAGCACTGGGCATGGCCTTGCGTAGCATAGCGCATGCAGCGCTGGATATTTCAGATGGCCTGGCTGGTGATCTGGGCCATATCCTGGAAAAGTCAGCAGTAGGTGCCAGCCTGCGTGTCAATCAGTTACCTGCCGGCCCGGTATTGCTAACCCAGCCACAGGCGCTGCGCAGGCAATTTACCCTGAATGGCGGTGATGACTATGAATTATGTTTCACAGCACCAGCAAGTAAGAGGCAGGAAATAATCGCCGCTGCCGCAAAAGCACAAACTGCTGTCACGCATATAGGCCAGATAGAAGCAGAGGCAGGTTTGCGCTTATTGGATGGCGATGGCAAACCAGTGCATCTGCAATATAAATCCTTCGATCATTTCGTCAATCCATGAGCATTTTAGAAAACGGCCAGACAGCCATCGTCACAAAACCTGGCTGGCGCTTCATGCTGCGTCACCCTGCCCATATTCTGGCCCAGGGTTTTGGCAGCGGCTTGTCACCCATTATGCCCGGCACATCAGGCACTCTGTTTGCGTGGCTGAGTTTTTACGTATTATCCAACCGCTGGCCTGAGGTATTTACCACCCTTAACTGGCTTGCCATCATTGTCATTGGTTTCGCCGTTGGTGTATGGGCTTGCCATGTCACAGGTAAGAACATGGGTGTCGCCGATCATGGCAGCATGGTGTGGGATGAGATCATTGCTTTTTGGCTGGTACTGCTATTCATCGTCCCTGCCGATTGGCAAACCCAGCTCTGGGCGTTTATTGGCTTCCGTTTTTTTGACATGGTCAAGCCACCGCCTATAGGGTATTTTGACCGCCGTTTCAAAGGCGGTTTTGGTGTGATGTGGGATGATATTGTGGCGGCTTTCTTTTGCCTGCTGAGCTTTGCACTCTGGCGCAGCTTCTAAAAAAATGGCTGCAAATTGCAGCCATTTTTTTTACTGTTTCATATTGAAGAATGCTTATTCATCCTTCACTCCATCTATCCCCAACTCCTGAATCTTGCGGGTAATGGTATTCCTGCCTATGCCCAGACGTATCGCTGCATCATTTTTACGCCCATGGGTATGACGCAATGCTGCCTTGATGACGACGGATTCAAAACAGCGCCCCAACTTGTCGATCACTTCTGATTGTCCCTCTGCCAGCATGGCTGTTGCCTCTGCCTCGAGCAAGGAAACCCAACTCTCACCACTTCTATATGCCGCTTTTTCATGGGCGCTGCTGCCATTGATTTGTGCTGGAACACCTGACTGATGCTCATTAGTCCTGATAGCCATGTCATTGACACCATGCGCTGCAGGCGCGTGAGCTGAAGCTGCAGCAACTGGCACCAGATCTTGTGGCAAGTCCGGGATTTCCACAGTCTGCCCCGGTGCCATGACGGTAATCCAGTTGCACAGGTTTTCCAACTGTCTGACATTTCCCGGAAAATCCAGGCTGGACAAAAATTGCAAGGCAGGTTCTGACATGCGCTTGACATCTACCCCCAATTGCTTGGCACTCTGGTTCAGGAAGTATTTGGTCAGCAGCGGAATATCTTCACGGCGTTCGCGCAAGCTGGGCAGGCGCAGGCGGATGACGTTCAGGCGGTGATACAAGTCTTCGCGGAACAAGCCATCTTTGACGCGGGTTTCCAGGTTCTGATGGGTTGCAGCGATGACACGCACATTTGCCTTCATGGGCTGGTGTCCGCCAACGCGATAAAAATGGCCATCCGACAAAACCCGCAACAAGCGTGTTTGCAAATCAAACGGCATATCACCGATTTCATCGAGGAACAAGGTGCCGCCCTCTGCCTGCTCAAACCGACCACGGCGTGTAGTTTGCGCGCCGGTAAAAGCCCCGCGCTCATGACCAAACAATTCTGATTCCAGCAAATCCTTGGGAATAGCTGCCGTATTCAGGGCGATAAAAGGCTGGGATGCACGTGGGCTATGCTTGTGCAGGGCACGCGCCACCAATTCTTTACCACTGCCGGATTCACCAGTAATCATTACCGTCACATTCGATTGCGATAAACGACCAATGGCGCGAAATACATCTTGCATGGCCGGTGCCTGACCCAGTATCTCCGGTGTTTCAGAGATGCTTTGCTCTACACTGGATTCGCGCAGGCTTTCTTCCAGTGCCCGGCGTATCAGCTCAACCGCCTTGTCGAGATCAAAAGGCTTGGCCATGTACTCAAAGGCCCCGCCCTGAAAAGCCGCCACTGCCGATTCCAGATCAGAAAACGCCGTCATGATAATCACTGGCAAACCTGGGTATTTGGCTTTGACAGTTTGCAAGAGTTCAAGACCGGAGGCGCCATGCATGCGTATATCAGATACCAGCACTTGCGGCGTATCGCTTTGCAACGCATTCATCGCATCTCTGGCATTGGTGAAGCTACGCGTTGCCAGGTTTTCTCTCGCCAGGGCTTTTTCCAGCACCCAACGAATTGAATCATCGTCGTCCACTATCCAGATTGGTTTCATATTGTCGTTTTGCAGTCTGTGTTAAGCATATCGATAGAAGGAGCACTTTTGGTGCCGCCACTTTGCCACAGCCTTATTTAAGGTAGTGGTATCAGTATCCGGAAATCCGTACATCCCGGCCGGCTCTCGCATTCGATGACACCCATGTGTTGTTCAACGAAAGTTTGTGCCAGCGTCAAGCCCAGACCGCTACCGCCTTCCTTACCTGACACCAGGGGATAGAAAATACGATTGCGTATCTCAGGCGGGATGCCCGGACCGTTATCAATGATATGCAAGTCTAATGCCAGCCTGTAGCGCACCTTGGCCAGAGTAATCTGACGCACCACACGCGACTTGAAAGTCAGCACGGCATCGCCCTGACGGATACGCTCATTCAGGGCTTGCGCGGCATTGTGGGCGATGTTCAAAACAGTCTGTATCAGCTGCTCTTTGTCGCCGCGGAATTCAGGTATCGATAAATCATAGTCGCGCTTGATGCTCAGGCCCTGCGGGAATTCCGCAACGATCAGGCTACGCACGCGCTCGCATACTTCGTGGATATTGACGTCGCCGACAATATGCGGCAGACGATGCGGTGCCAGCAAACGATCTACCAGGGTCTGCAGCCTGTCGGCTTCCTTGATGATGACTTGGGTATATTCACGCAATTCACGCAGGTGGCGCTCTGGTAATTCCAGCTCTAGCAATTGTGCTGCGCCACGTATACCACCGAGCGGGTTCTTGATTTCATGGGCCAGATTACGGATCAGTTCCTTGTTGGCCTTGCTCTGGTCGAGCATGCGCTCTTCCCTGTCAAGCTTGAGCTGTTGCACGTTTTCACGTAACTCTATCAGGACTGGCGTCTCAGGATTATCAAGGGCCGTCACGATACTGTGCACATGCAGAGGCTCGCGCCCTGCCCGCTCCAGTGTCAAGTCCTGGCGCTTGTCGGCAAACTGATGCGCTACCGCCTGGTGGAAAACGGCAGTCAATTCCTGACCATTCAGGAACAGATCAGTCAGCTTCAGATGCGTGAGTGATTTAAAGGAGGAGTCGAGCAGGTTTTCAGCGGCCGCATTGGCAAATAAAATGCAGCCTTCAGCATCAAGCACAATCACGGCTGAAGTCAGCAAATCCAGGCCAGCAAATGAGGTAAGTGGAGTTTTCAAAACTTGTCCATAAAAAAAGGCCGCACAGAGCGACCTTTACGCAAGCATCATGCCCGAACAGCAATTTACTCTTTCACAGCGACAACTTATTTCGCATTGGCAATTTCACGTTTCAGTGCTTCTATGTTCTTTTCGGTGCGGCTGACGTCTTCTTTCATCAAATTGGTGCGTTCCTGGTATTTGGCGAAATTTCTTTCATCACCGCGGCGTTCAGGCTCACCATTATTGTATTCTTTCTTCAGATTGGCGAGTTTTTGCTCTTCGTTCTTCAATTCATCCATCAAAATCTGTTTGCGGTCTGAATCCCTGGCCTTTTGCGTGCCTTCATCTACTTTAGGGAAGTCATTAGGGCTACTGGCCGGCTTGCCTTGCGGTTTCTTACCTGGCGCAGGTAATGTTGGCGCCGGAACAACGGTGATGCCCTGCAAATCCACTTTCTTGCAACCTTTGACAGCGCCTGTATTTTTGTATTCTTTCTTACCATTATCATCCACGCACAGGTACACATCACCCTGCGCATAGGCAAGCGCCTGCACACCAATAAAGAGAATAAGGCCTGACAAAAGTCGATTCATAGGAAAGCAATAATCATTAACAGACTGATAGTGTATGTCATGCAGCGCTGCAACACAATTACTGAGAAATTAGCATTTGTAACAAAAAAAGCGAGGTCACCCTCGCTTTTTTGTCTATTTACTCAGATTACAGAGAGTAATACATGTCAAATTCCACAGGGTGGGTAGTCATGCGATAGCGTTGTACTTCTTGCATTTTCAAATCGATGTAAGCATCGATCATGCTGTCGCTGAATACGCCACCGCGTGTCAGGAACTCGCGGTCTTTGTTCAATGCGTCCAGCGCTTCTTCCAGAGATGCACACACTGTTGGGATCAATGCATCTTCTTCTGGTGGCAGATGGTAGAGATCTTTGCTCGCTGCTTCGCCCGGATGAATCTTGTTTTGCACGCCATCCAGACCAGCCATCATCAGTGCGGAGAAGCACAGGTATGGGTTCGCCAGTGGATCAGGGAAGCGCGTTTCAATACGGCGACCTTTAGGATTGGCAACGTAAGGAATACGGATGGAAGCAGAACGGTTACGTGCAGAGTAAGCCAGTTTCACTGGTGCTTCATAGCCTGGAACCAGACGCTTGTAAGAGTTGGTACCTGGGTTAGTGATCGCATTCAATGCTTTTGCATGCTTGATGATGCCGCCGATGTAGTACAGGGCGAAATCAGACAAACCAGCATAGCCGTCGCCAGCGAACAGGTTTTTGCCATCCTTCCAGATGGATTGATGCACGTGCATGCCAGAACCGTTGTCGCCAACGATAGGCTTAGGCATGAAAGTGGCTGTCTTGCCATAAGTGTGGGCAACATTCCAGACTACGTATTTCAGGTTTTGTGTCCAGTCAGCGCGCTCTACCAGTGTAGAGAACTTGGTACCGATCTCATTTTGACCAGCACCAGCCACTTCATGGTGATGCACTTCAACCGGGATCCCCAGGGATTCCAGGATCAGACACATTTCAGAACGCATATCCTGGAAGCTGTCGACTGGAGGAACCGGGAAATAACCGCCTTTAACCGTTGGACGATGGCCAGTATTGCCACCTTCCAGTTTCTCGCCTGTCGTCCAGGAAGCTTCGTCAGAATCAATCTTGACGAAACAGCCAGACATATCCACTTTCCAGCGTACGCTGTCAAAAATGAAGAATTCTGGTTCTGGACCAAAGTAAGCTGTGTCACCAATGCCAGAGGATTTCAAATAAGCTTCAGCACGTTTCGCGATGGAACGTGGATCGCGGTCATAGCCTTTACCATCTGATGGCTCGATGACGTCACATTGCATGAACAATGTGGTTTCCTCAAAGAATGGATCAATGTTGGCAGTAGATGGATCAGGCATCAACAACATGTCGGATGCTTCAATGCCTTTCCAGCCAGCGATGGACGAGCCGTCGAATGCGTGGCCAGATTCGAATTTATCGATGTCGAACTGGGAAATTGGAACAGTTACGTGCTGTTCTTTGCCTCGGGTATCAGCAAAGCGAAAATCAACGAATTTGACTTCGTTATCTTTCGCCATTTTCAAGACTTCTGCGGCTGTCATTGCCATGTGAAACTCCTCTGAGAGCTAAAAATAAATTCGGAAATTGCTGAGCCCTGCGCCAGCCAGTTGTATGCAATCTCGTCCAGTAGACAAACCTTGTCTTACTGATACAACTAATAGCAATTGCACCCGGCGGCTAAACTCAGTGGGGATAATAGCAGAAACCGTGCCATCAGCCAGTTCGTGTATATATAAATACGAAATTTGTTAAATGCCTGTTTTTGTGGCGTTTTCTCTCACAAAACTGCCCCATCTTAACATTATGCAAAGCCAGGCGCCGCACCAAGATAATGCACAATAATTCAAACAAACTATTTTGGTGCGTTTTTTATTTTGCGGCATTATTTTGCATTATTTTGGTGCAATCAAGAATTTGTCGTCGTAGAACATGCAAGCAACTCAGCTAGTTCAAATACTTAAACGAAATACTTGAAAAAAATATTTAATTGGCAATATTGACCAAAATCAATACTCATCGGTATTTCTCTGCATGCGACTCACTCTCATTTAGACTGTGACAGTCTTTTTCAGGCAGCGACGCCCCTGCCTGCCCGATAAACAGCTATGGAACCAAGCACAGGCACTCACTCCCGTACACAAATCTGATTATGTCGCCTCGCCCCTACCTGCGCAAACCCATACTGTTTGCCATACTCACCTTTACGCTAGCCATGCTCGCCAGTGTCGCCATCATTATCAAACTGGACGAAAGCGCCAAGCAGCAAGAGCACCTGCTCGCCTACGATCTGGCACGCTCACAAGCTGCCAGCTTGCAAAACAATATATATAGTGCCTTATCAGCAAGCTATGCTCTCGCTGCCATGGTTGCAGACAGCGATGGTCGAGTCCGGCATTTTGGACGTTTTGCCGACAAGATCCTGCAGTATCACCCACAAATTGCCGCTTTGTATCTGGCACCAGACGGCATCACCAGCGAAGTCGCACCTATAGAATGGCGCAACAATGGACTAGGCATAGACTTGCTGTCAGACCCGGTTCGCAAAACTGAGGCACAACTCGCCAAAGACAGTCATCATCTGACACTTGCAGGCCCACTCCCCCTCACCAATGGCAGCACTGGCATCATAGCCCGCCTGCCCGTCTACCTTGAAGATGCCATTGATGCAAACAAACCAGCACAATTCTGGGGCCTGATCTCGGCTGCCATTGATCTTAAAACCATACTGGCTGATGCCGAATTATCAAACTTAAGCGAGCGGGGTTACGACTATGAATTGTCGCGCCTTCATCCGGGCACACAACTCAGGCAAGTCATACAAAAGTCTGCTGGATTTACAAAGACGAATTACGTCAGCTATACAATCAAATTGCCGAATGCGGAATGGACCCTGGACCTGGTACCAAAAAATTCTGTGATCCATAACAAATCACTACTGCTCTATAGCAGCTTGGGGCTTTTGTTTAGCCTCATGTTGGCGTGCCTGGTAAAGCTCTTGTTCGAGACCCGCGAGCAAAGAAAAAATCTGAAGAAAATCGTCGCCAAAAGAACCGCAGAACTGGCGCAACGCGAAACAGACTTGCGCCATGCCCAAAGTATTTCAAAAACTGGTAGCTATAGCATTGCTGACAGTCCTCACGAGTGGTACTACTCCGATGAGGCACGTCGCCTGCTTGGCTACGCAAATGGCAGCAAAATCGATTGCGCCAATCTCATGCACCGCACCCACCCTGACGATATCCAGGCAGTCAAAAATTTTTGGAACCAGGTGCAAGCAGGCGAGGATGCAGGGATAGAACACCGCATAATTCTTGACGGCGAAGTGCGTTGGCTGCACTCACAATATGATGCCCAAAGTGTCAAGCGCATGGGCACTGTACAAGACATCACTGAGCGCAAACACGCAGAAGAAGACTTACGCATTGCCGCCATCGCCTTTGAGGGCCAGGAAGGCATGGTCATCACAGATGAACATCGCTGCATACTGCGCGTTAACCATGCCTTTACCCGTATCACTGGATATAGTCGCGAAGAAGCCCTGGGCAAACAAACCAGCCTGCTCAAATCCGGCCTGCACGGTGCCAGCTATTATGAAGACATGGGCAAGCAGCTTGAAGCCAACGACTATTGGCAAGGTGAAATCTGGAACCGCAGGAAAAATGGTGAAGTCTATCCAGAATGGCTGACCATTACGGCAGTTAAAAATAGCAGCGGCAAAGTCGTCAATTATGTCGCCACCATGCTCGACATTACCCAAAGAAAAGCCACTGAAGCCAAACTCGAACACCTGGCCTATCATGACCCGTTAACCGGCCTGGCCAACCGCCGCTTGCTCATCGACAGGCTGCAACACAGCCTGCTTGCAAAAAGCCGCAGCAATCTGTATGGCGCGGTACTCTTCCTTGACCTTGACAATTTCAAGACCATCAATGACAGCAGTGGCCACGGCAAGGGCGACATGCTCTTGCAAGTTGCAGCAAAACGCCTGGCGCATAGCATACGCAAGGGCGACACCCTGGCACGCTATGGCGGCGATGAATTTGTCTTGCTACTCGAAGAACTCAGCGACAACATCAGGGAAACCGTCATAGAAGTACAAATGATAGTCACCAAAATCCTGGCAGACCTGCGCGCGCCCTATGATTTAGAACACAATGAATATCACAGCAGCGCCAGCATAGGCATCACCCTGTTCGACAAACAAAATACTTCGGCTGAAGAATTATTAAAACAAGTCGAAGTCGCCATGTATGAAGCCAAGGCCAGTGGTGGCAACAGCTTCCGCTTCTTCGACAAAGACATGCTCGACATCGTCAGCACCCGCGCGGCCCTTGAAGCCGATATGCGACAGGGCCTGCTACAAGAGCAATTTGTCTTGTATTACCAACCCCAAGTCAGCAGCACCGGCCAAGTCACCGGTGCCGAAGCACTGGTGCGCTGGCAGCACCCTCAAAAAGGCCTGGTGCCGCCATCCGACTTCATCCCCCTGGCAGAAGAATCTGGCCTCATACTCAGCCTGGGTGCCTGGATATTAAAAACAGCCTGCGCCAAACTGGCTGAATGGCAAAACAGCGACGACACAAAAAACCGCACCTTGGCCGTGAATGTCAGCGCACGCCAATTCAGGCAAAACGACTTTGTCACACTGGTGCTCGACAACATCGATCACCACCAAATTGACGCCAGCAAACTCAAGCTGGAATTGACCGAGAGCCTGCTGGTCGACAATGTAGAAGCCACCATAGACAAGATGAATCAGTTAAAAACCCGAGGAGTAGGATTTTCACTGGACGACTTTGGCACCGGTTACTCATCCCTTTCTTACCTCAAGCGCCTGCCGCTGGACCAGCTCAAGATAGACCAATCCTTCGTGCGCGATATCCTCAGCAATAACAATGATGCCGTCATCACCAAAACCATCATCGCCCTGGGCCAGAGCCTGGGCCTGGCCGTGATTGCTGAAGGCGTCGAAACCATAGGCCAGCGCGATTTCCTGCAACAACAAGGCTGCCTTTCTTACCAGGGTTATCTATATGGCAAACCCAGTGCCGATTTACGATAAACTAGCACACAAGATTCACGTACTCTTTCGTCAATGATAGCTAACCAGGGAGCCACTATGTCTACCGATCAAACTCTGCAAACAGCCCGCCAGCGCGGCCAGGAACAAGCCCTGCCCTATGCTGGCGCAGTCACCCCGCAAGAAGCCTATGCCATGCTGCAAAACGACGGCAAGGTGCTACTCATCGATGTGCGCACCAATGCCGAGCGCGACTGGGTAGGCAGGGTCAACATCAATCCAGAACAACACCTGGCCGTACAATGGAGCCTCTACCCCGGCGGCACACCCAACCCAGACTTTCTGGCACAACTGCAAGCTTGTGCAACAGACAAGAACAACATCATCCTCTTCCTCTGCCGCTCCGGCGTACGCTCACGCCACGGCGCCAAGCTGGCAACAGAAAAGGGCTACACAAACTGCTTTGACATCCTGCAAGGCTTTGAAGGCGACAAGGACGAGCAAGGCCACAGAAAAACCATAGGCGGCTGGTGCCAACACGGCCTGCCCTGGCTAGGTGCTTAACTTAATGCATAAGCAAGATTTACAAAAAACAAGAAAAAGCTTCCATATTGAAGTTTGCTTTGCTAGAATAGCGGACTTCGCTGTTACGGCAAGTTACTAGCGAATGCAGGAGAGGTGGATGAGTGGTTTAAGTCACACGCCTGGAAAGCGTGCGTAGGTTTATCCCTACCGGGGGTTCGAATCCCCCCTTCTCCGCCAAGATAAATGAATAAGCCCTTGATTTTCAAGGGCTTTTTTATTTTGTAGCTATTTCAGTGTGCCATTTGGTGTACCAACGCCGCTTGGAAGCTATTGGAACGCATTGGCAATGTGTCCCTCTAAAAAGCTCAACGAAAGCAAACCTGCGCCGCCGCTGAATTCCGCGATGAATTACGAAACTTCCTGATGCAGGCTTGTGGCGATTCTAAAGCAACAGGCTCAAAGAGGTGTTGACTGCCAGCCTGCACTGAATTACGACCAGCGCTTCAATATTTCCATAGAAATCAACAGTACAGACCTCAACTTCCATCGCTATCACTTCAAAGTTTTAAGACGGGCATGCCGCCTTAGACTGGGACAAGCCTGCACTTTTGCATCCCCAATTATGTTAACCACCCAATCGAACTGACAATCTCGGACCTGCATTCTTGCAAAACGTAGCGCATCGAACGTCGCCTCAGCAAGTTTTTCATCTCCTAGCGCTGCCTGCACCCGCTCATGCGCCAAGATGTCGATAGTAGTCACAAGTTTCAGCGCACAAAACCGCTCAGCAGCAATCCTCGTGGCCTTTTTTTCATCAATCGCAGCAATAAATCCATAGCCATCCGCGAGCGCAAGCGTAGCAGCCTCGCCATCGCCAAGCGAATTAGATGCATCACCCGACACCAATTCGAAGAACGTCCTCAGAGCCGTCCCCTCAAGCCTTTCCAATTTCAAAATCTGATCATTTATAGCTTTTGTCAAAAGGCCAAACTCCTGACGGCCTTCTGTCGCACCTTGTTCCAACTCCCGAACAACACTATCGGTGACGAGCAACGGCACATTCAAGGATTTGAGAATAGCATCGGATTGCCCTGTCGCTAGTAGATTGATCACTACACTCGCATCAAGCACAAGCACTGAGCCTTGGTCAGTAAGATAATTTGAAAAGGTCATTAACCTCGTCCTCCTCAGCCTCGTCTAGCAGCTGGCGTACTTTTTCCCGTCCGATCTTCAACATTTCCGACATCTGGCCCTCACTGATGAGATTCTTCTTCCACGCCTCGATCGCGAGCAAAAAGAGGCGCGACGACTGCGCCAATTCAGTAGCGGGCGTGTCATCTGCTGAAACTCCTAAGACCTGCTGGACTTGTTCGTCGGTAATTCCGCCGTTGTCCATGAACCAATCCCATGTACCTTTTTTCGTAAGTCCGAGCTCTTCTAAGCGCAGTACCATGGCTTGACGAGATACTCCGAAAAAACCTGATAGCAAAATGATGTGGCGACGGGTAAGATGCGTTCCGCCAGTCGTTACTTCTTTAAACTTCTCCATTACTGTACGGGTAGGTGTTAAAAACGCACTTCCAAACGCATTTGCATAACGCTCCTCCCGTGAATTCTCGTACTTCCCGTCCTGATAAATTTCAGGTTGCCTACGAGTTGCGATAAAATGACCGAGCTCGTGCCCTCCAGTTTGAGTTCGTCGGTCCTTTCGATGGCTCGCATTAATGAGAATGCAAGCACCAACATTGTCATCATAGGCAAATAGTCCTGCGACTTTTGAATCAAGTTTTCGACTGTAAACCCTGACCCCTAATTGAAGTTCAAGAATGGGGAATAAGCTCTGGATTGGCGCCTCACCCAACCCAAGCCAGTTTCGCAAATTCTGCGCGTCGTGCTCCGCCTGCTTGCGAACATCTCCTGGCAACAGGTTCTTTTCTGCTGGATAGTTATACGTTTTTTTGACGCCTAAAATATTCTCAAGCTCTACCTCTGCTCGAACGAGATCATTCAATAGTCGTGCAGCGTGCTCAATGCCACTATCGCCCGTTTCAGGCAATGAACGGAATCGTGGCACCAAGTCAACAAAGATCGACTCCCTGCGCAGCAACGCGTTAATTGATACGCCATAAAGTCGGCTAAGCGCCTGAATTTCTTCAAGCCTCGCGGCTCGCTGCCCCTTTTCAATCGAGACAAGAGTTGTCCTTGCTATTAAAGCAGCCTTCGCCGCAGCATCTTGGGTGACGTTCGCAGTTTCGCGCGCAACCTTTAGCCGCTCACCCAGTTGCACTGGGCTCAATTCATAATCTAATTTACTCATAACGCATTACCTATCCAATTTCGAACAAACGACTCTCGCCCCAGAGCGTCTGTAAATGCAAACCATTCCAAGGAGTGCTGCTCTAGCAGTCGGTCAAGGCGCTGCACAATGACTCGGGAATCCTCTGCCAGTGATCGTGCTAGTTCGCTCGTGTGTCGGCGCTTTAAGAGCTCATACTCCATTGATTTTCTGATTAGGGCCAGATGCTCGAAATGAAGCACTCCCGCTATGGCATATTCGCGCAAAGAAGACGTTAAGCGCTTGAAGTCTTTCGATGCTCCCGCCTCCCAAGTCGTAGCCTGCAGAGACTCCCACACATATGTCTCCCGTGGCTCTTGTAACCCAGCTGCGTGAACGCTAAGTCGCCGAAGGACACATGCCGCACAAATACCGCATTGCCTTTGTGCCCCGGAGACACCCACTTGCCTCGACTGCTGCCAGCACGATCTCGTCTTAATCCATTTCGCACCATCAGAACAATTGACCACGAACTCACGCAAGGTTTCAGCTTTTGTCATCCACAGACGCGGGAATCTGTACTGAATTTGATGTCCGAGGAGCTCTCGTATAAATCGCTCCATTAAGGCAGTGAATACAGGGTGACTGCGATAGTCCTCATACCCATGTCCAACGGGAAGAATTGCAGGCCCTATCGCGCCCTGCCCACTTTCAGGAACAATTATGTCATGGGCGTCGATTAAATAAGCCGCCATTGAAGATACGACACTGAACTTAAACCCTCGACTGCGAGCGCTACTCTCGGCGTTCCATTCACCTTCAATTCTTACAGAATAAGGGATGGCGGCAAAAGGAACTTGCCTACGCTCCCGCAATGGTACATCATGTTTTTTGTTACCGACTCTCACGCGTATTAAGCGCTGACCAAGCCGGTTTCGCTCAAGCCCATCGACTGCCCGTGAGTCCATTCCATCGCTGAACGCAATAACTGCCTCGGCATTAGATGGAAACTCCATACGGCTCTGTGCTGGTGGCTGCGCGGCAACCTTGCGCGCTCTAAATTCGAAATGCCAGTCAT
Organism: Undibacterium sp. JH2W; assembly: GCF_049340425.1. Taxonomy (NCBI): domain Bacteria; kingdom Pseudomonadati; phylum Pseudomonadota; class Betaproteobacteria; order Burkholderiales; family Oxalobacteraceae; genus Undibacterium; species Undibacterium sp. JH2W. The sequence goes on along the minus strand of NZ_JBMPOT010000016.1, from coordinate 111,616 downwards.
CTCCAGTTAGTAGATTCAGCGCCCGAACCAATGAACCGCCCACGGATTTATCGGACCATCGGAATGGTTCATGAACTGGAATATGAACAACGAATCGTCGCCCCCAATTCATTGAACTACGGGCCAAGCTACGATCACAGAACTCAACTACTGCGGCAACGACAAGTGCATCAAAAACAACTGGCTGCCATTTCTTCGAAGAAAAAGATTCAAGCGCAGCGATATCGAACTTGATATTCTGCTCCAACCGACATGCAACTGCACCCTTGCGGCGTCTCTCTCCAGGCTCGACCACGTGAACAGTCATTTCCTTAAGCTGAAGTGCATTCGTCATATTGGAACTCCTTCATCTAGGCTAGTGCTTTTCTTCAAACGGCGGGAATTGTTTGACTGACGGTCAAGAAGCATGGACCCAAGCGCGCTTTCCGATAATCCACTGATCGCATTGTTTAAGCGGGCGGCCACGCCTTCCGCTCGGTGTTGATTAGTTTCACGGAGAACATGCTCTTGAATAGAACGAGTATTTGCAAACCCTCGAGCTTTTGCAGCAAGGCCAATAGCGTCATAGACTGCTTTGGGTTCCAAGCGCCCCTCATTGACGAGCTGAATACTCCATTCAACGGCATTGCTCCCAAACACAGAGCCAGCAGTTGACGGCCGCAATTCTGATAGTTGGTGAATGGCAATTTCCGGGATCATAAGAGAATTATCAAACCCAGCGAAAATTGACTTCAGGGCACTGATCAACGACCAGGAAACCTCATTTTTGAAGTCGCTGGCGAGTGCGCTGGTTGCTGCCTCTGCAACTTGATCCGAATCGTATGTAGATTGGTCACCACGCTTCGCCAGCTCCTTCCAAGGTTTTCGCATCGGCAGACTTCTATGTGGTCCATCACTCATCGCCAGTCCTCCATTTTGTCAGATTTTACAAAATATATTCAGACAATGTCAAATGTTATTTCAATCTTGAAAAAGAGGCCATTTCACTTTGCCTAAGCTAGAGAAAGTGAAATAGCAGCCACCGCCATTTGCCCTCCTCGTCTCGACTCCCCAAATTCGCAGCCCAATTTAGATCTATGCCCCAATACGTCGCCGGAGAGTCAGGTCCTGTGGCAAAAGTCAGTATTTGAAAAAAGTTAACTGAGTGAACCCCCAGACGTATCGAATTCACGGATCAGCAAATCGGCAGTCCACGGCAGATCCGTTCCGCTACTCTTATCTGTACGGCAATTGGTCTGGCTACCGCGCTACCAGGCTTTTTCGGTTGCGGCCGAAACGCCAGCTCCTACCCAAATTGCAGCCACTTTCTGCAGTCGACTGCAGACGACCAGATCCATTGGTATGATCTTATAAAGTTTCAGCTCATACTGAGCCATTGCCAGTAAATCGGTTGGACTAGCATATATTGGAATCTTTTAGATCGTGAGATGAAATGAACGAAGCAATTGTCGTTTTTACGAGGAATGGGCTGTTCGCCGCGACAGTCGCGGCGCACGATGTTCATAGCCACGAACATGCACGTAAGCTTTGGCCGCTTGTTACAGCGACAACACCACGTCAATTAGTAACTTGGGTCAAGCCTTCTTTTGAAAATGGTAAGTGCACGCGACGACCTCATTTTCGAACACTCCCAGGAACCAAAAATCTCAGTGTTGGTCAGATTTTTGATCAAGAAGAAGCAGTACGCTTTAAAGCTACTCAGGAAAGCCAAGAACATGCGCAAGCGAAGTATATGGTCGCAGAAGCTTTGCGGACACGGCTAGCTGGCGGAAAAGCGATGCCTTGGTACTTCAAAGACGAAGAAAGCTCCCAGTATCACCTTCAAGGCAATCTACTAATGGGCGCAGCAGCCGTTCATGTCGAAGAACCAGTAGAAACGTCTTTTGGCTGCAAGTACCGACTGGACGTGGCAATTAGTTCAAAGCCCATCAACACGAAACCTATCCTACTAGGAGGTGTTGAGATTGAATGGGGTCACCAATTTGATGGCAGGAAAGCTCTCATTGGCAAATCACAGGCATTTCCCCTTATTTCGATAGACATATCAGGAATGACGTTGGATGAAATCACACCGGAATGGGCAGATATGGCCTTAACAGCAACAACCCACTCCAGTAATTCCGGCCAGCGAAAAACCTATGTTTACCTTCATGATGTGCTGTATCCGTTATATGTTCAAATTCCAAGCGGATTGATAAACGAAGATCGGCATCAATTCTTAGTGTTTGCCCCTGACGTGGAACTATCTCAACTAGAACGATGGACAAGACAATTGCAGGGACTTGTAGGCCTTCGATCAGGTGTTATGGCGGTCTCGATCATCAATGCTAAAAGTGAGCAATCAAGAACCATGCTAAACAATGCTGGCGAAGTTGTTGGTATCGACTGGCAGCAAGTCAATGCTCAAAGATGTCTAATGCTCACTGTGCAACGCCCCACTGCTGTCGATGTTTCATCCCATCTTTTTCACTTGTGCATGGCGAATCTGTTCCTGTCACATACAGATAGCTTGGTGGGGTATAAGTACATGACTGGGATTTTAAATGAAGACCCACAACAAGATGTCTGGCATCACTCAAAATGGAATCCTGAAACAAAAAGATTCGATTACTATCGAATTCTGCCTAAACGACTTTCAGAACCACGCTCTCGCATTATTAATGTATTGAATGACCTAGGGCAATCGGCGAATTGATGCGTAAGGGTAAAACCATCCCAGACGATCAGTTTTACGCGATTGCGCTGCCGATTGGGCAAAGACGTAGTCAGTGCCATCGCAAGGAGCGCGCCAGTGCTTGCCGGACACGCAGTGACATGCCATCGACACCGATGCGCATATCAACAGGGGTGACGACCAGCCAGACTGATTCTGGTTGCAACATCATGTTGGAGCAACGCCGTCCCTTAATGCAAACTTGGGCGGATTTTCTGAGTAGTGCAACTATTTTGGGTCGAGCGGATTGAGGATCCTTGTATCGTTGTTAGATTCTGCAGTGGTCCGCCAAGACCAGGCGTCACGCAACGCCCGCTCATGCAAGTAGGCGTTTTGGTTTGTGGGTTCGTTGTTCTCACGTGTGTCTATTTCCGGTGCCTGATCAATTGGTATAGAGAAATACTGGCGACACTCATGGAACGAGACGATGTGCAGATTTATTTGGCACCTTTCGATCAACAGATTTGCAGTAATCCTGTCAGGAGTAGTCAAATCGCTCTGCTTGGCCTCTACTACGCCACGTACAGCAATACCGCGCCAAAATGGCATATGCTTCCGCCAAGCACGAACAGGTGCCAAACCCCGTGTCCGTGACGCCATTTGTGATCTGTGGCATAAAACACGATGCCGCCGGTGTAGAGTGCACCACCGGCTGCCAGCCACCGGAAGCCGTCCATCGTGAGCGCATTGATGAGCGGCTTAGCAGCGATCACGCCAACCCAGCCCATCACCACATAAATTAGCAACGACATTAGCCGTGCTCCTTTGGCGTACCACAATTCTTGCAGGACACCAATAACGGCAAGCCCCCACACCACGCCGAACAGCGACCATCCCCACGTCCCCCTTAGGCTGACCAGTGTGAATGGCGTATAGGTACCAGCAATTAGCAAGTAGATTGCGCAATGGTCGAGCCGACGCAATACGTCTTTGGCTGGCCCTTGGGTGCTGTGATACAGGGCAGATGTAAAATAAAGGGCAAATAACGTGGCAGCGTAGATGCTGAAACTAACAATCTTCCAATAGTCACCACTGCGAACTGCTATCGTGATCAGCGATACACCGCCCACTGCCGCCAATGCAGCACCCACCGCGTGGGTAATGCCATTGAAGCGCTCTCCGTAATACATGCGTATTCCCTTACAAATTTCCCACTATTGAAAGCTGCGGCCCAGACATTGTATTTTGCGTGGGCGCGCTGTGCACTTCCTGACGAACGCCATCACCCGGTTACGCAACCTATCAAATCCCAATTCTTTCCGATCGAAGTGAAGTTGTTGCAAGCTACGCCGTTAATTGTCATTTCAATAAATTTTAATTTTAAGCCTGCTTAAAAGTTACAGTGCATATTTATCGATGGCACTTGTTGTCTGTCGCTCCGCATAGGCTGGTTCTGTGATCTCAAAGCGCAGATATAATCGGCGTAAAGCAAAAACAAGGACATTGTCCTTAAACATTTGTGTTTTGTTTGTTATCTTTATTTAAATCACACTTGGTCAACTACGATTCAACAATTTTTGCAATTCATCCATATCCGGTGGTTTGACTAGATGCGCATCAAATCCTGCAGCAAGCGATTTACGTATGTCCTCAGCCTGTCCATAGCCCGTCACGGCGATCAACAGCGAGGTCGCAGTCTCTGGCAGTTCACGCAGGCGGTTCGCTAATGCCATGCCATCCATATCAGGCAATCCGATATCCAGTAGACTTACTTGCGGTTTTAGGCGGCGTGCAATATCAAGGGCAGCACTAGCGTCATAAGCAACAACGACCTCATGACCAAATTCGCGTAATACTGTACAGAGCATATCGGCCGCATCTTGATTGTCGTCTACTACCAATATCCGCTGGGTTGGAACCTTCGGTATTAGTTCTCTACAGGCTACCGATTCTCGCATCACCTCATCAGCAGGCAGGCAAGGTAACCTGAGAGTGAATGTACTGCCCTGCCCAAGGCCTTCACTACACAGATGAACGCTACCGCCGTGGGCATTGGCTATCAATTTCACAAGTGCCAAGCCCAAGCCCAGACCACCTTGAGTGCGGTCTGGTGCGCGTTTAGCTTGAGTAAACAAGTCAAAAATATAGGGGGCCAGATCAGGCTCTATGCCCATACCATCGTCACTGACCTCGAGTACCACTGAATCTTTTTCAACTGCGAGAATCACTTCAATGCTTCCTCCAGTCAATGTGTACTTGACTGCGTTGTTGAGAAGATTGGCGATCACTTGAACCAGCCGATTCGGGTCACCTTTCACCCACACAGGGCGAATAGGCAAGCAAAGGTTTAGCCGGTGTTGCTTTGCTTGCATAGCAGATTCAAGTTGCTCAACGGCTTCTGATGCTGCATTTCGCATATCAACCTGCTCACTCGCGAACGCTACCAGATTGCGTGTGAGCCTGGCCATGTCCAGCAAGTCGTCAATGAGATGTGACATATGCCTGACTTGACGCGCAATAGTCTGGCTGGTCTTCAGCACCACCGTTGCGTCTTGTGGTCGCAGGCTAAGCAATTGCGCAGCGGCCCCGATCGGAGCCAGTGGATTGCGCAACTCATGCGCCAACATAGCCAAAAACTCATCTTTGTGCTGGTATGCTTCACAAATTTGGTATTGCCGCTGCCTCCCTCGTAGCGCAGAACGCACTGCGCTCATTAAGGTTGGAACGCGTATAGGACGCTCCAACAAAGTCAGATTACCCAAAACATCATAAGCGTGCTGTACCCAATGAGGATTGCTACCCGGCTTAGTTAGAACGAGAATAGGAAAATCAGACCAGTCAGGCTGATGGGCAATAAATGTATATAACTCGTCAAACCATTCACTGTTCAATGCCTCTTCCACTGTTACTAGCGCTCCAGCCCCCTCCTCCAGTGCCTTTAGCAATGACGGTAGGCCCGAACAATGCTCGCAAAGCACATCAGCGCTATGTAGCGCATTGGCGACGAGCGTAGCGTCCTTACCGTAGGGTGCGTAAATCAAGACACGATTTTTGATATGCAACTCGCTCATAGTTGAACCTCTGCGCCCTTAATAACAGGCAAATGCGGCGTCCGACTTAAAAAATCTCTGGCGTTTGCAAGTATGGTATCGATAGGTATCACTTCGACGATAAATTGTAGTGTCATAGCAAGTATTCTGCACTCGGCCAATCCAAATCAGGCAATGCCAATGGACAACGAACTTTATGGTATCAATGCTTTTGTTGGCCATAACCATCTGCTAACATTGTCAGGAAATATTGCTGGCACACTACATTATTCGTTACAAAAAAACAATAGTGATCGCCCTCAATATAGGCTTTCGAAGCCGTTTTATGCCATCGATAGTTGTTCTGCCTTTATCTCCCATTTGTAAATAACTTAACTACAAAGCTAAATTGTCAGCGATAGACTAAATCAGGGATTAATAAGCAACCGTGCGTTGCCGCACAAAGAAGGAGATATTACGCATCAAGCTTGTCGGGATGATCGCGTCACTGAGATTCAAAAGAGGCAAAAAGTATATGTTGCTCAGCACTTTCAATCTCGAATTATTATGCACTTAGCCGTTTGTCAGCCTATATTCTTGTATCATTTCTTTCACTCGGTTATGAGTTAAAGAACAGTTTTAAATATTAGGAAATTTTCAATTTCTTGCATCTTAGAATGCGCGATTTGTTTGACTCGCACTTCCCTCAATACATCTTAGAGGAAGAGAGTTTAAACAGCTTACAAAGTACAAAAGCATTGTCTACTTGATATGTAGTAATATTAATCAAGCATTCTCGCATCCTTCTCAAGACGCACTTTCTCCTCACCACGTTCAAACTATGAATATCGCTAAATTCATTAATCAAAATATGGAGCTGATCCTTGTTGAATGGGATGCATTCGCGGCGACCTTTGGTACTGTTGCGGATAAGATGTCTACTCAGGAACTACGGGATCACGCTAAACAAATACTACAGTTCGTGGCCGAAGATATTCAAACAGCAGAGACCCCGGAACAAAAGGAGGCAAAATCACAAGATCTCAGCTCACCTCCAGCCAATGATGAGAGTGCTTCATCAATTCATGGGAGATTGCGTTACGCGAGCGGATTCACTCTACGTCAATTAATTGCCGAGTACCGTGCATTGCGAGCAAGCGTACTTAAGCTATGGCAGCAAAGTTGTTCTGATGTTTGGGTAGAAAATGCGCAAGACATGATGCGGTTTAATGAAGCAATAGATCAATCACTTGCCGAGGCTGCTATAGCGTATTCGGACAAAGTGAATGAAACCCGGGATATTTTTTTGGCCATATTAGGTCATGACTTGCGTAGCCCCCTGGCGGTTACAGCATTGGCCGGCACATATCTATCCAGAGCGGGCGCATTTGACAATCAAATTCAGCAGATTGGATTTCGTGTCAAGCGTAGTGCTGCCACAATGAACGCGATGGTCAATGATCTATTGATATTGGCACGCACTCAATTGGGTGATGGCATTCCAATCGAACGACTTGAATGTGATCTCAACGACATAGGCCGTTGGGCTATTGAAGACTCTACTGCTGTACATCCAAAATCTCTGTTCGAACTGAACACCAGAGGCGAGTTGAAAGGTGCTTTTGACCAGCAACGGCTTCAACAAGTGTTAATAAATCTAATTAACAATGCCGCACAGTATGGTGCGGCGGATAGGCCGATCATCGTTGATATAGTGGGAGAAAAAGATCGCATACTTCTTCAGGTCTGCAATGAAGGGCCTCCAATTCCAGAAGAGCTATTACCAACATTATTCAGCTCATTGGTGCAATTGCCAGAGCAGGATGGCAACGACAGGCCGCGTAGCAGTCTAGGCTTAGGCTTGTTCATAGCAAAAGAAATCGTTGTAGCACACGGCGGCGATATTAATGTAAGTTCTGATCAAGATGCGGGCACTGTATTTTCAGTTTATCTACCCCGAAAATAATATAAAGTATTTTTAATCTGCCTCAAAATTAGCAAACATGCTTTCCTGAGCCGCAAAGCGTATTAAATACCAAGATCTATTGGGACTGCCTTTGTGTGACAACGCACAGACCTACTTCAAGCCATTGGAGTAGCGTGCAGGTCATGCAAAACATCAACGTCCAGGCGCTACCTGTCACCGTGTCACCGCAGGGTACACCTCTTTTTGTTGCCAAAGGACTTGCCAAAACCTACCAGATGGGCGAGATAACGGTCACTGCCCTGGTTGATGTTGATCTAACTATCTACAAGGGCGAGTTCATAGTGTTGTTGGGACCGTCTGGCAGCGGCAAATCGACTTTATTGAATATTCTGGGCGGCCTGGATCGCCCTAGTAGCGGCAGTGCCCTTTTTGCTGAACAAGATTTAACCGCAGCCAACGAGAAAGAACTCACCACCTACCGGCGTGAGCATGTAGGCTTTGTGTTTCAGTTCTATAACCTCATCCCCAGTCTGACGGTGCGGGAAAACGTGGAGCTGGTGACCGACATTGCCATTAACCCCATGCCCGCGCTAGAAGCGTTGACGCTGGTAGGGCTGGCAGACAGGGTAGATCACTTTCCATCGCAATTATCTGGCGGTGAGCAGCAGCGGGTGGCGATTGCCCGCGCCATCGTAAAGCGGCCAGACGTGTTGCTATGCGACGAACCCACAGGAGCACTGGACTATGTAACCGGCAAGCTGGTGCTGGAGGTAATTGCCAACATCAACCGAGGCATCGGTACTACGACAATCGTCATCACTCATAACGCCGCCATTGCAGGCATGGCGGATCGGGTGCTGTTTTTGGGTGAGGGGCGAATTCAGCGCATCGAAGTCAACACTAACAAGCTGCAACCGTCCCAACTGACCTGGTAATGCTCTAGTCCCTTGATTTAATAAGAGGCAAGTAAGCGCAAAGATACGCAACAAAACCAGCTTAATTTTCATTAGCTTCCACATAGGGGTGCGGGTCACTACAGACCGCAGAGTCCAGATAAAAATTCCATGAAAACGCTGAACAAGAAGCTACTGCGCGGCATGATTTTGATGTGGAGTCAGGCCTTGACAATTGCGCTGGTGGTCGCTAGTGCCGTCGCTGGTTTCATCACCAGCTTCAGTGCTTACGACGCGCTATCGTGGTCGCGCGATTTGTATTATGCCGATTCACGTTTTGCAGATGTGTTTGCCACACTCAAGCGAGCACCACTGACTCTGGAGCGACAATTGCAGGAAATTGTTGGTGCCGCGCATGTTGAAACATCCCAAGCCCAAGTCGTCCCAGTGAACATCCCCAATGTAGTGGACCCAATTGTCGGTCTGTTGTTGGGGATGGACCCACTGCTGCCGCAGCGGCTCAATAAGGTCAATCTTCGCCTGGGGCGTATGATTGCTACACGCCATACAGGCACAATGGAAGCACTGGTATCGGAAGGTTTTGCCGTGGCGCGCAAGCTTGCGCCGGGTGACCGGGTCAACGCGCTCATCAATGGCAAACGAGAAGAACTGCTAATCGTAGGCATTGCTCTGTCGCCAGAGTATATTTTTGCGGGTTTGGGGGGCTCGCCCGACCAGCGCGGTTTTGGCGTTTTTTGGGTGGATAAGCGTGCACTGGCATCAGCCTACAATATGGAAGGTGCGTTCAACCAGGTTGCCGTGCGCCTTAGCCCTGGTGCCAGCGAAGGGGCGGTGATAGATCAACTAGACCGCCTGCTGAAGCGCTACGGCGGGAACACCGCTCATGGCCGCGATTTGCAGATGTCGCACGCCATGCTCAGCTCTGAAATTACCCAGCAGCGAGTGATGGGCACGGTCTTGCCAGCTATCTTTCTTGGAGTTGCCGCCTTTTTGCTTAACGTAGTCCTAGGGCGGCAAATTGCAACCCAACGCGGACAAATCGCCGCGCTCAAGGCACTGGGCTATGACAACCTGGCAATTGGCGTGCATTACTTAAAGCTGGTACTAATCATCGTAGCAATAGGGTTAGTTTTGGGACTAGCCCTGGGCACAGCAATGGGCAAGTTTTTTGTCGGAATGTATGAAGAAAGCTTTCGTTTCCCTGACATGCATTTTCGCTTGCGCCCAGATATCGTATTGGTAGCCGTGAGTGTGGCCGTAGGCGCGGCAGTACTTGCCACTGTCAACGCCATTTATGCAGTCGTGATCTTGGCTCCGGCAGAAGCCATGCGCCCTCCCTCCCCTGGCATCTTCAAACCTATGCTCATTGAGCGCTGGGGTTGGCAAAAGTGGTTTTCGCCTGCGCTGCGCATGGTCTTGCGTACCATGACACGTAGACCGTTGCGCACCGTCTTGACGGTGTTTGGCATAGCCATGTCTATGGCGATTGTTGTTACCGGCTCTTTTATGCGCGATTCGGTGGCGGTGCTGATGGAAACCCAATTTCGGCAAGTGTTACGCGGCGACGTGGTTGTTGCCCTGCTGGAAGCAACGCCATCCAACGTCTTGTACGCAGCTGACAAGTTGCCCCATGTCACAGCGGTGGAAGGAGCTCGCAGCGTGTCGGTGCGGCTGGTACATGATAACCACAACTGGCACGGCATCATCATGGGCAAAGCACCCCGACCTGAACTGCAACGCATCGTGAATCTGGGAAGGCAATTCTTTGCTGCCCCACAGGACGGCCTGTTACTAACTGATCGCCTCGCTACCAAGTTGCAGCTTCGCGTGGGCGATATAGTACGAGTAGAAGTTCAGGAAGGCGAACGCGCAGTGCTGGAATTGCAGGTGACCGGCACAGTACAAGAAATGCTGGGTATGAATGCCTACATTGAGCGAGCCAGCCTGAACAATCTATTACGCGAAGGCGATCTGGTAAACAGCTTCACCCTGGCGGTTGAACCTGGCTTTGAACCCGAGCTGCTACAACGTCTGCAAGGATTACCCCGTGTTGGCGTGGTCATCAGCAAGTCAACCATGGCCAAGAACATAGAGGATGTGACCGTCGGCAACCTGCTGATGGTCAGTTCTGTGTTGACAGCATTTGCTATCGTGATTGCCGTGGGGGTGGTGTATAACAACGCCCGCATCGCACTGGCCGAGCGCGCCTGGGAATTGGCCAGTCTGCGCGTTCTGGGCTTTACCCGCACCGAAGTGTCTGCCATTTTGCTGGGCGAGCTTGCAATTGAAATCACACTTGCCATGCCGCTGGGCATGTTGCTGGGATATCTGCTCGCGGCAGGCATCGTCAGCGGGATACAAACCGACGATTTTTACTTTCCCTTTGTGATCACGCCCGCCACCTATGCCTTTGCTGCCATCTGCGTGGTACTGGCAGGCATGGTCAGCGCCTTTATCGTGCGCCAGCGTGTAGATGGGCTGGACATGGTCAGCGTGCTCAAGACGCGTGAATAAAATACACATCAGCCAACACCATATCCCTCTAACGATTTCGTCTCAACAATAACCTGGATTCAATATGACTGATAGCTCGCCCCCAACAAGCGCACAAGAGCCGAGCACGGTACCGCCGGCACCTCCTTCTCCGACGCAAGTCGCACCTGCGACTCTGCCAGTGACACCCGTTGCGCCGACGTCCGGCACGTCACCTGTTCCGCCCGCCACCGCCCCACCAGCACCACCAACTAAACCCAAGACCAAACTGAAACGCTATCTGATCATCGCGGGCGTGAGCATGGTAGTCATCGCGCTGCTGGTGTGGGCATTCAAACCCAAGCCGCTGAGCGTGGAAGTAGCCAAGGTGACCCAGGGCCGGTTTGAACGTGCCATACAGGAATATGGCAAAACTCGTGTGCGCAACCGCTACATTGTCTCTACTCCACTGGCAGGCCGCGTGGGACGGGTACTACTAAATCAAGGCGACAGCGTCACACAAGGTGATACCGTGGCACTGTTGTGGCCAATGGCACCTGCCTTACTGGACGAACGCGCCCGCGACGAGCAAAGTGCGCGCATTGCTAGTGTGGCAGCATCGCTGGCGCGCACCCAGGCCAACGTGGGGCATGCGAACGCGGCATTGGATCAGGCCCAGGCAGACTTAAGGCGCAGTGAAGCCTTGGCGAGACAAGGCTTTGTATCGCCCAATCAGAATGAAACCGGACGGCTCAATCTTAGCCTGCGCATCCACGAACTGGAAACTGCGCGACAGGAAGAAAATGCAGCAAGGCATGATCTGGAACAGTCTCGCGCTGCGCTAAAACAGTTTGCGCAAGCGCCGTTGGGTGGTTCGCAGCCCAGCTTTGCTATCAAGGCACCAGTCAGCGGCAAAGTGTTGAAAATCTTGCAGCAAAGCGAAACAAGTGTAGCGGCAGGCGCAGGCTTGCTGGAACTAGGTGACCCGACCAAGCTGGAAGTGGTGGTTGATCTCCTGACCGAAGACGCCACTCAGGTACGCCCAGGTACTACCGTACAACTACTGAACTGGGGCGGTGCAGAAGTGCTCAGTAGCAAGGTGCGCTGGGTTGAGCCAGCCGCATTTACTAAAGTGTCGGCGCTGGGCGTAGAAGAGCAGCGCGTCTACGTGGTCATCGACATAATAGCCCCGGCTGCGCAATGGCAGGCATTGGGCGACGCCTTCAAGGTCGACGTGCGGGTATTGGTGCAAGTGGTAGACAATGTCATCATGGTACCGGTGAGCGCCCTGTTCCCTATCGGCTCCCGCTCTGGCGTATTTGTCGTTGAAAAGAACCACGCTGTCCTTAAAGAAGTCAGCGTAGAAGCACGCAATGGCGTCAGTGCCTGGGTGAAAGAGGGGCTACCCGTAGGCACCCAAGTGATTGTGTACCCAGATAGCAAGCTCAAGGACAAGGCAGCAGTGAAGGTGCGGTGAGTATTAGATAAAACACAGAATTGACTCTTGGTTTTCGAGGAGGGTGTAAATAATTTTGTGTAAACGGTCATTTAGCAGGACACTGCTACCCTCAAGGAGAAATGATGACCGTTGCAAAGCGTAACAAGCGGGCCAAGCCTGACCCGGAATTGCTCAAGCTGGCCGATGGATTGTTGGCCAACTACAAGAAGCCCGAAGACCTGATCGGCGAGAACGGCCTGCTCAAGCAGCTCACCAAGATGCTTGTCGAGCGAGCTCTGGAAGTCGAAATGACCGACCATCTGGGTCACGACAAGAGTGGAGCCGTCAGCAATGACAGCGCCAACACCCGCAACGGCCACAGCGGCAAAACACTCAAGGGTGATTTCGGCACGCTGCCAATCGACATACCGCGCGACCGTCAAGGCACGTTCGAACCGCAAATCATCGCCAAGCACCAAACCCGCTGGAGCGGCTTCGACGACAAGATTATCTCCCTCTACGCCCGTGGCCTGAGTGTACGTGAGATCCAGAGCCACCTGGAAGAGATGTATGGTACGGAAGTGTCACCAGCGCTCATCTCCAGCGTGACCGATGGCGTCAGTGAGGATGTGAAGGCCTGGCAAGCCCGTCCACTCGACGCGCTCTACCCCATCCTGTACCTTGACTGCATTCACGTCAAAGTGCGCGATGCGGGTGCAGTACGTAACAAGGCCGTATTTCTCGCCATTGGCGTGAACATGGATGGTCACAAGGAAGTACTGGGTCTGTGGATTGCCCAGACCGAGGGAGCCAAGTTCTGGCTGCAGGTCGTCACTGAACTGAAAAATCGTGGTGTGCAGGACATCTTCATTGCCTGTGTAGACGGTCTCAAAGGCTTCCCTGATGCGATCGAAGCAGTCTACCCCAAGGCGGCAGTCCAGCTTTGCATTGTTCACATGGTACGCAACAGCCTGCACTTTGTGCCATGGAAAGATCAAAGGGAGGTAGCCGCCGATCTGCGCACCATTTACACTGCAGCCACTGCCGACGAGGCCGGTCTTATGCTCACGCAATTCGAGGCTAAGTGGGATCAGCGGTACCTGCCCATAGGACAATCATGGCGACGTAACTGGGAGAGGGTCATTCCCTTCTTCGACTACCCGGCAGAGATCCGTAAGGTGATCTACACCACGAACGCCATTGAATCGATTAACATGAGTCTGCGCAAGGTCATCAAAACGCGTAGTTCATTCCCTACTGATGAAGCAGTCAGCAAGCTGTTTTATCTGGCGCTCAACAACATCAGCAAGAAATGGACAATGCCAATACGGGACTGGAAAGGCGCGCTCAATCGCTTTACCATCCAGTTCGATGACCGGATGTCGCTGAACTAAACGAAAAACCGTTTACACAAAATTCCGGACACCCCCTTTTCGAGGGCATAAAAAGGAGTCTGGAATCTTTGCCAGAATCGATGGAAATCCACCAAGACAATATATGGCATTACTTTAGGATGTTCAAATTCTGCATGTACTAACAACACCACCTGATGATAAAACAAAAAGATCGCTACTGAAATACGTTTGCAAAAGGAGGCGCGACACATGAATCGACCTAAAAATACCTTGACTGCAATAATCACTCGAAGTGTTTCAGGCTCAGATTCAATCGCACTAAGATCAAGTTGCACTTCGAACTTGAATCCACCATGGCAACAAAGGCCGACACTATCAGATTACTATTTTCACTTAATTGAATTGTGCACGAATCTGTTGTAACTCACTTTGCAATTCATCTATGCGCTGCATCAGGGTGAGTGCCAGTATCATGCCATGACTATCCAATTCAAAGTCGTCACGCAACCTGCGGGCACTGCTCACTGTAACAATGGAATGCATAGGAAATATCTTTGCCATCGCATTGTCGTCAATCGGAGTAATTAGACCATTTTCAATCAACTCATTGACTTCTCCTTCAGATAAGCCTGATACGTCACACAGGTAAGTGATGGAGCAGGAATTTTGATCATTGAGCAAAGTCCATTCTGCAATTTGAACGTTCATTTAGCCTCCAAGTTGAAGTGGGCACGGGGCTGGAAGGTGGATAGACCAGAAAGCTGTTGGTAGATATCTTGTTCGGCCTTGCTAATTTCTTTTGGAACCTGAATTTGCGCAACTGCATACAGATCGCCGATTTGTCCGTCTACTTTTGGTAACCCGCGTTTTGACAAGCGCAGACGCTGCCCCGAAGATGTGCCTGACTTTACCTTGAGTTCTACATTGCCGCCGGGAGTCGGAATCTGCATGCTCGCGCCAAGTGCCGCTTCCCAAGGAGACAGTGGCAAGTCAAAATACAGGTCACTGCCACTGACCCTGAACAAAGGATGCGGAGCAATTGTCAGAACCGCATAGAGATCACCAGATTGACCTCCATTGAGGCCAGGGCCACCTTTGCCAGCAAGCCGCATGCGCTGACCTTCTTGCGCTCCTTTTGGGATGGTTATCCGAAAAGTATGGGGCTTGCGATGAGGCAAGCCATGTTGGTCATACTCTGGCATTTCGACAGATACATTGACTGGTCCCCCGTGAAAGACTGTTTCAAGTGGTACGGAAACGGATACCGAATAGTCTTCACCTTTCAATGGAGAGTTTGCTCTTTTTTGCCCACCTGACCTGAATGCACTGAAGAAATCGGAAATATCAACATCATCAAAACTTGAGGCACCTGCTCCGTATTGCGCTTGCCATTCAGGAGGTGGCGTGAAATTTTCACCGTTTTTATGGCTGCCTATTTTGTCGTAGTCTGCGCGTTTATCTGTGTTCTTCAAAGTGGCATAAGCTTCAGCGATTTCTTTGAATTTTTCCTCGCCTTTTGGGTCCTTTGATACATCGGGATGATACAGGTGAGCCAACTTGCGATAGGCTTTCTTGACATCATCTAATGTCGCCGTCCTGTCTACACCCAGAACTTCGTAATAATCTTTATATTTCATGGGAATCCAGTCTTTAATTTATCCAGCGCCAATTAATTACCTCGGGCAAATCTTCTCCATGTTCACATATAAAGCGTTTATGACGCTCCATCGTTGTCCAGTATCGTGCCTGTGCAATTGGTATCTGATCGCTAAAGCGTGGTATATGCATAATCGCGTCAAGTGCCAACTGGTAGCGATCAAGATTATTCAATACGACCATATCAAACGGTGTTGTGGTAGTGCCCTCTTCCCGATAACCACGAACATGAAAATTGCTATGGTTATGTCGCCGGTAAGTCAGTTTATGTACCAATGCCGGGTAACCATGAAATGCAAATATGACTGGCTTGTCAGTCGAAAATAAGTTATCAAATTCGTTATCATCCAGACCATGGGGATGTTCAGACTGAGGCTGCAACACCATCAGATCAACGACATTGACTACACGGATACGAATTCCCGGTACATAGCTGCGCAATAAGCTAACTGCTGCGATGGTCTCTAGTGTCGGTACATCGCCTGCGCAAGCCATAACTACATCTGGGCTTCCGATATCATTGCTCGCCCACTGCCAGATACCCGCACCAACAGTACAATGTCGAATTGCTGCTGCCATATCCAGCCATTGCCATTCTGGCTGTTTACCAGCAACAATGACATTCACATAGTTGCGGCTGCGCAGGCAATGGTCGGTGACTGATAATAGACAATTGGCATCAGGAGGAAGATAAATACGAACCACCTCAGATTTTTTGTTGGCGACATGATCAATGAACCCTGGGTCCTGGTGTGAGAAGCCATTGTGATCCTGGCGCCAGACATGCGAAGTCAGCAAATAATTGAGTGACGCAATCGGTGCACGCCACGGGATGTCATTGCAGACTTTAAGCCATTTTGCATGTTGATTCATCATTGAATCAACAATATGTATGAACGCTTCATAGCAAGAAAACAGGCCATGCCGCCCAGTGAGCAAGTAACCCTCCAGCCAGCCCTGGCAAAGATGTTCGCTTAACACTTCCATGACCCGACCATTGACACTAAGATGAAGGTCAATGTCCTTGATGTCTGCCATCCAGGCTTTGCCGGTCACCTTAAAGACGGCATCAAGGCGGTTCGACGCGGTCTCATCAGGACCAAAGAGGCGAAAATTCTTTGCATCAAGATTATTGAGCATCACCTGCCGCAAGAAATCTCCAAGTACGCGCGTTGCCTCAGCTTTAACCAAGCCGGGCATAGGAACAGCAACCGCATAATCATGCATGTGAGGCATTTGCAAAGCTTGTAATATGCCCCCACCATTGGCATGTGGATTAGCCCCCATACGTCGATGTCCGGTCGGAGCCAGGTCCGCCAACTCTTCCAATAATCTGCCATTTTCATCAAAAAGCTTATTGGCCTGATAGCTTTGCAGCCACGCTTCAAGTTGAGCAAGATGTTGTGGATTTTTGAAGTCAGCAATCGGCACCTGGTGTGCCCGCCACGTATTCTCGACTGCCAATTGATCAACGAATTTGGGTCCTGTCCAGCCTTTGGGACTACAAAATACGATCATCGGCCAACGGGGACGTTGCAACTCATCTTTTGCAATGGCATTGCGTGCAAGATGTTGAATGTCTCTGATTTTCTGCAACACAGCGTCAAGTGTCGCTGCCAAGGCTTGATGCATCAACGCTGGATCATCACCCTCGACAAAGTAAGGTTCATGACCATAGCCTCGCAGCAGTTCACACAACTCTTCACGACTAATGCGCGCAAGAACTGTAGGATTAGCAATTTTATATCCATTCAAATGAAGAATGGGGAGCACCGCGCCATCCAGTGCAGGGTTGAGAAATTTATTCGAATGCCAGCTCGCCGCCAAAGCACCAGTTTCGGCTTCACCATCACCAATGACACATGTAACGATCAGGTCGGGATTATCAAATGCTGCGCCATAAGCGTGTACCAGGGAGTAACCTAATTCACCGCCTTCATGAATAGAGCCTGGGATGTCTGGCGAGACATGACTAGGAATGCCGTTTGGCCACGAAAATTGACGGAACAATCGCAACATGCCGTTTTGATTCCGTTCTATGGCAGGATAGTGTTCTGTGTACGAACCTTCAAGATAGGTATTCGCAACGATACCTGGCCCACCGTGGCCGGGACCAATCACATAGATCATATTGAGGTCGTTCTCTTTGATCAGCCTGTTTAAATGTACATAGATAAAATTCAAACCGGGAGTTGTACCCCAATGCCCTAAAAGGCGAGGTTTAATTTGCTCCAGTTTCAATGGTTCTTTGAGAAGAGGATTCGCCTGAAGATAGATTTGCCCCACGGTGAGATAGTTTGCCGCACGCCAGTAGCCATGCATTTTTTCTAGCAGCTCGGCAGAAAGAGGATGCGAAGTATAGGGATTAAATGTGTCCATGATCTACCCTTCTTCCAATGATAAAATTGCATTACCAACCACGGCCTGCGCTTCATGAAGAACCTGCTGCAGATGCGCTTCGCCAATAAAACTCTCTGCGTATATTTTGTAAGTGTCTTCTGTGCCAGAGGGGCGTGCAGCAAACCAGGCATTGGCAGTCACGACCTTGATCCCACCGATCGCATTGTTATTGCCAGGAGCACGAGTAAGTATCTGTTCTATCTTGTCACCACCAAGATCGCTTACGCTGATCTGTTTTTCAGATAAGGCTGCGAGTTTTCGTTTTTGCTGTCTTGTTGCCGGGGCATCTACGCGTTCAAAAAAGGGTTCGCCTAATTCGTTTGCCAGTTTGCGGTACAAAACACCAGGGTCGTAGCCTGTTTTTGCTGTCATTTCTGCTGCCAGCAGGGCGGTGGAAATACCATCTTTTTCTGTCGTCCACACTGAACCATCTATGCGCAGAAAACTCGCCCCTGCGCTTTCTTCTCCACAAAAACCCAGGGCACCACTCTGCAAGCCATCAACGAACCATTTAAAACCTACCGGCACTTCGTACAGACCACGTTCCAGTTTTTTTGCCAGCCTGTCTATCAATTGTGTACTGACGACGGTTTTGCCAATTCCGGCAGAACCAGCCCACTGTGGCCTGTGTGTAAATAGATAATCAATGGCAACTGCGAGGTAATGATTGGGTGGTAGCAAGCCCGCCGACCTGCTGACAATGCCGTGCCTGTCATGGTCGGTGTCGCAGGCGAAGGCAATATCGAATTTGTCTTGCATGCTGATCAGGCCTTGCATGGCATATTTTGAAGACGGATCCATGCGGATCTGACCATCCCAGTCTAGCGGCATAAAAGCAAAGCTGGGGTCGATCACGTTATTGACCACTGTCAGGTCTAACTGATAGCGGTCTGCGATGGCTGACCAATAATGGACGCCAGCACCGCCAAGCGGGTCTACGCCGATGCGTATCTGTCCGTCACGAATGGCATTCATATTGACGACACTGCCAATTTCATCGACATAAAAATCCATAAAGTTGTAACGATGCGTGGTCTTTGCCTGCATGGCTTTGCTGCTGGTGATGCGGCGTACACCTGCCAGATCATTCTCCAGATATTGATTTGCTGCGTTTTCTATCCATTCGGTAATTTGCTGATTGGCCGGACCACCGTTAGTTGGATTGTATTTAAACCCGCCGTCACGCGGTGGATTGTGGGACGGAGTAAGAACGATGCCGTCTGCCAGGCCTGTGAGATGATCGCGCCGTTTGTTGTAACTCAATATCGCAAGGGAGATGGCCGGGGTAGGTGTGTATTCATCATTGCTCGCCAGCATGACCTCGACGCGATTGGCCGCCAGTACTTCCATGGCGCTGGCGCATGCCGGTTCGGATAAGGCATGCGTATCCATACCCAGAAAAAGTGGGCCATTGATGTCATTTAAGCTGCGAAAATCACAAATTGCCTGTGTGATTGCCAGCACGTGGGCTTCATTGAATGCACTGTCGTAAGCTGATCCACGATGCCCGGATGTACCAAACTTGACTCTTTGTTCCAGAACGGATGGATCCGGTTTTAAAGTGAAATAAGCCGTGACCAATTTTGAAACGTTGATCAGTGAAGACAATGGTGCCAGTTTGCCTGCCAGTGGATGAATAGATGTTGTCATGGTTTTTACCCGATAGATGAACGATGACGTAATGCCTGCGCCCTGGCTGCCGCGACGACATGGGAGACATCGAAACCAAAATGTGTTTCGACTACTTTCCCCGGGGCGGAAAGGCCAAACGACTGCATGGATATCATCGTGCCATGCTGGCCGGTATAACGCTCCCAGCCAAATGCCGATGCTGCTTCAACCGATACCCGGGCCAGCACGCCTGGTGGCAATACGTGATCACGATAAGCGTCGCTCTGGCTTTCAAATAAATCCCAGGATGGCATGCTGACGACGCGGGCGCGAATGCCTTCTGCGCTCAGTTGCTCGTAAGCGGCAATACAGAGTGCTACTTCGCTTCCCGTTCCCAGCAGTAGTACTTCTGGTCTTTCATCGACCGCATCGGCGAGTATATAGGCACCCTTTGCGACTCCACTGGCGCTGGCGTATTTTTGTCGGTCTATCGTAGGCAATGCCTGCCGCGACAAGACCAGGCTGGCAGGGCGATTACTGATTTTCATGATCACCCGCCAGGCTTCCAGCACTTCATTCGCGTCCGCCGGGCGCAGTAAAACCATGCCGGGCATGGCACGAAATGACGCGAGCTGCTCTACAGGCTGGTGAGTAGGACCGTCTTCACCCATGCTAATCGAGTCATGCGTCCAAAGATAAATGACCGGCATGCCCATCATTGCTGACAAGCGGATCGCCGCACGAGCATAGTCGGTAAATACAAAGAAACTGGCTGCAAAAGGCCGTAACCTGGATAGTGCCATGCCGTTGGCGATAGCACACATGGCATGTTCACGTATGCCGAAATGGAAATTTCGTCCTGCATAACTGGCAGATGCATTCCCCAGTTCAGCACTGACGTAGGCATTGTCAATGGCGACAACGGCTTCAAAATCACCTGCCGCGTCAAAATTCAAATTTGTCTTGGTGGATGGTGCCAGATCGGCTGCGCCGCCAAGTAACCATGGCATGTGTGCGGCGATGGCATTCAAGACTTTGCCCGAGGCTTCTCGCGTGGAGAGCCCTTTTTCGTCTGGTGCAAAGTCAGGTAAGGCAAGATCCCAGCCGTCTGGCAATTCACCGGCCTGCATGCAATCAATTTGTTTTGCGAGTTGGGGATGCTGCTGGCAATAGTCGGCAAACAAGCTATTCCACGAGGTATGGGCGTCTTTGCCACGTTGACCAAATTGCGCACTGAAGTGTGCCTGCACGCCGTCAGGTACGGCAAATTGCGCATCCGGGTCCATGTGGTAAGACTGTTTGGCCAGCCTCGCTTCGTCAATGCCAAGTGGTTCGCCATGTGCCTCCCGGTTGTCTTGCTTGTGGGGTGCGCCATAGCCTATATGGCTTTGCACGACGATCAGCGTTGGCCTGTCCTGGGTGTCAACAAAACGCTGTAAGGCGCTGGTCTGTTGATCCAGGTTGTTCGCATCAGCTACGCTGATGACTTGCCAGCCATAGGCACGAAATCTTGCTACGACATCTTCTGTAAAGGTGATTGCAGTCGTACCTTCAATGCTGACGTGATTGCTGTCGTAAATCCAGCAAAGATTGGCCAATTCCAAATGGCCTGCAAGGGAGGCCGCTTCAGCACTGATACCTTCCATCATGTCGCCATCACCACACAAGGCGTAAACATTGTAGTCAAACAGGGCATAGCCAGGTCTGTTGTAGGTAGCGGCCAGCCAGCGTTGGGCAATTGCCATGCCAACACTGTTCGCCAAACCTTGACCAAGTGGCCCTGTGGTAGCTTCTACCCCCGCAGTCCAGCCGTGTTCTGGATGGCCTGTGCAGCGGCTGCCAGCCTGACGAAAGCTTTGCAGATCTGCCATGCTGACGGCGAGATTGTCAGAAAAATCGTCGGCTTTCGACTTGACACTACATAAATAAAGCATGCTGTATAACAAGGCTGATGCATGACCGACAGACAACACAAAACGATCTCGATTGAGCCACCCAGGGTCATCGATATCAAATCGCAGATAACGTTGCCAAACACAATACGCAGTTGGCGCTGCACCCATCGGGGTGCCAGGGTGACCCGATTTCGCCTTTTCTACCATGTCAATGGAAAGCGTACGCAAGGTATTGATACAAAGCACATCGAGCGCGGCAAGCGAATCTTGCCTGGCTGTACCACGACTCTCTTTGAGAGTATGGTCGGCATTCATGAAAAAGAGCTAATTGTTAGTGCGGCGGTGTTTGTCGAATTTGCAGCCAGGTCAATTTTTTTACACTTATCCTCGATGACGGACATCATTTCATTCCATGAAGCTGTGAATGCGAGAACACCTTGGTCTTGCAAACGGGATGCAAGCGTTTCGACATCAACACCCTCACGCCTGAATTCTTCCACCACCTCGCTTGCATAGCCTCCATCCTTTGGCAATACTGTAGCCACCTTGCCATGGTCTGCAAATGCCAATAGTGTTTTCTCAGGAACGGTATTGATTGTATTTGCAGCCACTAAGGCTTCAACATACATCGTGTCCGATACATTTGTATCTTTAGTCCCGGTGCTGGCCCATAGCAACCGCTGGGGCATTGCACCATTAACCGCCAGGTTTTGCCAGCGTTCAGAGTTTAACAGCTCGAAATAGGCTTGATAACATTGCATAGCAATGGCTATACCAAGGCGGTTATGAAATTCAGGAGATATTTTCTCTTTCACGGCAACATCCCAGCGACTCACGAACAAAGAGGCAACTGAATGGACGTGTAAATGTAAGCCCGCAAGCTGACGTCGTTCCATACCTCTTAAATAAGCATTTGCCGCTGCCAGGTACTGTTCACGCGAAAACAATAAAGTAACGTTGATGGGAATGCCATCGAAGGTGGCTTGCTCAATCGTCAGTATACCCGCTGGTGTGGCTGGGATTTTGATGTACAGGTTAGGTAATGCCGCTTGATTGTGTAAGTGCGTAGCGGCTCTTAGCATATTGAGCGTGTCATGTGCTAATAGCGGCGACACTTCGAGCGACACCCAGCCATCAACGCCATCACTTGCTTCAAATATAGGACCAAGCAAATGCGCTGCCTGCGTCAAATCCTCTAGAGCTAACGTAAAAAAGAGTTCTTGGCAAGTCAAGCCCTCTTTAGAGAGTTGGACAATGGCTGAGTCATAGCTAGTCCCTGATCCTATGGCATGTTGGAAAATGGTAGGATTTGAAGTCAAACCACTCACATTCAAATCGACGATGTAGCTTTGCAATGTGCCACTTGTGAGTAGATCACGATGAATATTATCCAGCCACACACTTTGACCCAGGTCGCGCAATTGGCTGGTATGAGCATTCATATTGGTTCCATTTAATATTTCTAACTAGAGAATGGCCACGACTTAACAGCAATTGGGCTGTCAAAGTTGACAAATGCGTTGTACTTATAGTCCATCAAGTCCCCCAGGCAATCAACACTGATGTCTGCAGGTGGATACATAGCCAATGTGTCTGCATCTAAAGCAAAATGACCTTGGCGGACGAATACGGTTGTAAGTCGGTTTTGCATAAGTTTCTTCATTGCGGTGAGCACCCGCAATTTATCGTCTATCATCACATAGTGCTGCCCAGGGTATTGATGAACGATGGCCGCAATCATTTTTTCTTTGTGAATATAAACCAGTACCCTTCCATCCACTGCGTCCCATAAACCAGAACGGAGAATCTTCCGTGGCTGATAAGCTATGTCTCCATCAGAAACGATAACAGTGCTTCCTATTGTTTCAAGCTGCGCGATCAACTCCAGAGCATGAGGGTACAAGCGGTCTGCAAATAAATAATCCATCAAGAAACTTGATATCCGCAGTAATGCTTGATTGTTTGCACTATGCTTATGGCCAAACTCATTTTCTATCGAAAAGGCTTGATCAGACCGGAAGCGTTGCAATGCACCAAAGTAGTCTGCATACCCTAATTCGACGCGCAGTTGCTCAACGATGTCCCAATAATGCGCGGCACTTTCAGAACCAAAATCTGTATAAAGAAGCTGGCCTAATTCATATAAAATTTGGTCGTTGTTGAGTAAAGTGTTGTCAGCGTCAATCAAAAATACCAGGTTCTTCCTGACAGGCATTTCTTCAAGCTCAAGATCTTTTTCAGGTGACATTATTGAAGGCTCTCTATGGGAGATGCATTATGTTTTTCCACATGCCCACCAAATTCATTGCGCATTGCGGATAACATCCTATTGGCAAAGTCCCCCCTTCCTCGAGAAGCGAAGCGCTCAAACAATGCAGCACTCATCACGCTAATGGGAACCGCCTCTTCAATCCCAGCAAGGATAGTCCAGCGGCCCTCGCCGGAGTCAGCCACATGCCCTGCGTAAGCTTGTAGATGAGGGTCTTGAAGCAAGGCCGATGCGGTCAAATCAAGCAGCCAGGAGCTAATAACACTACCACGACGCCATACCTCAGTAATTTGAGGTAAGTCCATATCGTACTGATAAAATTCTGGATTGCGTAGCGGAGTACTCTCAGCATCGATATCTACTTTAAACTCTAGCTTGCCTATATTGGCGCTATGAAGAATGTTTAATCCTTCAGCATAGGCGGCCATGATTGCATACTCAATACCGTTGTGTATCATCTTGACGAAATGACCTGCGCCATAACCACCACAGTGTAAAAATCCTTGTTCAGCATCATTAACTTCAAGCGCATTGAGCACACGTCCTGGTGTACGGGTAGCGAGTGCAACGCCAGGTGAAAGAGACAGAAATATTGGACGCATATAAGCAACGGTGTTGGCTTCGCCACCTATCATCAGACAATAGCCACGCTCCTGACCTGCTATGCCACCACTCGTTCCGACATCAAGGTAGTGTATCCCTTGCTCCTGCATTTCAGAACTACGTCGTATATCGTCGCGATAGTAAGAATTTCCGCCATCAATAACAATGTCGCCCCTTGCAAGCAAGGGCAATAAACTTGCCAATACACCGTCGACGATTGCTGCTGGCACCATTAGCCAAATGGCTCGGGGTGTTGACAACTGCAGCACCAAATTTTGCAAGGAAATGGCCACACTTGCACCATCCGCTTCAACTTCAGACATTGCCTGCTCTAAAGAGTCATGGACAACGCAGTCATGCCCACTTGCAAGCAGACGCCTAACCATGCCTGAGCCCATCCTGCCTAAACCTATCATGCCCATTTGCATAGTCGTTTACCTGCTTTAAGTGAGAGTACGGACAAGCTATAGATTAAGCCAAAATAAGCAAGCCATCTGTTCGATGGCACACAGACAGCACAGAATAAATTCAGCATGATACGTTTAAAATTCGAATAAGCACTTGAGTATGTACTTGTTCGGTAGCTTTATGAATGTACAGAAATTCACCGCAAATAATCTTGAAGTAAATCGATATACAAAGAAGTAAAAAAGAGGCATAAAAGACGCTCTTTCGCATTTTTTTGATAACTAGGTTTGACACTAAAATGAGTAAAAAATCGACTACTTCAAAATCAAAGAAGCGTCTCCAAATTCAACCTAAAATCATCCCGCATGTGCAACCGAAGATGACAGATATTGAAGACGATGTGGATAAAGCTTTAGACGAAGCTTTGAAAGAAACATTTCCCGCAAGTGACCCTATTGCCGTGGATGCTGACATGCCTCTGCACGGATTTAACGAAGCAGACAAAAATAGCAAATAGTGGCGACAAGTTTAGTAAGTACCACTTCCCTGGACCGTGTTGCAAGCTCGACGGCAATTGCGACTCTCTCCTTTATTGATTCGCATCCTCTTTGCAAATCAGTCTTTACACCTACCCAGAAAGAAATTTCATGTCAACTAATCTTGTCCTCGTATGGATAGATCATGTCCAGGCTCACATAATTCATTTCAATGCGGATACTGCAGAGACTGACATTATCCATACTCACTCTACTCATCCTCATCTGCATACCAAGGCAGGAAATGTGGGAGCAGGCCGGGCACCTGAGGATACGCAATATTTTGATGATATCGCCGCCAAGCTAAAAGACTCGCTGGAAATTCTGATTGTTGGGCCTGGATTTGAAAAACTGGAACTGATGAAGTATCTCCTGAAACACCATGATGCAATTGCACAGAAGGTTGTAAGTGTAGAGACAGTAGGTCATCCAAGTGATGCGCAACTCTTGGCTTATGCACGAATTTATTTTCTCAAAGAAATTAAACCCGCAACAATTTAGGTCTTGAAGATGCAATCAATCATTAAATCTATCAATAGCATCGAATGAATTAGCGTCATATCACACTAAAACTGGGAGGTCAATTTGTTACCACAAGTGAAGCAGTCTGCGACAGTAAAAATACACGAAGTGAAATTGCGTCGCAAAATGAAGGCAGAGTCAGCTGTGAAAATAATAATAAGAAATTGCCTAAGACAAGTTCAAGAAAACAAGCTAGCAATGCAACTTCGCGACAATCCTGAGCACATTCGGCAAATGCATATAAGTCTACGTCGTTTATCGTCCGCATTGGAGTTGTTTAACGAGATTGCACCGCTTTCCACAACGCTGCAGACTGGTCTGGACAACTTATCATTAAAATTGGGATTGGCCCGGGATTGGCGAGTACTGTCAGATTCGTCACTAATCGAAATCGAAGCAATCGCTCCGGCAGAATTAAAAATGTCCACCCTGGGAAAAACTGCATTAAATATCACCAACAAAGAGGAGAAGAATGCCTACGATGCGGTAAGTAAAAATGGTTTTTCACAAATGATGTCTGCCGTATCAAATTGGCTTGAGCAAGAAAAATCTGCTGAGCCTGACAATTCTCATAAGAACAAGAAATGGAATAAAAAAATCCCGCATGTAGCAAAGAAAATTTTAATGCGTCAACAACGGCATTTACTTAAGATTGGCAATCACCTTCTTAAGCAAGATAAGGATGCAAATCCTTCTGAAAATCACAAATTTCGGATAGCAGTGAAGCGATCCCGTTATTCATGCATATTCTTTCGGGATTTGTTTCCTAAAAAGGATATGGATAGATACTTAGCTTCATTAAGTGCCTTGCAGGACAATTTGGGCGTCAGTAATGATGCTGCAGTCGCTGAAATACTACTGCTTGATTTGATTCAAGATAAGCCAGATCATCTGGCAAGTTGTAACTTTTCGCGTGGGTATGTGCTTTCGCAATCCATACCTCAACAGCGCAAGTTACGTCCACTTTGGAAGTTATATAAACACATAAATCTACCGGACCTTAAGTGAACATCAAATTTTCTTCTTAAAGTGAGAATAGTGTGAGTAAAGGATTCAAGCTTAGTTATCGTGACTGGATAATCAGTCCATTCGCCATTCCCTTATCCGATGGGCGATGGTCGGCTAGCTGTGAAATTGGATGCTTCGACGCACATGGCCTGGACACTTTTCAAAGCGCATTGCCAGTATGTGTGCGTGATAACAGGCACGATGCGATCAATGCTGCTTGTGAAGATGCAAAGCATCACATAGATGGAATTATCGCCGACCCACGTGGGTGATTAGGTTCACTGCATTAACAACAGAATCTCCAAAAAAAGAGCTTATGTTGTTAATGCAGTTGAACACGTAAGTTAGGCTGCACAGCTTGAGTTCAATTTAAGCAGATTACTTCGCTTCTTTGACTTCTTCAAAATCGGCATCAACGGTGCCGTCCTGCTTTTCATGATGCATGTCTGAAGACGCTTGCTTGTCTTGTTGCGCCTGTTGCTCGTTAGATTGATTATTCATTTTAGGGCTCAACTCTTGAGCAATACTGGATAAGGCGAGCTGTTTGGCATCTATGTCCGACTTGTCATTGCCGAGCATGGCGGCTTCCAAGTCTTTGATCGCTGTATTAAATTTTTCCTTATCAAGCGTACTCAACTTTTCACCATGTTCACGCATCAATTTACTCACTGTGTGGACTAATGTGTCAGCCTGATTACGTGATTCCGCCAAATCTTTTAATTTCTTGTCTTCTTCAGCATTTAGTTCAGCATCCTTTACCATAGTCTGAATCTCTGTTTCAGTGAGGCCTGAGTTGGCCTTAATTGTTATCTTATTCTCTTTTCCGGTGGCCTTGTCCTTAGCACCGACATGCAGTATGCCGTTGGCATCAATGTCAAAACTGACTTCTATCTGGGGTGTACCGCGTGACGAGGGTGGAATTCCTTCCAAATTGAATTCCCCTAAAGTCTTGTTGCCAGCGGCAATTTCTCTCTCTCCCTGATACACCTTGATCGTTACCGCAGCTTGATTGTCATCAGCAGTCGAAAATACCTGACTGAACTTGGTTGGAATCGTCGTATTTTTAGGTATCATCTTGGTCATGACACCGCCCATTGTTTCTATACCCAGAGACAACGGTGTAACGTCCAGCAAGAGTAAATCTTTTTGGTCGCCGGATAACACTGCACCCTGAATCGCTGCACCGACAGCAACAGCTTCATCTGGATTAACATCCTTGCGAGCATCTTTCCCAAAGAATTCTTTCACTTTCTCCTGGACTTTTGGCATGCGCGTCATACCACCAACAAGAATAATGTCATCGATGTCAGTCACTTTGACGCCAGCATCCTGAATTGCAATACGGCATGGTTCTATTGTCGCGCTGATCAATTCTTCAACCAGAGCTTCTAGCTTTGCTCTCGTGATCTTCTGTGAGAGGTGGATAGGTGCGCCATTGGCCATAGCGATATATGGCTCGTTAATTTCAGTTTGCTGCGCAGACGATAACTCAATCTTTGCACGTTCTGCAGAAGCCTTGATACGCTGTAGCGCAATAGGGTCTTTTTTAAGATCAAGTCCATGTACCTTCTTAAATTTTTCGATGATGTAGTCAATAATGCGCTGATCGAAGTCTTCGCCCCCAAGAAATGTATCGCCATTAGTGGACAGAACTTCAAACTGACGTTCACCTGCCAACTCAGCGATTTCGATGATAGATACATCGAAAGTACCACCGCCCAAGTCATATACGGCAATCTTGCGATCGCCTTTTTCGTTCTTGTCCATACCAAATGCGAGAGCCGCAGCGGTAGGTTCGTTAATAATCCGCTTTACTTCCAGCCCAGCGATGCGTCCAGCATCCTTAGTAGCTTGTCGTTGAGCATCATTGAAATAGGCCGGTACAGTAATTACTGCTTCAGTTACCTCTGTGCCCAAATAATCTTCTGCTGTTTTTTTCATTTTGCGCAAGATTTCAGCAGAAATCTGCGGAGGAGCCAGCTTTTTGTCGCGCACGGCTATCCATGCGTCACCGTTATCTGCTTTAAGGATGTTAAAAGGCATAAGAGCAATATCTTTCTGCACTTCTTTTTCATCAAACTTTCGGCCTATCAACCTCTTGACTGCATACAAGGTATTTTTAGGGTTGGTCACTGCTTGCCGTTTGGCGGGTGCGCCCACCAGGATTTCGCCATCTGCCTGATAGGCGATGATAGATGGCGTCGTGCGCGCACCTTCAGAATTCTCAATGACTTTTGGCTTGCCATTTTCCATCACTGCAACACAAGAATTGGTGGTACCCAGATCAATGCCGATAATTTTAGTCATGATAATTCCTTTGTTGGATAGGCTTCAGGTTGCTGCTACGGCATCTGCTAAAACCGAATGCACATGTGCCAGGTCATCAGCATTGCCATGTACCATGAGAATGTACTTATCAACTTTTAATGCCATCTCATATTTAATTATCTGTTTGTCTGATACACCTATCTGACTGAGTGCAGCACCTATTGCAGACAATCCACCAACAACCATTGCCCCTTCAAGGGCTGCAACCAAAGCCGTGACCACGGGACCAGCCATAGCCAGCAACCCAAAGCCGGGCAGGAAGAAAACAGCAGGCGCCATTAGCAGCCCCCAAATCCCGCCCCAAAAAGCGCCATTTCCGCCCCAGGATCTAATACGATCGCCGGTTGTGTAGAAGCCGATCGGTTGTTCTTCACTGTGATAGCCCTTGCCAATTAAGGACAATTTTTTTACATCGAAGCCAGATTTACTGAGCGAACGAATGGCGTCTTCCGCTTCTAGGTGCGTGTTATAAATGTAGGCGGGTGAATTTTTAATGTCCATTATTTTTCCTAAAAGATTTGAAGAAATGCGAGAGCATTGAGAATTTAAACAGCACCTACAAAGACGAGTAAAGATGCTGGTATTGCTTGAGGATCAATAAGACAGCGTCATGTTATCGACTACTTTTTTTACACCAGGTGTACCCCATGCAGCATGCCTTGCAGATTCACGCTCAGACCAGTTGCCTACTTTTCCGGACAAGGTCACATTAGCGTTATCCACTACGACGTTTATTTTTTTTGCGTCATCCATGGCGCTGCGTTTCAATGCAGCTTCAATTTCTGATTTGACGACACCAGGGAACACTTTACTTTTAATCTGGATATCGTCGCTCACGCCTCTGACACCCATTAAGTAACGAACGGCAACGACTGCTGCTACCTTTTGAAATTCCCAATCAACTTCTCCTGAGAGAGTGATCCAGCCATTTTCAACCATGATCTTGACTGATCCATACGGTAAAATCGACATCCAGCCCAGCACGTTTTGTGCCGTAGCGGCAATGTCACGATCATGCCTGTGGCTAGTGCCAGGCAAATCAATTTCGATCTCAACAGCGAGCGCTCTAACACCAGTGACACGTTGTGTAGCGCGTTCGACTTCCAGTTTTTCTGAATAACTATCGACATGTCCAGCGAGAGTCACGATGCCATCCTTTACCTCCACACCAATTCTTGCTGCATTAATAGACGGCTCCCATTGCAACTCAGCATTAACGTCTTCTTTCAGTTTTGCATCGGTTTTCATTTTTGTCTCTTTTCACAGTTGAGGAAAATTTAGCCTACAAGCATTTCGTTGCTTGGTCTGTTCGATGTCAAACATATAGCAGTCTTTTTTTATATTTTTTACGCGTAATTCCAAATGAAATCACTTATGGAACAAGCACTGCTGCACCTTCGAACCGACCGGCACGAAGGTCATCAAGCGCAGAATTTGCCTCGCTAAGGGGATAGCTGTTGGTGTGGGTAACGATTCCAATCTGAGGTGCTAGTCGGAAAAAATCGGCTCCATCTTGCCGCGTCAGGTTTGCTACCGACACAAGTTGCCGCTCTTCCCACAATAAGCGATAGGGCAAGCTGGGAATATCACTCATGTGAATCCCAGCGCATACAACACGCCCACCCTTTCGAACCGCCTTTAACGCAATAGGCACTAGATCACCGTCGGGTGCAAAAATAATCGCTGCATCGAGGTGGTCTGTGGGCAATTCGTCAGATCCTCCCGCCCAATTTACGCCAAGATGAAGCGCAAAAGCTTGGGTGGCAATATCACTGGGGCGGGTGAAAGCATATACAGAGCGTCCCTGCCATTTCGCTACCTGTGCCACGATATGTGCAGATGCGCCGAATCCATACAGTCCTAGCTTTCTGCCGGGTCCAGCGATACCTAAGGAACGCCACCCAATAAGGCCAGCACACAGCAAAGGCGCAAGGTCCACATCGCTGCCCACTTCCCCTAGTCGTATGGCAAAGTGGGCATCAACAATCGTGTGCGTCGCAAAACCACCGTCGCGAGTGTATCCGGTGAATATCGGTCGATCACAGAGATTTTCATGGTTGTCGACGCAATATGGGCAAACACCGCAGGTATGGCCAAGCCAAGGGACTCCGATACGCTCGCCCAACGTGAATCCCTCAACCCCCAATCCTATTTTATCTATTCTCCCTACAATTTCATGTCCAGGGATTATCGGTACCTGCGGAGTCGGCAATTCGCCATCAACCACATGCAAGTCTGTGCGACAGACGCCGCATGCACCAATTTTCACGCGAATTTCGCCTGGCCCTGGTTCACGATCAGGTAAATTCGTCCATTCAAGCGGAGTACCAATCTTGTTCAATACCATTGCTTGCATAATAAATTCACCTATGACCTAGGTAACGCTTGTAATTGCGAAAAGACTGTTGGAAGCAGATCAGGAATATCCTCAGCTAATAGCTTTGGACCGAAAGCACTAGCAGCAGCACCGTGCAGCCAAACTGATGCTGCGGCGGCCAGGAAGGGGTCCATACCTTGTGCCAGTAGGCCCAGTATGATGCCGCCAAGTACGTCTCCTGCACCTGCAGTAGCTAAGGTGGGTGGTGCGTTGGCATTGATAATGGCCCTTCCATCTGGTGCCGCGATTACTGTATCGCTGCCTTTGAGAACGATGATGGCGCCACATGCTCGTGCCGCAGCACGGGTCCGGGTCAGCTTGTCGCCGCTGACATCGAAGAGGCGGGTGAATTCGCCTTCATGGGGCGTCAACACACAGGGTCCAATGATGGATCGAGACAACACTGATAGATCATCCCGGAAAGTCGACAATGCGTCAGCGTCGAGTACAGTGGGTCGCCCCGTCTTTAAGATTTCCTGTACCTGCACACGAGTTGCCGGACCACACCCTGTGCCAGGGCCAATCAGAAATCCCGTATATCTACTATCTGACAGTAGCAATTGCAGATCTTCGGCAATCACGAGGGGACTTACCATGATACTGGTCAGGGAAGCCGCGTATATGGGCAATGCCAACTCAGGCACGGCTATGGTAGTCAGTCCTGCGCCGGAGCGTGCCGCAGCGCGTGCTGCCATACGCGCAGCACCAGTCGCTGGATACCCGCCGATCAACAATGCGTGTCCACGCGTATATTTGTTGTCATTTTCCGCGAGCTTAGGAAGAGCACTTGCCCATAATCTTGGATCGTTTTCAAAAGTATCGGGATTGACCTCACCGAATACGGACACCGGCGTGCCAATGTCGACCACTACCACTTCGCCGCAGAGCGATCGTCCTGGCAACAGCAGATGACCGGGCTTCTTGCGAAAGCAAGTTACCGTGAGTACACACTTTACAGCACCGAGACTTAAACCCGAGTCACCCATTAAGCCACTAGGTACGTCAACCGCGACGATTGGCAACTTGCGAGCTGCTGCGGCGGCTAACGTGGTAGCAGCAGCACCTTCGAGCGGACGACTTAACCCTGCCCCGAAAATTGCATCGACAACCAATTCCGCACCATCAAGTGACTCTGGAGCCATGCATTCTACGGCCCCCCGCCACAGCGCTGCGTGATGGGCAGCAGGGCCTCGAAGTTGATCACGCGGAACCAATAATGCAATACGTACAGGCCAGTTGACTTCAGCTAGTCGTCTGGCTACTACAAAGCCGTCACCACCATTGCTACCAGGGCCACATAGAACGATGACAGGACATCTTGCCCAGCGTTGCAGGATTGCTTGTGCGACGGGGCGACCTGCATTTTCCATCAGATCAATATCGCTGATGCCGTTCGCAGTAGTCAAGCGATCCGCTTCAGCCATTTGAATTGCCGTAAGCAAAGCCGTGGAAGTATTCAAGACTATTGACATTGGATTACCCTAGGAATCGATAAATTCGAGCACAACACGGGCGGGTACATCACCATGCGCAAGTCGTTCGAATACTTTATTGATCGCCGACAGTGGTTGCAATTCAATATCCGCTTTGACCTTACCATCCACTGCGAAAGCTAATGCTTCTGCCATGTCCAGGCGATTGCCGACGAAAGAACCACGAATCGTGATGCAATTGGCGACGACATCGAACAATGGCGTCGGGAATTCCCCGGGCGGCAACCCTACCAATACACAGGTGCCCCATTTGCGAGTCATACCTACGCCCTGCTTGAACGCTGCAAGCGAAGGTGCGGTAATCAGTACTCCATGCGCCCCGCCACTAGTGGCTTTCTTCACTGCTTCAATCGCATCCTCGGCCTTGGCATTAACAACTGCATCCGCGCCGAGACGTTTTGCATGCGCGAGTTTACTGTCATCAATATCGACTGCACATATATGCAAGCCCATCGCCTTTGCGTACTGAACAGCTAAGTGTCCCAAGCCACCAACGCCGGAAATGACAATCCAATCGCCGGGTTTAGCTTGCGTTTCTTTGATTCCCTTATACGATGTAACGCCCGCACAAATAAGCGGTGCAGCATCTCGTGATGCCAGGTGTGATGGAATGTGCGCAACATAATTTGGATCAGCAACAATGAATTCGGCAAATCCGCCATTCTTCGTATAACCACCAAACTGGGCATTAGCACACACCGGCTCACGGGCAGCCAGGCAGTATTCGCAATGTCCGCAAGCCGAGTAGAGCCAGGGTACGCCTACCCGGTCACCTTCTTTTACAGCAGTTACTCCTTTACCTAGGGCAGTAACAACGCCTATGCCTTCGTGCCCTGGAATGAATGGTAATGCAGGCTTGAGCGGCCAATCACCATTGGCAGCATGTAAATCCGTGTGACAAACACCGCAGGCTTCGGTTTTTATGAGAATCTGGCCGGGACCAGGTTGGGGAATGTCCCATTCTCTGATAGCTAATGGCTTACCGAAATTTTCGACAACTGCCGCTTGCATTTTTTGTGTCATGAATATCTCCTTTGAGCTTACGTAAGCTCGCAACCTGCGATGTGGTAAGACAACGACCCCAATATGGGTTTTACATCTGGATGTATCAAATTGCTGAAAGTGGACGAAATCAGTCCGAGGATCCGCTCTGATAGCTAATCTGGTTTTTGGTATCAGACAATCTACCTTCTTGAGATTTCATTGTTAAGGTTCCCCTCAAACGATGAGAACCGTCGCCCGCTTCGTTTATTGTCGAAGTCAAAGGAGGCTCGAGTGCCACGCGACACCTGCGTGCAAGTGGCTTTGTTAAAACTGAGACGTTGTTGATGTACATGATTGAATTTTTTCGTCAATCAGTTGGGGGCAGCGTGATCTGCAATACGGACCAACTTCTTATTCACGAATTCCTGTATTCCCATGTTGCCCAATTCGCGTCCGTAACCGGAGTATTTGATCCCGCCAAACGGAAGTTCAGCATCTG
Organism: Undibacterium sp. JH2W; assembly: GCF_049340425.1. NCBI lineage: Bacteria > Pseudomonadati > Pseudomonadota > Betaproteobacteria > Burkholderiales > Oxalobacteraceae > Undibacterium > Undibacterium sp. JH2W. The sequence continues at coordinate 77,239 of NZ_JBMPOT010000016.1, read as the reverse complement.
CCCAATCGAGATTATTAATAAACATCATGCCGGTATCGACCTGGCTTGCAATACGTTTGCCACGCGCGATGTCTTTGGTGAATACTGACCCGCCCAAGCCAAAGTCGGAATCGTTTGCTAACGCAATGGCGGCTGCTTCGTCTTTGACACGGTAGAAGCAAACCACTGGTCCAAAGAATTCATCGCGGAAAGCTGGATTTTCTGGCTTGATGTCAGTGAGCATCGTAATTTCCATAAAGGAGCCAGCGCGGTTAAGACGCTTACCTCCCATCACTAGCTTGGCACCATGTTTCACGGCACCGTCAACCTGCTTAATTAATTGAAGTAATGCTTCTTCTGTCGATAAAGGCCCATGCGTGGTTGATTCGTCCATCGGATCACCTGGTATTAATGCAGACAATGCAGACGAGAATTTCTCAAGAAATTCGTCAGCTATAGAGTCGACCACAATAAAACGCTTCGCAGCACAACAAGTTTGACCACCGTTATACATTTTTCCCCAGACCGCCCATGGAATAGTTGTTTCGAGGTCAGCGTCTTCAAGCACGATAAACGCATCACTACCCCCTAATTCCATCGAAGTCTTTTTGAGATTTTGCCCAGCTCGGGCAGCAACGGCCCGTCCCGCCGTAACACTCCCGGTCAATGCCACTCCTCTGATACGTGGATCGTCGATCACGGCCTCTGACTGTTCATGTGTAATCAGTAAATTCGTATAAGTTCCCACAGGAGCACCAGCATCAATCCAGAGCTTTTCAAAGGCAATCGCACATTGCGGTACACAGCCTGCATGCTTCACTACCACGACATTACCAGCCATTAATTGCGGTCCGGCGACACGCGCAAGTTGGTAATACGGGAAATTCCATGGCTCAACGCAAAAGAGCACACCAAATGGGCTGCTTTCCATGTGTGCCTCTCCGACTTTCGGGCTCAACGTCATTGGCTTGAGAAAGCTTTCAGCATGATCTGCGTAATAGGTCAGGATATCAGCGCTGAATATAACTTCACCGCGCGCCTCGTTGATGCGCTTGCCCATCTCCAGCGTTGCCAGCTTGGCGAAATCATCCACATTCGCAGCCATAAGCTTGGCTGCCCTATTTACGATAGCGGCGCGGTCTTTGTAGCTCGTATGTCTCCATGCTTGAAAACATGATTCAGCAGTAGCGAGTGATTTTTCAAGTTGAGATTTATTGAAATGCTCAAATGTTTTAATGATCTTACCGTCGTTCGGGTTGATGCTTTGATAGGCCATGATGTGAACTCTTTCTGAGTAATTGCAAAGGCTTCGTTCTCTGCAATATTGCTGAGAATGATCGTTTGCAAGGTAAATCTAATCGTCCGATAGTGGACTTCTATGCAATAGCCTTCGGTACGGTGGCACGCATATTAAAAATATCGCAATGTAAGGACTATCACGACATTTGGCAGCGACGATTAGAGAAAGAATTTGAAGCCGTCACGTGCTTGTAAGAACATCCTTGTTACCGATTTGTCGGCGATAAATACTGGAAAAATGGAGTGAATATTCAGACTACCAGTGAAGGAACAGTAGCCTTATCAGGTTGAGGTGGCGACGCAGAAAAGAACAAAGTAAATAGGAAAATAGTGCTTGTGCTGCTTGGGATTACGGTTACTATGTTTCGGTCTTTTTTTACGTTAGAACGGTGGCCTCTTCGCCTGGATTGGTTGCCGAGTAACCACAGTTATTTAAAGAAAAATAGATGGAATCATCCAACGCACCCATCAAATGATCGAGCTTGTATGGTTTGGTCAAATACCGAAAAAATCCGGCCTTGATACCTTTTTCTATCTGATGCGGAAACGCATCTGACGATAATGCAATGACGGGAATATGCGCAGTTTCTGGACATGCAAGCAAAATTTCTAATGCTTCGAAGCCGCTAATACCGGGCAAGTTAATATCCATCAAGATAACGTCCGGTTGATTAGTGCGGGCTATCGTAATACCAAGATTGCCATCCCTAGCTGTTAGCAACTTCCAGTCAAGGCGTCTCGCCAGTAAGTTACCTACCAAAGCTAAATTTGCCGGATGGTCTTCGATATAAAGCACTTTACGATAATCAGGTCGGATTTTTTGCGTGGAAAAAATAGTTTCTTGACTGCAAATATGTGTATTAGACAAATCAGGAGCCTCTTTACAATTAGTTGGAGATCATAGAAAAATCTATACACACCCAAAATAGTCCAAGTTGGAAAACTCTTGGTTAAACAAAAGTTTTATCTTTAGTAAGTGCACAGGTGAGATTAAACCTTATGTGAGCTCTGGTCTGTGCGACATCACACTTATACGCATTTCATTTCATTGCGCAACAGTAATGGGACATATGAGTGCAAACGACAAATCGTTTGATTTACATCAAGGTGCTAGACCAAAGATATCTCTGTAAATCATAGAGAATGGATTTACTCAGACTGAATAGGTCGATGATAATCCCAAGCAAGTGATTTGATTGAGAAGATTTGGAAACAATTTCCCATTAAAATAGTGACGTTAGATCGAATTAATCAGCAGAATGAATTGTTTACTGGCTTACGAACTCATAATCAATGTTTGTCAATCGCCCCTTAAAGTATGGTGCCGGTCCCGCCGGCAATTCCCACTCCACCTCACCCAGCAGCGGGATAGACATACCGAAACGCTTTTCATACGTACCTAAACGGCAAAGCCATGGTGCCGACTCCGTTGCCGTTCGCGAACGGGATTTAGACCATACTTCAGCGATCAAGCCATCTGCCCCGAATCTAAAATCTAGCGAGACAGTAGTTGTGCCATCACTGAGAGTCGCCCTTGCGGAGGTTTCATCGATGCTTTGCCATAGCACACCCTGGCTAGGCAGCAGTGCTGTTGGATACCAAACCGCCTCGGCCAGATAACGCATCAGCTCGCCGCTTGCCAACGCCGCAGTATCACGTAGGTCTGCCACTGTTATAAGACCGAGTAAGGCAGCACGCAAAGATCCGGCACCAAGAACATAGGCATCCCGAACCCAGACATAGATGCCTGGGGCCATCCTGATGCGCGCATCCCATTCAAATCCTGGCGGATGCGTTGTCACGAACTGGATAGCCTGGAACGGTTGCCAGTTGTCCTTCTTCTCGTTTTGCCGAAACGTCCCTTGCTGTGTAAACCGAACAATGGCGATCATTGCCTGCCCCTCGCGCAATGCGGTCTCAAAGTAGCGTTTCACTGGTAACGGTAGATCTGCGATTTCGACTGAATCATAGAATTTTCTGGAAAAGGGACGACAGGCAGCTTGCATTTTCTCGGACAGTTCGAAGCTCCTGCGCTGCCAGCGCAAGCGGCCCTGTGTCAAAGCGACAGCTGTAGCCGAAACCACCAACGCTATCATGTAGGCCAGAATGATCATCAGCTCATCCCTTTAGCAGTTGTGCGTCAATCCCACGACGTGGCGCGGGTCCGACTGGCGGTGCAAAACCAGCACGAGCCCACATCTGCACGGTGCTGTCCGGATGAGATACATTGAGTAAACTGCGAATATCTGCATAGGGTTTGGCCTGTTCTGGATATTCCTCTAAGGCCTGCGAAAGTGGCTGCAAAGCGATTCCTGCGGCAGTGGCAGCAAGTTGCACACGAACATAGGCGCGACCTGCATTAACCTGGGTCACGCGGTCATTGCCATCGGTAACCATCCACAAAAACCCTGGTGTTGAGTCGAGCTTTGTATTGAAATCTTTGATCTGGCTGGTGGTGGCGTAGTCGGATGGTGCGGGCGGCTTGCCGCGGTTGAATAGCCCAAGCTTGCTCATCACGACAGGGAATCGGTCCAGCACGAACAAGCCATCTCGGTGTTGTGCAATTTCCGCACCTCCGACACGCAGCACCTTGTACGTTTCCATGACTACCCTCGCCGTACTCAGTTCGATACGCCATGCTTCGGCAGCAATGGAACGATGACGATGTAGCGCATCAGGCTGATCCAGGCCAACGAATCCAATACGCAAGGAATTCGGTTTAACACTCTCCGACATCGCTTGCCATGCCTCCGACGGCACGCGCTTGGCAGAGTCATAAACACTACGATTGGTTCGCCGATTCAGTATTTGAGCAAATAGGGGGTCTCGGATTAAAGAGGGATCAGGCACCAGCCTTATACGCGCGACCGGTCGTTGATCAAGCGTGGACGAGCCAAACACGCCTTCTGGAAACAGTGAAATATCGGCTCTCAGACCCCGCTCACGTGCTGCCAGATCCAACAGCTCAAGAAAGGTACCATGGCTCATCATAATTTGCCGCGAGAATGGGTCAGTCTCTGGCAATAGGCGGGTCAGGTCGCAACGCAATACTATCTCATTCGGTGTACGCAAATCTACAATCCATGATTGCAAATTGTGGGAGTGCGGTGCCAAGATCGCATAGCCGATTATCCAGCGTCTGAGGTCAGCTTCTTGGCCTGGGCCGCGCCACGACTCAATGGCAACGGCAGGCATGTGTTGAGCGCATCCTGCGGAGGCAAATGCAGCAGAGACGATAAAGCCGCCACCGGCTACCTGAACGAACGTACGACGATCCATGTGCTGCTCCTCTTGCGTACATGCGTTTAAGCTTCCATAATCAATCATCATGCGCGTTGCTTAAGGCTGACTCTGTGCGCTGACACACTTACTGTTTGTGGTTACTAGCCAGCATAAATCCGACAATCTGGACGTATCATAGAGGCATAAGGAAACTGAATTTTTCCTTATATCGAAAGAGTTTTTGGAGCAACGAAGCATCTTGTGAAGATATGCCTTACTGATGCTAGCGATTTTTCAACTCAAAGCGGCCAGCGTCTTTAAAAAACTTCCCATGCATAGTAGAAATTTTTCTTCCAGCCATCATTTTGCGATTCATTTCGGTAATGACCATTTGATTCACACCATGAGTAAACTGAACCAGGAAAGCAACTTCCCTTACAAGAAGTTCTAAATAAACGTTAGGATCTAATCAAGATTAGAGTGCGATGTTGAAGTATTTCCGTTCACAGCCAGTCCTACAGGTAAATTGCATATCAGATCGCTGATAGTTTCCGACTACAGTATTGCTCGGCGCAAACTTAGGGGTTCAAGCCAAATTGCTGCTGACGGAATTCGACAGTAAATTTTATTCGCCTGGCACATCGCCACCAGAGCGATTCCAGCGATGGGACATATGTGAGGATTTGGTCAAGCGGTTTAGCGATAAGTCTCTGGAATCTAAGGCAGGCAAGCGAGCCCATATGTCACAAGTTAAAATTCTTCATCAATACTATATTCATCTATCAAAGACAGGTCAGGTCTCAAATGCTGAAGGTGGTTGTGTCATCCTTCGCGTTGCCTTGCACTACACCTCAAATCGACTTGGCCGCACCCACTCCTATTGATGAAATGAGTTCTACTTCCTGCTTCAATGCCGTAGCTTTGCGATTTATCAATATGCCAGCCTGCTTATCTCTGTAAAGCTGTAACTTTGAATTACCATTGACAGGCGCTGACATGGCAACACCTGAGCTTGCTGCAACCACCGGACTTAGCTCTGCCGCTTCAAGCGAGCGACTTCTGGCAATGGGTCCCAACGAGTTGCCATCAGCCAAGCCACGCAAGGTCTGGGCAATTGCCTGGACAGTATTAAGTGAACCTATGCTCTTGCTGTTAATCGCTTGTGGCAGCATTTATCTATTACTGGGAGACTTGCGAGAAGCGCTGGTGCTTCTGGCTTTTGTTTTTGTCATCATCGCAATAACTTTTTATCAGGAGCACAAAACTGAGCGTGCGCTGGAGGCCTTACGTGACTTATCCAGCCCGCGGGCGCTGGTGATCAGGGATGGCCAACAAATACGGATAGCAGGCCGTGAAGTGGTTCCTGGCGATATGCTTGTACTGGCCGAAGGCGACAGGATAGCCGCAGATGCTGTCTTGTTGTCTTGCTTGAATATGACTGTCGATGAATCCCTGCTGACCGGTGAATCTGTTCCTGTCAATAAAGCCGCCCAGGAAGTTTTACCAGCACTAATGGGACAAGCTGGAGGTGAAGATACGCCTTTTGTCTTTTCTGGTAGCCTGGTAGTGCAAGGCAAAGGGTTGGCGCAAGTGCTGGCAACAGGTGGCCAGACTGCCTTAGGCAAGATAGGCGCAGCCTTATCGTCGGTCGAAATAGAGCCCACGCGGGTGCAAGTTGAAACCCGCAAGGTAGTCAAATATGTCGCCCTCTCCAGCCTGGGCATGGCTGTATTATTGGCAATCTGGTATGGATTAAGTCGTCATCTTTGGCTGGATGGGGTACTGATAGGTCTTACTTTTGCAATGGCCTTGATACCTGAAGAATTACCAGTCGTATTAACCCTCTTCCTGGGAATAGGCGCATGGCGCATGGCAAAGCAGCAGGTATTGACACGCAGAGTACCAGCCATAGAGACTCTTGGAGCAACGACAGTTTTATGCACGGACAAAACCGGCACGCTGACGCAAAATAAAATGGAGGTAGTACTATTATTCTCAGGGAATAAAGTCATTGACTGCCAGCAGCCGACATCTGATTTGCCAGAAGAATTTCATGAAGTGCTTGAGTTCGCCATTCTGGCCAGCCACCGTGAGCCGTTTGACCCTATGGAAGTGGCTATCCAGAAGGCCGGTAACAACATGCTCGGCAAAACCGAGCATTTGCACGCGGGCTGGGGACTGGTCGAAGAATATCCACTGTCAAAGGAATTGCTGGCCATGTCTAGAGTATGGGCATCGGAAGACAGGGAGCAGTATGTCATTGCCACCAAAGGAGCGCCCGAGGCTATCGCCGACCTTTGCCATTTGCCAACCGATGAAGTAGAAGCATTGCTGGAACAAGTCAACTTGATGGCTGAAAAAGGGCTACGTGTACTCGGTGTTGCCAAAGCAAAATTCAAGGCCGCCCATGCGCCCATTATCATCGAGAACATAGGGGACGCTGAACTGCCTGACATCCAGCATGATTTTGATTTTGAACTGGTCGGTCTGATAGCAATGGCAGACCCGATACGTCCCGGAGTGCCAGAAGCTATCCATGAATGTCAGACTGCCGGGATACGGGTAGTGATGATTACTGGTGACTATCCTGCAACCGCAAAAAATATTGCAGCACAGTGTGGCTTGCCAGTTACCGGGGGCATCATCACCGGGGCAGAACTCAACGACATGGATGAGACGCAATTGCAGCAACGCATTGCCGACGTAGCCATATTTTGCCGTGTCGCCCCGGAGCAAAAACTGCGTCTGGTAAATGCCTTCAAAGCCGCCGGAGAAGTCGTTGCCATGACGGGTGATGGGGTGAATGATGCCCCTGCGCTGAAAGCTGCAAACATAGGTATTGCCATGGGCAAGCGTGGCACTGACGTGGCGCGTGAGTCTGCTGCATTGGTATTACTGGATGATGAGTTTTCATCCATCGTCGCAGCCGTCAAATCAGGTCGCAGGATCTTTGATAACCTGAGAAAAACCATTTGTTTTATCGTTGCCGTTCACATCCCTGTCATTGGCATGTCGGTTATCCCGGTCATGATGGGTTGGCCTGTCATGCTAATGCCTGTGCATATTTTGTTTTTACAACTCATTATCGACCCTACCTGTTCACTGGTATTTGAAGCAGAGGTGGAAGAAAAAGATGTCATGCATAGGCTACCACGCGCCACCAATGCAAGCATCTTTAACCGCAAAACCTTACTCAAGGGTTTACTGCAAGGTTCAGCTTTGCTCTTAACCATACTGGCAATTTACTACCTGGCCCTGCAACAACCGATGGAAGTGAATCAAGCCAGGACTATGGCATTCACGGCCATGGTGATAGGCAATATAGGTCTTATTTTCATCAACCGTAGTTTGTCAGCCAATATTTTGCATAGTTTGCGTCTACCCAACCCAGTGTTGTGGTGGGTGGTAACATTTGCTGTCGCAGTGTTGTCTTTGGCGCTGTTTTTACCTGAATTAGTCAAGCTGTTTTATTTTTCCAGATTACCGTTCGCTCAATTGGCAATCAGCTTGCTTGCCGCGCTGCTTTGCATCACTCTGATGGCGACCTCCAGAGTATTTATGAAATGATTTCTAATCTTTCGCTCACAGCTTAATCTCAGGAATGATGTTTGGGTACTTGAAAGTAACGGTAAGGCAAGTGATCAGAAAATGCAAAACAATAATGTGGACGCTTGCAATACCAATTGTGAAGGCGATATTCTGTTCAAAATTTCGAATGGCCAATTAGATTATTATATTGTTTTATGATCCTTGCTAAGGATTTTACTAATTTTTTAAAGATGTACTGATACGCTTGATTTCTGAAAAATAACCTTCTGGTTCTGACCAACATAATGGTCCAGCCAGTCGTAATCTTTAGTGATGTATACTGTCAATAAAGGACGTCCTTGTTTCAAGTAGCCTGTGATTGTTTATTGAAATTCTCATCAAAACAAGGAGCTATCATGTATCCATGGTTATGGGTTTGGTCACCACAGGTTCACTTCCCCTGGAGTGGCAGCGTTGCGCAAAGCATAGAGCCGAATACGACCTGGTTCTAAAATATGATTCCGCCTGTTTCAGGGGATGCAGGAATAGAAGCGCAGGTATTTCAGCTAGCGTCATATGGTACTCAGCTTGGTCAGATCACTGATGTGTTATTGGACATCGTGAAAGAGACAGAAAACCTGTCTCCCAAAGCCCTTGAATCGCTAAAGGAATTACAAACCTTGAAAACCAAAATTGAAGTGATCAAGAAGAGATCGGCGCAAGCAGCAAAACTAGAGTGAGCTAAGATTTCTGATATCACGGCAAACTTTGTTTCGGTTCCAAGTCTGCTATGTAATCACTTAGAGTCACTTGGAAAGTTCACCTCATTGCTTGGGGTGGAGTAGCTGCTGCGCATCCATTGCAGCGATACGTCCCTCATCAGTAGGCACCACCCAGACTTCTATGCTGCTGTTCGGAGTATGGATTGCCATGATATCGTCACCACGCGCTGCGCTATTTTTGTTTGCATCAACTTGCACACCAAGATACGCCAGCCCCTCTGCCACTTGCTGCCTTAATACAGCATCGTGCTCGCCTATACCGCCTGTAAACACCAGCACATCCAGGCCGTTCAAACAGGCGTTTAATGCGCCGCATTCGCGTATGACGCGATAGGTGAATAAATCGATCGCGAAGCTGGCTTGCGGGTCGTTGCTGGCGCGCAGGGTGCGCATGTCGGCGGAGATGCCTGATACGCCAAGCAGGCCGGATTCTTTATACAGAGTTGTTTCTATGCGCTTTGCATCCCAGCCCTGCTGTATCAGGTGTAGCAAGACGCCGGGGTCGAGTGCGCCGCAGCGGGTGCCCATCATCAGGCCGTCGAGTGCAGAAAAGCCCATGGAGGTGGCGATGCTTTTGCCGTTTTTCATGGAGCAGGCGCTGGCACCATTGCCGAGGTGCAGCATGATGACGCGCCCGGCAGCAGGATCAAAAGCGCGTGCCGATTGCTGGGCCAGGTGGCTGGCGACATAGCGGTAAGACAGGCCGTGAAAACCGTAACGGCGTATGCCAATGGCACGCAGAGATTGCGGTAAAGCCAGCGTGGTTTCGCGTGCAGGCATATCGGCATGGAAGCCAGTATCAAAACAGGCTATTTGCGGTATGCCGGGATAGGCACGACGAAAGGCGGTTACTCCTTCCAGGTTATGCGGCTGATGCAGGGGGGCCAGCGTATCGAGGGTATGCAGGTAAGCAAGGGCATCATCATCAATGATAATGGAAGATGAAAAGCGTTCACCACCGTGGACTATGCGGTGGGCAACGGCGGCAATCTGTATGTCTGCGCTATGGCTCATCAACAAGCCGTGCAGGGCTGCTAATGCAGCAGAAAACTGGTCACCATCTGCCGCCTTGATTGCGGCTTCGTCCAGAGTCAATTGCTGCACTTCAGTACCTGCGCAGAATTCTATGACGGGCTTGCCACCGGGTTGCAGGCCCTCAATCACGCCAGTCAGATTGCTGCGTATGACTCCCGCCTTCGTGTATGGGTACAAGGCAAACTTGATGCTGGATGAACCTGAATTCACGGAGAGGATAACCGGGTTTTTCATGGCGCATTCTTCCGGTACTCGTGTGCCAGCAATTTGACCAGTGCGGCTGAAGCAACTCTGGAAGATGGCCCATCGGCACGACTGGTCAATGCAATGGGCACTTTGGCACCCAGGACGACACCACAAGTTGCAGCGCCAGCCAGATATTCAAATTGCTTGCCCAGCATATTGCCCGATTCCAGATCCGGCACCATGAGAATATCAACATCTCCAGAGACGGCAGAGACGATGCCCTTGATCTGCGCAGCACGGGCAGAGATGGCATTGTCAAATGCCAGCGGGCCATCAACAATTGCGCCAGTGATTTGTTTCCGTTCCGCCATTTTGCACAAAGCAGCAGCATCAATCGTAGACATGATTTTAGGGTTAACAGTTTCTACCGCCGACAACAGGGCGACCTTGGGTAGGGGGATGTTCAGTGCGTGAGCCAGGTTGATGGCGTTTTGCAGTATGTCAGCTTTTTCTGGCAGGGTGGGATAGATATTCAGAGCGGCGTCTGTCAGCAACAAGAGCTTGTGATACATGGGTACATCCAAATGATAAACGTGTGACAACCGCTTACCAGTGCGCAAGGCAGTGCATTCAACCACGGCATGCATGAGTTCATCAGTATGTAAGTTGCCTTTCATCAAGGCTTCTACCTGGCCTTTGGCAGCCATTTCGGCTGCTATGTCGGCAGCGCCATGGCTATGTGGAGCATCAACTTTTTCAAATCCTGTGATATCAATATTTGCGGCTGCAGCAACGGTGAGCAGTTTTTCCAGTGGGGCGACCAGCACCGGGATGATCAAGCCCTGCCTGGCGGCATCCACTGCCCCTTGCAAGGAGTCTGCATCACAGGGATGAACAACCGCGCAGCGTATCGCCGGCAAATCCTTGACACTGTCCAGCAGGTGGCGCTGGCGTTCACCCAAGTCAAACATGGTCATGGTGGGCAGACGTGTACGCGGACGGCTGACTTTTTCTGTCGGGGCGATGACCAGGGCATTGCCATAGACGACCCTGTCACCTTTCTGGTTGATGATTTCGCAGTCCAGGGTCACGCGCTTTTTTTCGTCGTCTTTTGCCACGACGGTAGCTGACACAGTCAAGGTGTCGCCTATGCGTACAGGCTTGGCAAAGTGCAGATTCTGTTCCAGGTAAATCGTACCTGGCCCAGGCAGGCGCGTGCCAAGGATAGTGGAAATCAGCGCCCCGCCCCACATGCCGTGAGCGATGACGCCATGGAACAAGGTATGCGCTGCATACTCGGCATCCAGATGGGCAGAATTGACATCACCAGAGACAGTGGCAAAAGCCTGGATATCGGCATTGGTCAATGTACGTACCTGGCTGGCGCTCTGCCCTATTTGCAAATCTTCGTACACCACGTTGGAAATGATGTCTGGCTCGTTCAAATCAGTGTTTATGGTATTCATTGGAATCTGGACTTTCATCAATTCACGATGTGATAACCACCATCAACATACAGGGTTTGCCCTGTCATGCCTGAGGATGCATCGCTGACCAGAAAGGCGGCCAGTCTGCCGATTTCATCCAGCGTCACCAGCCGGCACAAAGGTGAGCGGGCTATGGCTTTTTGCATCAATGCATCAAAATCCTGCAAACCCGATGCGGCGCGGGTAGGCACAGGGCCTGGGGAAATGGCATGTACCCGCGTACCCCTGGCGCCAAGCTCGGTCGCCAGGTAACGTACTGTTGATTCCAGCGCAGCCTTGACCGGGCCCATGATGCCATAATGAGCAACTGCTTCGTCTGCCCCCAAGTAGGTCATGGTCATGATACTGGCATTCTTGCTCAAATGTGGTTCGCATAATTTAGCGAGGCGGGCAAATGAATGGCAGGACACATTCATGGCACGCGAGAAGCCAGCACTGGAACTGTCGATGACGCGACCATGCAAATCATCCAGCGGTGCCCAGGCGATGGAATGAATGACAAAGTCGAACTCACCCAATTCTTTGGCTGCGGCATCAACCAGCGCTTCCAGTGAACCATCCTGCTCAACATCGCACACCACCAAGCTTGATTCAAGCGCGCCTACCAGTGGTGCCACGAATTGCCGGGCTTTGTCATTCACGCAGGATAACACCATCTTTGCGCCCAGTTGCCGTAGCATGGCAGCACAGCCATAGGCGATGCTGTGTTCATTGGCCAAGCCAATGATAATGCCACGCTTGCCTTGTAATGAAAAAGAAGAACTTGCTTCAGTCATTTGTTTTACCGATCCGGGTGATGTAGGAAAGTTGCATAAATAAGCTGCATGAATAAGCTGCGAGCGCCATCTTGCTTGCGCATGCCAGAAACTGGTCAGCGCAAGGCCAAAACATTGATGCGGATCAAACTTCGTTCTGATCCGCTCTACAATGCCATCCAGGTAAGTCGTCGAAAGTTGAATTTCAAATACAATCTTTATTCCCCGATATGTAGCACAAATATCAGGCTGGCGCCACTCGCCGGACAGGCCTCCCTTCCACCTCTCTTCTATCTTGATGTCGGAAAATCCTTTATCTACGGCCAGAGATTGTGCTACTAAGGACTTCATTCTCCAATGCAGTGCACTTTCCTTTGCACCATTGTATTTGCGCGCATTGATCTCCTCCCTGGATAATTCACCACGAGAAATTTGCAGACACCGTCCATCTTCCTTCAGATGTCTAAAGAAAAAATGGCGGCTCATCTTGTTCCTTAGCAAGCTCACCGCAATTCCACAGACTGAGCAAGCATAGAGAGGCATCCCATTCTTTAGCCCCTCTTTTTTCTTCATACGAAGCTGGATGAGTTTCTCATAGTCAGTGCCGCTGACTTGATGAGCTGACATATGCAACCCAGACGACAAATCCAATACTTCCGGTATAGCCAGGTCTTCTACCGCGAGTATATTCATGAGGATTAAACAGAGTTTGAAAACTGCTGCCAAATGTCGTTATCAAGAGTGACCAGCGTCTTCCAATATGCTTCATTTTTCAGGGCCTTCGCCTTCCAGTAATCCTGCGCATAGCCGAGGCATGATTCGGCCTCCCCGAAAGAATCATTATAATGACCCTGTGCTTCACCTAGATTTGCGCCGCGAATTGCTAGCAGGACTTCCTGCATAGATTTCAGCAAGTCTTCTGGATCGGCATTAAATATGTTTAGCATCTTCCCACGAATGGCTATTGCTTGTTCAGTTAACCTGATTGCCTCACTATTGTCTGCACCATATCTCTGTAATTCAAAACGGTGCTGCGTCAACAGACTTAAACAGGCATGAATAGCTTTATCCGCTGGTGAAATAAGATCAATAAAAACCGACCGATGCCAGGGCTTGCTCACTTCTTCCAGTTCTTCCGCAGACATTCCAATATCTGACAAATGATTGAAGATTCTTTTGGCTTTCTCCAGACTCTGCACTCTTGGCTCGGTTTTCCGCCGTCCAAGTAAGGACAATTGCTGAAACAAGAAATTTGCATGAATTCGGGATGACTCAAGGAATTCTGCTTTTAATTGATCATGGAGATCATTTTTGACCTCTCTCAATTTTGCTTCAAATCCTAAAGCCTTGAATGAATCGAATCGCTCTGGAATAGCCAATACGGAAATTGCCATGCCCAATGCAGCCAGGGCTGTGCCATTTGCTGTGAATCCATACAACAGATAGCCGATTCCAGTAACTAAAGCTATTGCGCTAAGAGTAAGCAGGAAATATTTCCAGTAGTCGGAAACCCGATTACTCATTTCACTTGATCTCTTATTCTGTTTTGTATCGTTGTTAGCCATATCGCTTTTAATAACCTCAAAATCAGTTCAAGAGATATCTTCCAATTGCCGCCCTCGCCGCGACGTTAAGAATCTATCACGAGTGTGTACTAAATTATATCGCCGCCCCAATAATTTATTAGCAGATTTCAAGTCTCTCCAAGAGGTATTCTAAAAATTCTCAGTCACATATCACTGAATTGGAATCAGGCGTTGTATCTCTCTGATACCCAGTCCCTTCCCTCTTCAGAATATTCAATAAAGGAAATCCTCATGGATCACAACATTTTCTTCTCTATCGTCAATGCCGTACTCACACTAGCGACTATTATCCTCTACCACCCGCTCCTTAAAGCATCGAGTGCCGAGGCATTGCACGAAGCAATCAAGTCTCGCCCTGTGCTGGCAAGAGCCCTCGCCCGCAAGAGCAACCGCAGCTATCTCCGTGTCTGTCTGTACTTTTTCATTTCCCTAATTACTTACATGTTCCTTGCCGTCCACGGCAATGCGGACATGGACTTTGCAGCCTTTTCCTTGTTTGTCTTGTTCCTGGTGTCACTCTCCAGAGTCTGGATGCTTAGAATGATGCTTGGCAAACCCTGAGTTCGTTTTACTTTTCTTGTAATTCGCTCAAAAAATTCATTCGAACCTAGTTTCACTTTCTAGTACTACCCTTCCCTATCAACTCTTCAAAACAAAAGGCATTTCATGTCAGAAATCAACACGTCCGCAATAAACATATCAGCGGCAGCAGATCCTGCCTGCCCCTGCTGCAATTCAACCCGCATCCGCATTAAGAACTATGGCAAGAAAACTGGTGGCACAGTCGGTGCAGTTGCCGGTGTCGCCGCAGGCACAGCCAGCTTGGTCGGTGGTGCCGAGGTCGGCGCTTCTATCGGTGTCGCCGGTGGTCCTCTGGGTATCGCCCTTGGCACGCTCGCCGGTGCCATCATTGGCGGCCTGATCGGCGGCGCTACCGGTTGTTCGGTAGGCGTCAAACTGGGTCAGGCCGTGGATGACCGTATCCTGGACAATTATGAGTGCCAGGATTGCGGCTATCACTTCAGCATGCAAACCCGGTAATCCCGCAGCTCTTCTCTTCTTTCAGTTTCATCCTTCGTTTCCCCCTTCAAGCAACACCTTCATTCAATCCCTCCGCGCAACGTATTCATTTAGCTGCTTTGTCCTGCTGTTCAGGCTCAGCGGTATGGCTACCTGCGTCTCTATATTAGGAAATTTTTATGGCACACCTTATCGAAACCATGGCTTACGTTAATGAAGTTCCCTGGCATGGCCTGGGCAATCAACTGACTGCCAAACAGCCCATAGAAGTCTGGGCAAAGCAGGCTGGCATGGCATTTGAAATCAAGGAATCCCCTGTCCGCTTTATGACGGAAAGCGTTGGCAGTCTCGGCGCTATCATGACCTTCCCTGAGCAAAAGGTATTGTATCGCTCAGACACCAAGGCAGCTTTGTCAGTCGTCTCCAATCGCTACCAGGTTGTACAACCCCGTGAAATCCTGGAGTTTTACCGCGACCTGACGGAAGTATCGGGATTCGAGTTGGAAACTGCCGGGGTCCTCAAAGAAGGCCGCAAGGTCTGGGCGCTTGCTAAAACCAATCAATCCGCCACCCTCAAAGGTAATGATGTCGTGAATGCCTATCTGCTGCTGGCAACTGCCTGCGATGGCAGCCTGGCGACCACAGCACAGTTCACCAGCATACGGGTGGTATGCAATAACACGCTGGCAGTCGCACTGAATAACAGCAGTGGTGCAGTCAAGGTGCCACACAACACGAACTTCGATGCGCAGGCAGTCAAACGTCAGTTGGGTATCTCTGTCGCCTCCTGGGATGCCTTCATGTACCGCATGAAAACCCTCTCTGAACGCAAGGTGAAATCGCATGAAGCAATGAACTACTTCCTGCGTGTCTTCACTGATCCCAGCAATACGGCCTCAGGCCTGACCAATGAACGTGCAATGAAGAAGGTGCAGGAACTGTATGACGGTCAGGGCAAAGGTGCTGAACTGACTTCTTCCAAGGGAACAGCCTTTGGTCTGCTGAATTCTGTCACTGAATATGTCGATCACCAGAAACGGGCGCGTACCACTGACCACAGACTGGAATCAGCTTGGTTTGGTCAGGGTGCGACTCTGAAGCAGAAAGCGCTGGATCAGGCTTTGCTGATGGTGGCTTGAGCATATCCACGTCACGGGAAGAAGCAGGTTCTGACAGAAAACTGCCAGGCAAGTGCATTGGCATGGCTGTTCCGCAGTAACAATAAAAACAAGTGTCTTTAGGTGTTATGGGCACCAAAAACTGAAAACACCAATCCCCCTGCCCGGCAGCATGTGCTTGCCGGACTTTTTTGCCTTTAAGACCTGGCTCTTCTGTATCCCTTTGTTTTTCCCTTCATCAATCCATCAAATTCAAATCGGAGCTTATATGTCTGCCGCAGAAAAAACTGATTTACCCAAACCAAACCGGCCAGCCCTGAAGCTGGTCAAGACCAAGGAACTCAGCCGGGATGACTGGCTGACAGTACGCAAGCAAGGCATAGGCAGTAGTGATTCGGGCACTGCCGTTGGGCTGAACCCATATCAGTCACCACTGGAATTGTGGATGGTCAAGACTGGCCGGGATGCTGATTTACCCAAGATTGATCCCAATGACGAAACCAGCCCTACTTACTGGGGAAGTTTGCTAGAGCCTATTGTTGCAGCCCACTATACCCGCCGCACCGGTAACCGGGTACGCAAGATCAATGCCGTGCTACAGCATCCTGATCCTGACAAGTTCTGGATGCTGGCAAATATCGACCGGGAAGTGACTGGTGCCTCAGACGTACAAATCCTTGAATGCAAGACTGCAGGTGAATTTGGCGTCCGCTTGTGGCGGGATGGGGTGCCTGAATACATTGTTTGCCAGGTACAGCATCAGCTTGCTGTCACTGGCAAGGCTGCTGCAGATGTCTGTGTGCTGGTGTGCGGACAGGAAATCAGGATTTACCGGATTACCCGTGATGATGAACTGATTGCCAGGCTGATAGAGCTGGAAAGACAATTCTGGCATTACGTGGAAACGGATACGCCACCACCAGCGGACGGCTCAGAATCAGCAGATATGGCTTTGCGCTGCCTGTATCCGCATGACTCTGGCAATCATCTTGACTTCACCACTGACACAGAAATGTCAGCTCTCTTTGCGGATCTGGTCAATCTGCGGGCGGATGTAGAGAACCGGGAAGAACTAGCTGCTTTGCTGACGCAGCAAATTCAACAGCGTCTAGGGGACGCCAGCACGGCAAGCTTTGATAGCGGTCGTGTCAGTTGGAAACGCTCTAAGGACAGTAAGCGTCTTGATGTGGAGAAGCTGTTGCTTGATCAGCCGGGTCTGTTGCAACAGTATCCATTGACCAGACCGGGTAGCAGGAGATTTTTACTGACGCCCAAGACCATGAGTGGCGATAGCGATTCTGGACAATGACCTAAAGTACCAGCCATCAGTAACAAGTCAAACCAATCCATAGAGCCTGATTCGGTATTTCGAAACAGGCTTTCTTTTTTATTTCAAGGAAACTTCATGATTAAAGGACTTGCAATCACGCCACCGATTTTAGGGCGTATTTCCATAGGCAGTGTCGTTGAGAAGAATGGCAAGCGCCTGCCAGTGAAAGAAGATTTTTTCACCATCACTTCACAGGTGCAGGGACGCAATGGCTGGGTTAATCATCCACTGGATGAGGAGCTGCGAAAGAAAGCTGGGGTGGACAAGCTGCGCTCAATCCCAGTGAGCGTTCTGTTCAATGAGCCTGACCTGAACTTGCGGGCAGAATACAGCATGTTTGACAGGCAGACTGGGCGGCCTCTGTGTGTGGGGAATGGGGAGACTTGCAGGCGGTTCACAGACTCAGGGATGCAAAGCCTGCCCTGCCCTTCGCCGGATGGCTGTGAGCTGGCTAAGAATGGTGCCTGCAAGCCGTATGGGCGTCTGAATGTGCAAATCGGGGATGACGATGAACTGGGGTCGTTTATTTTCAGGACGACCGGGTTTAACAGCATTCGCACCCTGGCGGCTCGGCTCAGCTATTACCAGGCGGTGTCAGGCAACCTGCTGGCCTGTCTGCCTCTGGAACTGCGGCTCAGGGGTAAGAGCACCACAATGAGTCATCGCTCTGCCATTTACTACGTCGATTTAACGGTGCGTGAAGGATTAACGCTAGAGGCAGCGATAACTCAGGCTAGGGAGACGGATAAACGACGCAGGGAGTGTGGGTATGACCAGGCGGCGCTAGATGGAACTGCGGCGCAGGGATTTGCCAATGGGGCTTTTGAGGAAAGTGCAGAGGAAACACTGGAAACGTTGGAGGAATTTTATCCAGTATCTGAGGATTCTGAATCTGCTGCCTCTGCTGAGTCTGCATCCACTGGTGTACCACATGGCAGCCCGACGGCGGGCAAGCCGCTTGAGGCACTGGTTCGGCCCAGGCCCAGCCTGATGGACAAGCTGGACAAGAAACTTGGTGCGCCACATTCTGCCTTGCTCGATCGGCCTTAAGGAGTGCGCCTTTAAATCAATGAATGATCAATAAATTCAAGGAGAAAATGCCATGACAGACATGGACATGACAGATTTTAGTATTGTGGATGACGCGACGCCGTTTTTTGCGCCGGTGTCATCTGACCTGATTGATGGTCTGCTGGGGCAGTACAACAGTATGCGCCAGCGTATCACCCATATTGCAGGGATGATCGACGGGGAATTGTCGGCGGCAATGGAATATTTTCTGGATGGGAATGCCGATGAACATAACCGCTTCAAGCCCAGTGTCCAGAAGCTGTTCAATCCTGCGGGTGCGATTGCTGCCTTGAATGCGGCTTACTGGTCGAAGACGCTGGCAATGACGGATGTGTTGAGTGTGATGCCGCAAAAGCGTCGTGATGAATGGAACAAGACAATCAGTGAAATGACAGCTCCCGATTTCACGGAAGAAGCAGTCCGTCCCACTATCGGTGATTTGCTGGCATCGCGCCAGAAGTTCTTTGCTGAGCGTGTGGAGGGGATATTCCGGGGTTTGTCCGGAGAGCATGTGACGAACTCGCCTGCGGGTTTCAGCAAACGGATGATTATTGGCTATGTCACCAGTGAGTGGAGTACCAATACCAGCAGGGCCGGGCTGATCAATGACTTACGTGCGGTCATTGCGAAGTTCATGGGCAGGGATGAGCCTAAGTGGAATGCGACCTCGGGAATTGTGAGCATGGCGCGGCAGCGTCATGGTGAGTGGCTGATCCTGGATGGTGGTGCACTGAAGCTGCGTTGTTACCTGAAGGGAACAGCGCATCTGGAGGTTCATCCAGAGATGGCCTGGCGGCTGAATCAGGTGCTGCATTCTCTCTATCCCATGGCAATTCCTGCACAGTTCCGCAAGAAGCCGGTAAAACAAGAGAAACACCATCAGTTGATGAACCGGCCATTGCCATTTGCTGTTATTGATGTGTTGTCTGAGTTGCGGGCCAGCCGACACAATCCGCTGGAGTTTCAGTTTGGTTATCAGCACTGCGGCTCTTCACCGGCCAAAGCTGAGGCAATCAGGGTATTGCAATATCTAGGTGGGGTCATCAATAACAAGGGGAATGTCGAATTTGACTTTAAGCTGGATGGCGTACTCAATGAAGTGATTGCCAGCGGCTGCCTGCCTGACCGGGCGACCCATCAGTTTTTTGCGACTCCAGCAGAGATGGCAAAAGATGCGGCAACTGAGCTGAGTATCAACGAGGGGGACTTTTGTCTGGAGCCGAGTGCAGGTACAGGAAACCTGGCGGTGCACTTGCCCAAAGAACGGACACGTTGTGTGGAGATCAGCAAATTACATGCGCACATCCTTGCTGAAAAGGGTTTTAACGTCTTGCAGATGGATTTCCTAGAGTATGCCAGAACTACGACGGAGCGCTTTGACAAGGTGCTGATGAACCCGCCGTTTTCTGATGGGCGGGCGCTTGCTCATCTGGAGGCGGCGGCAAGCCTGGTGAAGCCGCAGGGGCGGATTGTGGCAATACTACCTGCGTCAATGAAGGGGAAGGATGTACTGCCGGGCTGGAATCTGAACTGGGTGCGGGTTTATGAGAATGAGTTCGCGGGGACCAGTGTTTCGGTGGTGATGTTGAGGGCTGAAAGGAAATAAGTACGGATTCAATTCAATATCAAGACCCGGCTACCACCCGGTATCAAAACACTTTATTGCATAATATCTTTCAGGAAAAGTTCAACGACTTTTCTGTCTTTTGGCTTCAGTTTTTCCAAACCTGTCGCAACCCTCCCCAAAAATTGAGTCAGTATTGCTCTTTGGCTGTCAGTCAAATTCTCCATTCTTCTCGCGAGTGACAATGCGTAATCAGATAATTCAGGGGAACTGTCTTTTAAAAGATCGCTCACATCACAGTCTAAAAATTTAGCTATTTGCGCCAGTCGGGCAAGTGTCGGCGAAATCACCCCAGTTTCCATACGGCTTATTGTCTCTTTCTCCACATCCATGTATTCAGCAAGCTGCGCCTGAGTCAATCCCTTCGCTTTTCTGTGCGCAGCAATAATTGACCCAACCATGCGGGCAATTTGCTTTTCAGAATTCTCTACTTCTTGATTCATAAAACACTCAGCTTTGTAGCATAAAAGCAAAGTGTTATCTTTTTATGTCAACCATGGAATGGCGTTATACGTTATCAATTAGAATAACGTATTGCATCATTAAAAACATGACATTTAACATGCAATTACTTGGCATCGTCCATTTTAGAAATAACAGAAAATCAGCACTGTGAATCGCTTGATTAATACTTTACGAAAGGAAATCACCATGAGCAAATCCGAAAAATGCCCCGAATGCAAAGGCAAAGGTGTCATCCCTTGCCCAATGGAATATGGCGATGACGAACATCCCAGTAACTGCCCTGTCTGTGCAGGCGATAAAAAGGTACGTGTCCCCTGCCCAGGATGCGAAGGCAGCGGCAAGGCGTAGGCGTCTTACCCAGCTTTATTCCACTTAATCATGATCAGGAGATAGTCACCATGAGTGAAAGCGAAGAAGAAAAGAAACGCAGTTATTTCAATATGTCTGCTGCCGTTGACGAATTACGCTTCGAGTCATTTGGCAAACGAGAGAAGGCTGTAGCCGGTCTCAAAATATTGGGCAAGGGATTGTTTAACGCCGTGAAATACACCGCCACGGAGGTTTTGCCAGCCGTCACCAATGCTGCTGCGACATCAACGGCAAGGCAGGCAGACAAGCAATTAAAAGATCCTGATCTCACAGACGCACAACGTGTAAAGCTGGAGGGCATTCGGTCAAAAGCATCTGAAAAATCCAAAATCTAGTCACACAAGGGGATGGCGCATGTTACTTACGTCATCCCTGGCGTCCTACTTACATCATCTTTCATCGAGGGAGTTCTCTTGAAATCCACAATACAAAACATGGCAAGCATCTCAGTGGTGCTTGCCTTATCACTTTTCACGCAAGCTTGTTCACCTAAAATTGACTACCGACAAAAACAATCCATCAGCGGGCTGATTTACAAGCTCAATGACAATGAACCATTTAGCGGCACAGTCAACAACGAGCCATGGAGCATTGCGGTTCCTGAACCCACTCACGGCACTTGTACCGTCGAATACAAGAAAGGCCTGAAAGACGGAAAAATGGTCTGCATCGCCTTGAACGGCACGAAGATGCTTGAATCTGAATGGGAAGGAGGTCAGAAAAATGGTCTGGAAAAAGTATGGGAATTCACGACGGGCAAGCTCTATTCTGAAATCCACTACAAAGAGAATCGGCGACACGGGCTGGAGGAAATCCGCAATCCTTATCTTGACGTACTGATCAAGCGTGCTACCTGGGCGAATGATGAAGCCACTGAAATAAAACAATGGGACGTGACTGGCAAAACACTACTGGTCGATCTCACGTGGCGCGATGGGAAGAAATCTGGCTTTGAAAAAAGAGGCACCACCGAGAACAACTATAAAGATGGTCAATTTGACGGATATCAGCGAGATTACTCGATGCCAACTGATACGCCTGTAACCAAAACCATTTTCGCTGGCATGAAAATGGTCGAAAAATTGCAGGCTGGTGCGTATGACTGGTCAACCCTGCCTGGAGTCACGGTCAGTAGCGAGAAGCTCTATAAGGACGGTAAGTTTGTAGTCAAGCCAGAATTACAGCAATGTGTTAATCAAAAAATAGAGAAGCGTCATCAATTCGGCGGGAGTTATGATGATGAAATGATCGCCAGTTGGTCAGGAGAATGTGAAAAAGAGAAGTCCCTGAGTGCAACTGCCTCCCCGAATGAACAGACCGCACCTGGCACCAGCAAGAAAGTCCAGCAGTGCATCGATGCCAAAATAGCCACTTTTCATAAACAAGAAGGTGAAACAGCTCTCATCAATAACGATGTCCTACAGGAATGGGAAGCAGCGTGCTCATCGGGGCTTTTCTGACAAACGCTGTTGGCAGCGCAGATGCCGCTTCATCTGTCACACTGGAGCGCATTAGCGATGGCATGAAATACAAACAATTTACCATTAGCGTCAATAGCATCAGTTTCGATGGCCCTTTTGATGCGGATAGCAGAGTGGGAACACAGAATTTCTTGTCATTGCTGGCTGGCTTGCGCAAGGGGGATACAGTAGTCAAAGCGGGAAATAAAACTATGACGTTTCCAAAGAGCAATGCAGCGAAAATTGTTCCTGCTTATGGGAAAGGATTTAGCTGCAATTTGATGTGATATTGACAGACCAAATCTGGTCGTGTGGCATCTTCCGTTATCAACCTGCTGCAATTCGCTTGGTTGATAACGGTTTTTAGCATCACCACAACATTGACTCTTGCCAGTGATGATGAAACCACCGCATAAAAATAGGAGTGCCTGATTTGCCATCCTCATTTATCTGGCATTTTACGTTTGCCGCCAATGTCGCCATGGTTTTTGTGAGCCTGTCTACTGTCTTCTGGGGTGTGTTGCCATGGTTTGGTGCAGTAGGTAGTGGGATCTCCCTTGCTGCTTGCGTTGGGATGATTCACTTCAAATCCAAAATTCTGAGTGAAGACCTGACAACAGATTCAGAAACTGTGGAACATAGCAAGAGGTGGAATGATACTTCACCAGGTTAATGATTTTTTTGCTGGCTGTGACTACAAATTGACATATTCCTGGCGTGGCACGAACCATTCCTGCTGGCAAGCATAGTAATGGATTTTAAGACAGGCGTGGGTTTCTATGAAATATCCGTCCGCTAAGCTGTCTTTTGACGTGATTGCGCGCCAGATGTAGGTGAATGGGTTTTGTAACTCCATTTGGGTTCATCAATTTTGAGAAACATAGATTTCCACTTAAAAGTGCTTCGTCTAGCCGATGCAAACGTATTACTTAATAGACAATTTTAAATTTTGTCGGTAGACTCCCATTAGCATTTTCAATGCAAAATTGTCTATTCTTTGTATCTCATCATTACACGAAAGCCGACAATGGTCGATTTTAAAAAGCGCTTATCAGGAACAAAAATAGCAAATCCAATTGATCCCATCCAACTTTACGATACGCTCGACCGAGCACATGATAAAGGACCACTGCGTCCATCACAATGGGCAGTGCTAGACGAATGGAATAGCTCCCGCCGGAATCAAAAGAACGTAATCGTGAAGCTTCACACGGGTCAAGGGAAAACACTCATTGGTCTGTTAATGCTTCAATCTCGACTAAACGCTGGCGAGGGTCCAGTAGTTTATTTATGTCCCGATAATTTCCTCATTTCACAGACTGGTGAACAGGCCAAGCAATTTGGCATAAAAACCTGCGTGGCCGATCCCGAATTACCAGACGATTTTTTGAACAGCAAATCGATATTGGTAACCTCAGTTCAAAAACTATTTAACGGTCTAACCAAATTCGGCTTAAACAGAGACTCCACAGAAGTCGGTACGCTTCTGATGGATGATGCTCACGCTTGTTCAGATTCCATAAGGCAGCAATGCCGTATACGTATTCCGCGCGAGGACGCTGCGTACCAGAGCATTCGCGCCTTGTTCGAAAACGATCTGGAACATCAAGGCGTTGGAACCTATGCGGATATATTGAACGAGAAGCGTGACGCTTTCTTAATGGTTCCCTATTGGTCTTGGATAGAAAGAGAATCAGACGTCGCTAGAATTCTTTCTTCTGCAGCGGCTCGTGAGTCAGTCAAATATGCGTGGCCTATTTTAAAAAATATGCTTTCAAAATGCCAATGTGTCGTGTCTGGAAACGCATTGGAAATTGAACCGTACATTCCGCCATTAGAAGCGTTCGGCACGTATTGGAAAGCAAGCCATAGAATCTTTATGTCGGCAACCGTAACGGACGATGCGTTTCTGATCAAGGGACTCCAACTATCTCCAGATACCATAACCAAACCACTAACTTACGAGAAAGAAAGCTGGTCAGGGGAGAAAATGGTTTTGCTACCTTCTGTGATGCATGAAGACTTACATCGAAGTGCACTAGTTGAATGGTTGGGGAGACCATCAGTAGGTCGAAAAGTGGGAATAGTCGCTTTGGTTCCAAGCTTCAATAGTTCAAAAGATTGGGAACAATATAAAGCCACTATCGCAAACAAAGCTACTGTAGGCACACTGGTTGAAAATCTCAAGAGGGGAGAATGCGAAAACACCGTAGTCCTTGTCAACAGGTATGATGGTATCGACCTACCAGATGACGCATGTCGAATCTTGATTTTTGACGGGAAACCATTTTCTGAAAGCCTGGTTGATTTGTATCAAGAGGATTGCCGTCCTAACAGCGACGCTACACTAATGCGCACAGTCCGAACAATTGAACAAGGAATGGGGCGGAGTGTAAGAGGTGAAAAAGACTATTCCGTTGTCATCCTCGTTGGAGGTGACCTTACTCGACTGGTCAGGGAAACGAAGTCACGTAAATACCTGTCTGCCCAACTCTCAACTCAAATCGAGATTGGACTAGAGGTTGCAGACTTAGGCGCGCAGGACATTAAAGGTGGTGATGACCCTCGAATGGCTTTTAATAATCTGATTAACCAATGTATTCTACGTAACCCAGACTGGAAAGCGTTTTATGCAGAGCAAATGCAGGCGGTAGCGCCGTCACCCGCTAACGATAGGGTATTAAAAGTTTATGTCGCAGAACTATCCGCAGAACGAGCATTCAGCAATGGAGACTACCAGAAGGCAGTCAATCTACTTCAGAAATCCCTTGATGAAAATTTGATAGATCGCGTTGACCTTGGCTGGTATATGCAGGACATGGCCCGCTATTTATACCAAGCCAATCGAAACGAGTCAATTGCATTACAAATTAAAGCACATGCCTCAAATCGGCTACTTCTATTACCCGCATCGGGGGTTACGATTACAAAATTGACGCTGGTTAGTCAGGGACGCATTGAGCGGATAATCAACTGGATCGGTCAATGTGGGAATTACCGTCAATTGAATATTGCACTTTCCGATGTGTTAGGGCGATTAGTATTTGGCGTCAAAGCCGACAAATTCGAACAGGCACTTCATGAACTGAGTGAAATACTTGGGTTTGCTGGCGAGCGTCCCGACAAAGAGTGGAAAGAAGGTCCAGACAATTTATGGGCACTGGATTCAACAAATTACATACTTTGGGAATGCAAGAACGAAGTTGATCTAGACCGTTCAGAAATAAACAAACGTGAGGCAGAGCAAATGAACAGGTCTGCTGCGTGGTTTTTGAAACATTACCCCGGCATGACTGTACAGAATGTCTTGATCCATCCAAGTAACAATCTACAAAGTGCTGCAGCATTCTTGCAGCCAGTTGAGGTAATGCGGATGAATGAGTTGAAGAGTTTCATCAATCGTGTCAAAGGGTTTTTCAAATCATTTGAGTCTCAAGACTTTTCTACTCTATCAGTTCCTCATATCCAGCAGCTTATTGACCACCACGAGCTGAGCAGCGCATGTTTGCTCAGCGGTCTTACAAAAAAGGTAAAAAATCTGGTATAGCGTAGGTGATGTAATTTGTTGCAGCCCAGACTTGACATGACATGAGGTGCCAGCGGCATCGTCAACGACGCCAATTTGTGGGCGACGGAGACGACGGGCAATGCACGATATCCGCTGGAATTATTCCAGCATGTCATCACAGTCAGTCTCGAAACGATGAAAATCGTTCGTGCGTTGCCGAAACTCGATGCCCAAATGCATATGCCACCCTTGACATGATAGCCGAGGCGTTGCCGAAGCGCTGACAGCCAGGACACCTACTCTTCACGCCAGTATTCGCGGAGGATGGCAGATCGTCAGCGTGGTTAGAACCCAAGAAAGCAAATTCACAATGAGTACTGAATTGAATCGTGGGGCCTGTGCCTTATGTCTGAAAGATGCCGTATTGAAGGATAGTCACTTGACACCGCAGTGGATCTACAGGCGCATACGAGATGCTGGAAATGGAAAGGACGATCCAGTTCGTGTAGCTAATGGTTCTGCTTGCATGACCAGCCAGCAAGTGAAGAAAACCTTGCTTTGCGAAGAATGTGAAGACCGATTTGGAAAACGGGAAGACTATGTGGCGCGTCTGACTGCTACTGGCACCGCTCAGCTTTTGCAATACGTCACTATTGTTGATGAATCAATGACAGGGGCGGTCGAATTGAATCGCGACGAAATTGATACAGAAAAACTCTCCTATTTTGCGATCAGTATTATTTGGCGCTCGTGCTTCATCGCAGGAGGATGTAGCCTTGGAAAATATCAAGAACAATTCAGAAAATACTTAATTGGAAAGGACGAGTTTCCACACTTTGCAGCACTGACCATGACAATTATCAAACCCTCCGAAACGGCGGGCGGCGATGTCAATAACATGTACACGCAGCCTTCGTCGGGGCGTGATGGTCTGCTTTGGTTTCACGGATTTTCATTATTCGGACTGATGTTCCGATGTTTTGTCGGAAAAACGCTTGAATCAGATTGGAAGGAACAAGTTTGCCTTGTTGGCCCTAATCCGAAGAAATATGCATTGCTTCAGACGTCTAACCAATGCGCCGATCACCGAAGTGCGGTCGATACATTGCTGAATGCCCAGCCGCGCGGAAAATTACACCAAAAAATACGAACTAGATCAAGATCAAGCAAATAAATAGTGCGGAAGACGAAGGTAAACGCCGTCGGCGCTTCGAGCATTCTAGCCGGATATTCTTTTTTGAAATTTGACTACGTGAAAATTCACTAAATTTCGCTCTGGCATCACCAAGAGCAAGTTTGTAGTTTGTTTCACACATGCCTTCGCCAATCGTCATCAATGCGTGAATCCCCATTACTTTTTCATCGGTGAGAGAATCTAAAAAATAAGCGAACATTTACCAAATTAAAGAGGTACTTCGCAAAATATTAGCCCCCCACACCTTTATCGGATTGAGCTGTATGCTACAGTAACTCCAGAATAAAGCCATCTGCTTTGCGAAACGTTTTTGATGTGGTCGTGGCATGAAAACTATGCATGCCAGTCTCAGTTCATATAATAAAATACAAACTAGATTTTACTGGCACCAAATCCATGACCACCATTCCCGAAAACCTTCGTTTCAGATTTGCAAAGATAACTGGCCCGATAGAAAAACTCAGCGATGCTTGCGTTGTCATCGCGGCGTAAATGGTAATAGGGATTTTGTGGTATCTCAACCAAGCCTGTAACAGCGTCGGGAGAGAGCCCCAAAGCACTGGCCCAGGCATCATTTAATCGATTGAACATATTGTCTCTTCCATTTGAGAATTTCCCTAAGGAACAGAAAGCATCGTAATTCAAAAGTATGAGGTGTACTGTCAATAGCGGACACTCATGTTCTAAGCTGCCAGTGACTGCCGATTAAAATTTTCAGCAAACAAAGCAGGCGATATATTGCCAAGACGCGAGTGACGTCGCTGACGGTTATAAAAGCTTTCAATGTATTCCTGAATAGCCGCCTGTGCATCAGCACGTGTTGCATAGCGCTGATGATGTATCAGTTCATTTTTCAGACTTCCCCAGAAACTCTCCATAGGTGCATTGTCATAGCAGTTTCCTTTGCGTGACATGGATGTCTTCATGCCAAATTGCTCCAGCAACTCCCTGTAACTCAGTGCGCAGTATTGGCTACCACGGTCTGAGTGATGAATCAGACCAGGCGGTGGTCGTTTATTGCCGACAGCCTTCCACAATGCTTTTGCTGTCAAGGCTTGTGTCATACGTTCTCCTATGGCATAGCCGACAATCTCGCAGGTATAGATATCCTTGATTCCTGCCAGATAAAGCCATCCTTCTCCAGTGCTGATATAGGTGATATCGGTCACCCATACTTCATTTGGGCTGCTTGGGGCAAATGTCTGGTTCAACAAGTTTCCTGCTACAGGAAGCTGGTGATTCGAGTTGGTTGTCGCCTTAAATTTCTGCTTCTGTTTGCAACGTAAGGCCAATATTTGGCGCAACCGGATAATGCGGTCACGGCCAGCTTTAAACCCTTGCGCTGCCAACTCTGGTTGCATACGCAGTGGGCCATAAGTCTCCCGGCTTTGCTTATGGACGGCCGCAATGGCCACCTTGAGACGTTCATCTGACTCGGCACGTTTCGATGGAATGCTGTTTAGCCAAGCATAGAAACCGCTACGGGAAACCCCAAAACTCCGACACAAGCTGGCAATTGGATAGTCGAGTCGCATGGTCTTCATGAACGCGTATTTGGCAGCGACTCCTGCGCAAAGTACGCTGCCGCCTTTTTTACGATGTCGCGCTCCATCTTGGCCTGGGCCAATTCCTTGCGCAGCTTGGCGACTTCCGCTTCGAGTTCCGGCACAGTACGGCTTCCTGGGGCTGTCTTCTGGGACTGACCACTCTTAGCCGCATTCACCCAACCAACCAAAGTCCCTTTCGGAATGGCAATACGGGATGCGGCTTCCTCTAGTGTCAACCCTTGCGCCAATACAAGTTTCACCGCTTCTTCCCGCAGTTCCGGGGTATATCTTTTTTTCTGTTTCATTATTTCTCCTGATCGTTTATTTTAACAAACAGGAATGTCCGAAAAAGCCAGGATACATCAGTATCGCGACATGATAGTGAGGTCGGCCTAGCTGTCCAACCTCTCTTGTCCACACGTATCGCACAACACTGTCGTGTGCATACTTGTTTTCACGGAATGCCATTTGACGGTTATGTCTGATCTTTGCCTTAAACGATTCAATAAAGCGGTCAATAACTTCGTTTTCATAATTGAACGCACTGTGATTCATATCGGATGGAAAACGCAAATCAAACCGGAATGCAAATACACGGCTATATTGATTCATAGCCCGAGATATTGTCAGATGCAGTCGATCAAGATATTCAACAATGAATGGACCTTTTTCTGCTTGTATTGGCATATCCAGATAAGTGTTCTGGTGTTGAAGTGTGAGATTTGTATTCAGTCGATGGCGGATCATTTTTGATACTCCTTGAGATGATGTTTCATATATTCATTTCAATGAGTATTTTTTAATTTGATCTCCTCAAGAGATCATGAGATAAAGCAGATCACACACCTGACGCTGTAGCCAGCACTATCTCCATTCAATCAGCATGATCAATGACATATTCACCGGCATGCAGGATGGTGGTGCATGAGCAAGCTCCACGAATACACTTACACTAAGTCCTTTTCCTATATCAGATATTCTCTATAGAAAGCATATTACCAATACCGAAAAACCTTTAATGAATAGCTGTACCCCTGACAAGAAAATGTCGAACAAACACATGTAATCAAACAGATTGATAGCTCTGGAAAATTATCATCAAATTCTATCGAAATTTAAATCAATGAATGAAATATCTCCATTCAGTTGTCTGCTAATCGGATATGTGAATATCGCAAAAAAACTATCCGACCTGAAAGAAATGAGAATCTAAAACATGCAGAAGCAACCGTAAGTTTCACACAATATTCGAGAAATGGACTACTGCAGATGACTCAAGTCAAGTTTAGTAACATTGCTTCTTTGGTGAATACACATCAGGACTTTTCTGACAAACGCTATTTAGTCTGCATCGCAAGCATTGGTGCGTTGCGCTGCCTGTCCTGTTCTTTACCCCGGCGCTGTATTTGTTTCTTTTAACTGGTAGTGCTTACTGGTCGATCTGAAATCGCAGCTTGAGTAAGGCTGGCTTGCTGGCCTTACTTCATGTCTGATCGCAAGGATGCGCCAGATTCACCACTCACCACCTGTTACGCCCCCTCGTCCAAATCGCTTGCCCGCATCACCCGCACCAAATCTCAGGTACTGATCCTTCATGGTCAAATAGTAGAATGCCTGCCTTAGCTTGTTGCGTGATACCGAATCAGCCCGGTCCACAATACCAATACATGAAGACAGAAATTCGTTCGACGATTCCTCGCAATTTCGATAGCCCCCTCCCCCTTTCGTCAGAGGTGTGACCCAATATTGACCGATTTGATGTGTCAGATCGACGCTGCTTTCATCGCAATCATCTGAGTAGAAGAAAATAAAATGGAAATAGTAGCCATGTTTGTGATGATATTCGAGCTTCCATAAAAAACCAGCGACATCCGCAAAAAGAAGATTATTGCGCTTATTATTGGACAATTTCCTGAGACAGTCCTTGGCTTGCTTTATCATTGCCGCCTCATCGCTCAGACTTGGCAGGTAGCAGTTCAATCTCACCACTAGCAACTTTTTGTGC
The DNA here is from genome assembly GCF_049340425.1 of Undibacterium sp. JH2W. Lineage (NCBI taxonomy): Bacteria > Pseudomonadati > Pseudomonadota > Betaproteobacteria > Burkholderiales > Oxalobacteraceae > Undibacterium > Undibacterium sp. JH2W. Next base: position 46,668 of record NZ_JBMPOT010000016.1, on the reverse strand, counting down.
AGAGTGAATAGTTCAGTCACGTAGGTAACAGCGCTGTTAAAATTCTTGATTGATGCACGGACTCGCTTTTGCAGTTTCTGTTTAAATTCCCTGGTCGAAGCTGATCGTCGTATTTGCTCAACCATCTCGTTGTAGATCTCCGCTACAATTTTGCCTGACTGTCTTGAGGGGAAATTCTTGTTCCGAAACTCTTCGTCAAGAAATTCATCCTTCTTCGCAATTTCAAAAAACAGATTGATCAATTCGCTCGGCTGAAAATTCGCAGGGTGCGTTTTCCTACCATAAGACGCCGTTCGAAAGTACAGACTTAATTCAGTAGCCTTACAAACCAATTCTCCATTGTTTTTTTGCATTTCCCTCTCAATCTTAAAGCCCGGCACTTTACTGCCAATCATTCTTTCTACCGTTTGATGAATTGTGCTGAGTAAGCTCACAGGAAAGAATGGTTCTACCTGGTCTGGATTCTCTTCGGTCGGCACGAAAATTGGCCCATGCTCACGATTCATCTCTTGAAAAATCTTACCAATTGAGATTTCCAAATTGCTGTGACTATCTTTAGCGGATCTTCCTTTTTTCTTTTTCATTTGTTCGAAATATCGGGTTTTAATGTACCTACGTAGCATATCCGCAATCAGGCGGCTGTAGCGCATTGCATCATCGCCTGATCGGTGGCGATCAGGCAGGCCGGCGAGGTCTGCCGCGCCTGACTTCTGGCACGTCAGGGTATTGACCGCGACGGATCAGCTTTGCTCTGGGGAGTAATAAAGAACGGAAACACTGATCTTGTTTACAGATGTAACCGACAACGTGCGCTAACAGATTGTTGCGCAAATCCATCTCATTCCAGTGGATCACACCCACACCAAGACGGCCCATCTTCTGGTAATTTTTAGCCTGCCGGTTGCAGTTCCAATACCAACCACGCCCTCTGGTAATGACCTCGCTCCAGTATTGTCCAATCTGCTTGGCATGGAAAATATGGCTGCTACCATTCCGAGCTGATCCATTAAAAAACAGCACCAGATGAAAATGAATGCCCTTCTCTATCCCATACTCGGTTTTGACAATATAGCCTTCCAGAGACTCAAAGAGGTAGTTGTTGCGCATATTTGCAAATAGCCTATCCAAGTCAGCCAGCGCCATTTCCAGAGACGTTTCGCCACTCAGTTCTTTGCGATAGGCCAGGTCCACCCGTAATACGACTAACCGGTCACAGCAATCAAATAAAGCATTCACATAATTACAATAGTCCGTGTAACGCTCGTTCGCCTCTTTGGCTTGTAAACGTAATTTTGCCTTGAATTCAGCCGTCCTGCTTTTGGAATTCATCACCTCCAATAACTGACAAAAACCATCCCAGTCAGGCACTACATAGCGCAGTTGAGTTAACGATGAATGAGGAGCCTCCTTTGCGACGTTCCCATTCTTTTTTGTCAATATCTGTAACTGAAGACAGCTTTGAATAAAGACGTTCAGATATTCGCTGTATTCAAACTCCATTGGCAAAAGGACGACTGTCGCCAAATAGACATCAATACGTTCAAACATGGCCTGATACTGCAGGCACGAACTCACTGAAATAGACGAGGCAACATGATTGCTTGAAACATGATCAATCTCACCCATTCGCCATAGTTGCTCAATCCAGTCCTGTAATTCCGCGAGACGTTCGCTGAAAATCAGTCGCGGCATTTGAGGTTCAGTGACCGAGTCAGAATGCTGATAGTGCAATTGACCAGGCAAACCCTGGCTATTCAATTTAGGTAGAAAAGGATGATGTCGGTACGGCATGATTATTACTCCAAAGAAATACACTTAACCGGTCAAGCGAGATGAAAAAGTGATGACGACTCATCTGGTCACAGCCAGATTAGCTAAGGTATGTGAGGGATGGGTAGAACAGGAATGAAAAATGAACAGATCAAACTTTACGAATTTGACAGTTTGATCAAATAGTCAATATCGTCAGTGATTTGTCACTGACGCTACTTCATGGACTTGAATTGTCATTCAACTATGATGGACTGATATTAGAAAAACATTAATTACTAATTAGTGAATTGGGAATTGACACGCTTTTAAGCTAGTGAAGACAGATTAATATTTAATCATCTTCTCCTGAGTAAATGTTTGGCAAGCTCACTGATGTTTGTTGTGACAGTTCTCTATTGGTTATTTAATTTCTTATTTAATAACATAAATAACCGAAATCTTGGATCAATGAAATCAGCACGCTGAACCTTACTCTTGGTAAAAATACAGCAGCCAAACCATATTTCAAGTGTTGGGACGGTATGCAGAGTTAGCTCCAAAAGTTAGCAGAATAAAAAATGATTGTCTTACTTTGAACCTACCACACCGCCGCGACTCGCTGCTATACGTGCCTCGATCCATGCCGTTACTTCCGACGCGACCCAGGCGACGCCGCCTTTAGCGCCGCTCGATAAAGATATTGGCTTGGGGAAAGCCGGGTCGTATTGTTTGCAGTCAGGGTTAATCCTGCCATAGATACTACTGCGTTTAAGACCTGTCAAAATTTCTACTTGTTGACGACGTAGCAATACGGGTTGAATTGGGGTTTGCATTGTTATGGCTCCAGGATTGAGTTATGCAGGTCGCCGGTGCGCTCTGCACATCATGGACTGAAGGCATATTTTTTAACTAATTCTGGGTTGATTTAGAAGCCTCCAACGAGCGTCATTTACCCTTACTGAGAAAGCAACTCTGCAGTTCAAAGATCAGTGCTGAAGCTATACAAACGTCCAGTTTTTGAAAGTTCATTACAATCAATGCACGCTATTTTTCTGGAAGATAATCGTCGAATTGTATGTTTCAAAAAGGAACGCATTGAAATCCCACCATTTCATATATAAACCCGCTCTCAGTCATAATCTAAAATTCCTCTAGAGATTTTCTAAATTAACTCTATATTTACTGCAAAATAGCGCTAAAATAGCGCTAAAAGCCATCTAAAACCTTAACATAAAAATTACCAAGAAGTAACTTTTGGTTCGATTCTATTTACTCGATTGGAAAGCAATATGGGGATAACGGACCTGACGCAATCAGCCACCGTGGCTTACAAAAATCCAGATGAGAAGCGCACCTATACTTGGTTATGGTTTTGGTTAAATAGCAATGGATTTAACTTCATGCCGGACAGCTATTTAGCACTGGACATGAAGGAACGGATCACCAACGCCCTGCACTCGAGTACCAACCTCGCTAAACGGCGTCAAGATGATCAAGGGCGCTTTTTACTACTAAATGAACGTTTAGCCTGGATCACCGGCGAAGTTAGACAGATCCAATGGTTGCTTTCACGCTTCTTTCGAATTACTAACTATCAGATACATATGCCCCCACCACGACTAGAGGGGCGTGATTTGGTAATTGCAACCATTGATACTTGGAATGTAGATCTCACCTACAAAAACAATGTGGTTGGTCAGCTGGAGCGCGATTGGAATCAGCACACACAAAATGACCGACAGTTTGAATGGTTCAAGGGAGATGATGAAAATTCTCGTTGTGCGCTGGCCTGGGATTGGCTGAAAGAGAAGAACAATTATGCACTCTTTGGCTCAACTGCCCCCTCCAACCATGAAAACTTGCTTATGCTCTTTGATCACCTACAAATGAGTGATGCCGAGATAAAACTTATTATTGATGCAATTAAGAAGCGCAGGAGCCAGCAACAATATCGCAAGAAAAATACCGGCAAAAAGCAGTGCAATCTACTGTTTTCGTCACACGCGATTACAAAACTTGATCAATTAGCAGCAAAATATGACGTGAGCAGATCTCAAGTCCTTGAGGCCCTGATTCGATTTGAATCAGAACGAGGTATCTACCTGCCGGAGAAAATGAGGAGGAACAACTTTGAATAGCAAAGAGCAAGATAAAAAAGCAAAAGTGCACTATTCACAAGCTATTGATTTCGAGAAATAATTGACAATTTTGGGCTTAGTTAGAAATATTCTAAAAAGTAGTAATCACTATATATTGCAGAAACAATATTTAAGTAGGCGCAATATTATTAACCTGGAACAAAGTGCAATCAAACAACTAAACATCGGTTGTGCTAAGCCGCAAAACAAATAGACAAACTTAACTCTTAAGAAAATCAGCCCAAGCTTGCATCAAAGGCCGACGCTGTTCCAACAGATCGGTCCGGTGATAGGCTGCTTCGACTTTGTTTTCAACCTGGTGAGCAAGCGAGCGCTCTGCCAGATCCCGTGAATGTCCGTTTTCACTGCACCAGTCTCGAAAACTAGACCGAAATCCATGAGCCGTAGCGACGCGATTTGGCGTGTCACTCAGCGCATTAGCATCACGTAAAAATTCAGTAAGAGCCATATCTGACAGCTCCACTTCGTCTCGCGGTGACGGAAATACCAGTTCATCATGCTTACCCATTTGTTTCCTAAGAATTGAAATCGCCGGTTGCGATAATGGAACTCGATGTACAAATGGAGCTTTCATGCGCTCTGCTGGAACGGTCCAAATCGCCTTCCCAAAATCCACTTCAGACCATTTCATGCCCCTTACTTCGCCGGAGCGCGCAGCCGTCAGAATTAAAAATTCCAGCATGGCGCGGGTCACATTTTCAAATTGTTCTGAACACACATGCCTTGCCAGAAAGTCAGGAATATTTCTCCATGGCATCGCAGGATGATGTTGAGTGCGGACTGACTTGCTCGGCTGCTGAGGCAATAGATGAGTTACAACGTCTACAGGATTAGACTGGCAGTGACCATGCGCCCATCCCCAGGCTATTACTGCATGCAAACGCTGCTTTACTCGGCTAGCAGTTTCAGCCTTATCAAGCCAGATCGGCCTCAATACATCAGCAATGTGACGTGGTTGAATCTTATCCAAAGGCAAATTACCAATCGCAGGAAAAGCATATTCAACCAATGTATTGATCCACTGCTGACCATGCTTTTTACTTTTCCAACCTGGGAGCAAATCCGCATGCAGAATTTCGGCAGCCTTTTGAAAGGTAGGGATCTTTGGTGCGTCTTTATCTTTTTCCTTTTCTAAAAGCGGATCTATACCTTTCGCAATTAGTTCTCGCATCTGTGCGGCCAACTTCGCAGCCTCAGCAATCCCAACTTCTGGATAGCTGCCTAAACCGGCTTTACGACGCTTGTCGGTGATGGGACTAGTAAAACGCAGAACCCATTTACCCGATCCTTTTGTTGTTGATGGATGTAGTGCTAGACCAGTAATTCCTCCATGGGGAAGAATTTCTGAATCTGGTTTCATATTGCGTGCTTTTGCATCAGTAAGTATTGCCATGATATTCCAATTTCTTTTCATCAGTGTGCCATTCAGTGTGCCACTAATGATTGGATTTCACAAGAATGAATTGGAACGCATCGGACTAAAAATCACATAACTCATTGATTTATTTACTATTAAAGGAATAAATTGGAATTTATTGGAATACATCTTGGCAGACCCCTTCTCCGCCATGAATATGTTTAAAATCAGGTATTTAGATTTTAACAACAGCAATAAAATGGAGTATTTTGGGGCTGATTTAGCACTGGAATGACAACATAATGACAGTACGAAAAGGCGACTTAGGTCGCCTTTTTTATTGCCCGAATCAGACGCGATATGTGACTTTGATTTACATAGCTGTTCGTTTGCTAGCTGAATTGACCCGGTCAGTTTGACCCACCCTCCACTTCCTGGCGAAGGCTGCCACTCGGTCGTACGACCCTTCAAATCCCAGTTCTTTCAGATCCGAGTGAATCTGTTTTAAGCTGCGTCGTTGTTTCCGATTTTTACCTGCTTCGGTTTTAAGCCAGCTCGAAAGCTGTAATGCGTATTTGTCGATAGCGCTGATTGTTTATCGTTGCGTATTCACCTCGGAAATTCACCATTAGAATAACCCTCATTGGTTGCAGGTGTTTTTTTTGATGCGACTGGGTGGCACAGGTAAAATGCGAACGAGTGGTTTTTTCGTATGCGATTAAATGGTATTTTTGGTGCGAATATGCAGGATTTCGCTGTGACGCTTTTTGCAGCATGATTTTTATATCATCGCCTTAAGCCTACATTACCATGCCTCGTACTTGATCAAGAAACTCAACGATGGTATATGCATCCTCCGACCGAAGGTAAGTTGTGAGCTTGTTGCCCCGCATACTCCTGACGACACCCGTTGCGGCTTGACTTGTTGCTTAAGCAAGGCATCGTGCGAACGTCAGTGCGGTTGCAGGAGAGCGGCATTCACATGCGACACCGTGCAAATACGCTGATGATCGAGGCAAGCCGCAATCAGGCTGACATAACAGAGATTGTGGCAGAGCCGCAAATTACCCTGCACTGCCCGTAATATGACCTGCAAGGCAGCCTCATCGAACATATTGGCACCTAAACCAACAGCAGCCAACTCAGTGACGATGAACTTGATCAAGTCATCGTCATGCAGCAGCAATACCTTCCTGGAATAACTGATCCGGCTTTTGATGTCTTCATTGCATGTCATCTACAAGCGAAACATTAACTCAGGATAGCCCAGCAACACTAGATTATGTTTTTTAGGGAAACGCTCACTATCGGCAAATGAGCTTGCAATCGGCGGCGCAGGCTTGCATTCAATGGCCGCCGGCTCACATTAACTGCGAATGACGGCTCCTTGAGGAAAGCACCTTTTCGACCTGCGCGAACGACCTGATTCGGCCCATACCTGCCCTCGAGTTCCGCAAAAGCCGACGCCGAGTGCTACCAGACCATGTATATCCAGTCAGCTTCAGGAGTCTGTGGGTTGCGTGCCTAGAATCGAATGCTTGGTGCTGGCAAGCTACTAGGATAGTAAGCCGAAAAAGGCGAGTGGTGAAATCAGACAGAAGACGGCTTGCTGCTCTGCCAGTCGCATTGCTTCGCTCATCTGTTGAAAGTTAAGCGAGTTGTCATGCCCTGACAGACCATTTGGCTCAGTTATTTGTACCCATTTTTTGAACTAAGTATTTGGCAGATATGTAAAAAGCCACCACGCTATCCTCTTCACCGTTGCGCAGCAGTTTGAAAACCTTGCCAATCGGTTGCGAAAAAGCCCCATTTTTCGCGCGGATACCGGTTGCATCAAAACCCAGCTTCATCTCCGTTGGCGTCGGATTATCCCATCGGCTCCCGAGGTTTTGGACCATTACCTGTCCAACGTAGCACCCAAGTGCAATCAGTGTCTTATTAATCCCCTGAGGGTTCGCACCATTTTTTTTAAGGTTTAAGACATATTCATCAACAATTTGTAAGCTTTCGGGTGAATAGTCAAGGTTCTTGCCAGTCGTTGTGTGCAATACAGTAGCAGCTATCCCGGCCCATTTTTCGGCTTGATCGGGCGTTAGATCAAGATTCAAGTTGTGCGAGTGGACGGGGCTTATTGCTGTCACAAAAAGCAAAATTGCAAAAACATACAGCCGACAGATTTTTGACATGAGCAGTATCCCAACATTAATTTACATAGAATTTAAGCCACCTGCCGCAATTGTTTATATAGTCCGCTGGTGGCCGGAAGCGGAAGTTGCCTATGGACGATTGTACCGTACAGGTACACCCAAACGGGCCATTTTAGTGAGACGAATATTTTGTCTCAATAGGGTTGTTTTTCGTTTCCTAGATGCTAACTTTGAAAGATCTAAAAGCCTAACGAGACAAATCCGACCATGGCGTTCTAGGGATATGCCCGCGTTTCCAGCGGCGACCAGAATTTCGCCTTGCAAGAGCAGCCGCAGCGCGCGGCTGGCTGTAAAGTTGTGCGATCCGAGAAGGCGAGCGACACCAGCCGTCTCAGCCGCACTGAGCTGGAGACGTTGTTCAATTTTCTGCGGCGTGGCGATACGCCGGTCGTGAAGAGGATTGATCGCCCGGCACGCAGCATCAAAGACTTTCAGGATAATCGTAACTGTGTAGACGTATCACTGAATGTAATAGCCAAGCAAAACAAATTTGCAAATGGTATTGGAGCGAAGCAGGTGCCAATTACTTTTCAGAATAAAGTCATCATGGCTAAAGGTGTGTTGGATGAGTCATCGCTCTATATGGAAAGGATCGCACCTGATCTTGAAAAGAATGACTCTGGTTGGTATATCGGGAAAACAAACCTGAATGAAGGAAAAGATGAATTAAGTGCAATTTATGCATTTCAACTTCTTCAACTTAGGCCAGAGCTAATTGATGTGCTAACGATTCCTGAAGGTTATATGGTATTTGTTAACGGATTGACTGTGTCGTATGTTACCAATCCAAATGATGAAGTTGTATTTTCATAATTTCGGCGTTGCCATTTGCATATCATGAACTGCCTCCACCACTATTGCAAAATTGAAACTTTCAGTAGGAAATGGTCAGACGGCTAAAGCATGAACATCTACCAACAAAATGAATGGCAGAACTTCTTTGGTAAGCCAGATGGTGAAGTATAATTTGTCATTTTTTTGGGACGACTGCGCCGCCCCACAATTCAGACGTTAGGCATACATATATGTGGGAAGGTCAATCAACTTCTAGGCTGTCACAGCAATTGGCAGGTGTTGCGCTTGCGGTTTTTTCGTTCCCGTTTGCTTCGATCGGAGCTTTGGGCGTGTGGCTCTGCATCGTTAGAGCTGAAACGACTTTAGCAATTATTGCTACTGCAACAATAGCACTACTTGTTGGTATCTTCGGGCTAACAATCGCATATCGAATTTTTTTCGGAAGAGGCGTTCGTCAGGGCGGTGGCATTCTATCTCCTTTCGCTTTTCAGGTCGGCGGCTTGGCGTCGTTAGCATTTGCAGCATTCTGCACTTACGAAACCTTTGTCGATGGCAAGTCTGAGAATGTCAAGGGTGTTTTTTCCTCACTGTTTCTTGCCTTTATTTTCTTTGTTGCCGCTCGGCACCGAGGTGCAATGCGCTCTATTAAGTAAGTATGCTTTGATATCCTAATTCGAGATAGTGACGATCAGACGCGTGAAACAATTACGCACCAAGCCTTACTTAGTTCGGTTTGGACGTTTTTGGTGAGGCAAGATTAACCCGCTTAGCCTACGTAGGTGCGAATAGATTCTATGGTTCCCGTCAAGTTTTTATCGAGATGAGATCAGAATTAAAATCAACGCCGTTCTTGATCAAGCAAGCGGCGCCCTTCAGCAGGGCCTCGCTTGGACAACCTCCTGTGGCCAAGGGTAATCGTACGCATGATTTAGGGATGGTTATAGATATTTTCAGTCTCGACATGCGTGCGATTACGTTACACTAATCGCAACTACGCGGACTAAGGGAGATGCATGGAACGTAAATGGAGCAAAATAAAAAAGACGTTTGAGGAACGGATCGCGATTGAGCTAAAAAGTATGATTTCTATCCATGTGACTGCTTATGCCTCAGGTGGGCGAGGATGGATACAGTTTAAAGGGGAAGAAATTGTTACTACCGAAGCACCTGGTTTTTTATATTCGATATTTGGTCACCGCATCTATAACAATTTTATGGATGGGCAAACTATCGAATTAGGCCGGGCATGTGGCGAACTCTTAAATATTTCCCCAATAAGTGCACGCATCTCCCCCAATCCATATATACGAGGCCTTTTTGCATTAGAAAAAAGATGTGGGCGCCGCACTCTGGAGACAATGAGAGAAATTGAGCATGACCCGTTTCCGATTCTACTGATGTCACTAATGGCACATTCTTTTGGCTTAACTGTTAAACCGTATTTTCACGATGCTTGTGGACGACAAATATTGCCAGAAGCCTGGCTTACCCCGTTGTCCGCATAGGTGCAAATAGCCCCGCGTATTCGTACGCATGACAATTGCAGCAAGCCTGATCGCGCCTAAGCGCGCTACAAACAATAAATTATCGGCTCAGCAATGACATACCCCAAAAATGCCAGAAAAATAGCCAGGGCAATGCCTGAGGCAATATAAAAGAAATGCCGATCGGCCAGGCTAGCCATGATTTTCCGGTTCCTGTTGTGCCGGAAAAGATCACTTTAGCGTTTTGTCGAACCCAGTTCCGTCAACATCTTTACACTACAAACCGCTTACAAACCAAACTTAACCTTGAATTCCGCTGTATGCAGTCTGCGTTTTTTCCTTCACTGATTTGCGACCACACTTTCTCGGAAGATGGCTTAAACCACTGTTCCAAAATTCGGGATTCACTATGACCCAAGCCACTACTTGACAATGATAATCATTCTCATTTATAATAATTTCACTTTAGCAATTTCACTCCCCCTCTCAAGCGCCAGCCCCCCAGCTACACACGTACGCCAGCATCCCTACGTGGGCAAGTGAACAAACCATGCGTTATACCCGCGGGGAAATCATGTCCATCGTCATTTCACATTCATATCCATTGCCGCACTCGTCCGTCATCGCTTCTGTCCTGAAAAACATTCTCATGACGCAGCACTACGACAGCCCCGGCTAGCCGTCAGCCCATAAGCGCTTTTCATTTCACATCGTGCAGCAAGCTGTGATTGCCCCGGCAATCGCAAGGGATTTGCTCACTCTCATTTTTTTTGGAAAAACAATATGGACAGCAGTAATCAAATTCCGGCGACTGGCAATAAGTCATTTTATGTAGCAGCGGCCGAGCGCACGCTACGCCAATTCATCGACGCATTCTGGTTTGAAGGAGCCCTGGATGGGCATCTGGAACGACAGGCTGATGGCAAGGCTGATTTGTATTTACGGGGTAGCAATGAGCAGGGCCAGGTGATTGAATACCGGATAGCTGCACATCCGGCAAACAGCTTTGGGCGCAACCGTTTGCACGGCCCTGTATGTGAAGTCAGCAGTGGCTTGGCCACCATTGATATTGCTATCGTTGCAGACAATTTACTGAGACCACACGCGGCGCAGAATGGCCCGCGTTTCATCAATGAATTAATTCATACTGCGGCCAAACAGGCCTGCTCTTTGCAAGCCTGGGCACTGGCGGCAAAAGGCCATGCTGCGCTTGACCTGCCATATGCCTGGCAGGAAGCGCAATTGGGTGATGGTCATCTGTACCATCCTTGTTATCGTTCTCGCATAGGTTTTAACCTGGCGGACCATCAGCGTTATGGTCCAGAATTTGCGCAGGCCTTTGGCCTGGTCTGGCTGGCGCTGGACAAGCAACTGGCTGATATCCATGGCTTGCCCGGTGTTGACTACACACAGTTTTTACAAACAGAAATTGGTGCAGCAGAAGTGCTGCATTTGCAGCATGTCATCACGCTCTCAGGCCAGGAGGCAGACCATTATTATCTGTTGCCCGCCCATCCCTGGCATTGGCAACAGAGCCTGCAAATCCAGTACGCCGACTGGCTGGCAGATGGCCGCTTGCTCTATCTTGGCATGGGTGAAACGGTCTGGCTGGCACAGCAATCAATACGTTCACTGACATCTCTTGCCAGCAATGACAGCCACAACCTCAAGCTGCCGCTCGCCATCGCCAACAGTTCGGCAGACCGCATCCTGTCTGATCACCATGTTCACAATGCACCGCTGATATCGCAATGGCTGGACAAGCTGTGCAGCGAAGATAATTTTTTACAGCAGCACTGCAGGCTGGCAGTTCTGGCAGAACCCATGGGCATCACCCTGACACCTGCTGCATCGCGCCAGGACAGATATGGCTTGCTCGGTGCTATCTGGCGGCAGTCGCCCACCTCCATACTCAGGCAAGGCGAGCAGGTATTCCCCTGCACGGCCTTGACTACAATCGATGATCAGCAACAACTGAATATCTCCCCCTGGTTGCAACAACATGGCACTGAAACCTGGGTCCGGGCTTTGTTGCAAGCCATGCTGCCACCGTTTATCCATCTGATGCTGGCGCATGGTGTCTTGCTGGAAGCACATGCACAAAATACTTTACTCCTCGTCAGGGATGGCTTGCCTGCTGGTGTAGCCATCCGTGACTTGCCCGGTGGCCTGCACTATATCGCCGGGCAAACCACCAACGAAGCTTACTTGCAGCATTTACGCCAGGCTCCGGCACACCGCAATGCAGCCAATGCCAGCAATGGTTTTGCCATGGACACGACAGATGAAGCCCGGGATTACCTGCTTGAAGTGCTCTTGTTTATCCACCTGTCTGAACTGGCACACAGGCTGGCGCTGCATCATGGTTTTGAAGAAAGCCGCTTCTGGCAACTGGCTGCGCAAACCGTGCTGAGCTACCAGGCGCAAGTGCCGCAATTGTCTGCACGCTGCCAGCAATTCAATTTGTTTGCACCAGAACTGCAAATGGAAAAACTGGCGAGCAGGCGTCTATCTGCCGCCAGCTCACAAGCCTTTCATACTGTCCCTAATCCCCTGCATCAATTCATGCAGTCTCAGGGTGTGTGATGCGGCAAACCATTTTCATCACAGTGCTGGGGCATTTTGGCGCGGCCTTTGCTGCGCTGTGCATGCCACCATTTTATGCGCATATACTGCAGCAGAACTTTTCCAGCCAGGCCCTGGTCATGGCCGGCTGGTACTTTACCCTGCCTACGTTGGCGGCAGCGATCTCCAATCCCTTATGGGGTAAGCTGGCTGACCGCATAGGCATACGTGCTTCGCTGATACGTGCACACTGGGGCCTGTGCCTGAGCTTCATCATCACAGGCATGGCGCGTACCCCCTGGGAATTTGCTTTTGGCCTGACTTTGCAAGGTTTGCTGGGCGGCACCTTTGCGGCATCGAATGCTTTTCTGGCTTCTTTTCTGCCGAGCAAGCGTCTCGCTACATTGCTGAGTGTCATGCAAGGCTCGGCCCGTACCGCGCTGTTCGCAGGGCCCGCCATCATAGGCCTGTTCAGCGACGGCCAGAATCTCTTGCACATCTTTTTTTACCTGGCGGTGTTCCCGGGTCTGGCGGGGTTGATACTCTATCTGTTGCCAGCAAAAACCAGTACCCCTGCCGCGCATACAGTAGCAGACAACACTGGCACAGCACCTGCCGAGGCTGGCGCACTGAGTGCCAGCAGTCTGTACCGCTACCAGGCGCTATTCACCATAGGTACGGTACTGACCTATCCGTATTTTGTCATTGACCTGGCACAACGCCTGAATATGTCTGCGGCCTGGGCCGGTGCCCTGTTTGGCTTGCCGCATGCACTGTTTCTGGTGCTGGCCTGGCCCATTGGCCGCCATGTCAATTTTTCTAATGCACAGACTGCACTGGCGCGCTTTTCCGCGCTGACCTGCGCAGGCTTGTTATTGCAGGTACTGGCCAATAATCTGCCCCTGCTGGCCACGGGCCGGATACTCATGGGCGTGGGGATGACCGGTGCTTATCTGGCCATCAATGCCCTGGCGGCATCCACCACCAGAAAAGCCAGTGCCGGCCAGCATTTTGGCAAACTGGAAGGCGCCAATAAATGGGGCGCTGTCATGGCAGGGATTCTCGCAAGCGGTCTGGCTGCTTCAATGAGTTATACCGCTCCCATCTGGTTGGCTTGTGCGCTGTTGGCCGGCCTCTCCATTTTTATAGAAAGTAAACGCTTATGAACGCTAGCTTACCGCGGTTCGCCTGGAACCAAGCGCCTGACACTCTGCCCTTACTCCATCTGCCGTCTTTGCCACGTGCTTTAACCCATCCCAGGCAGGCAGCCAACAATGCTGTCCCTGTCGAAGCCAGGGATTACGCCCAGTTGCAACATGCCCGCGTCCTGCTGAATTGTTATGCGCGTGAGGTCGCCATGCAGGAACATAAACTGGCCGTCCGTTCCATTGCCCACACCAGGATGGCACCTGCAGCACTGCGCCAATATCAAGGCCAAGTACTTGATATACAGTTACCGCGCATGCAAAGCCGTTTTTGCGTGGGGGTACAACATGTCTCAGTCACCGGCAATTATGATTACATCACCGACATCTATCTGCAAGACCATCAACAGACCTGGTCAGTAGCCAGTTGGCGCGATATTGCCCAACTCATCGTCGCTGATCTGTCGCTGCGCGAAGGCACTGAGTTTAATACCGACCTGCTACAACAAATCGAGGAAAGCATCGCTACCATGCAGCATCTGCTGGAGGCGCAGCAAGGCAAATTAGGTTCTCTCCATACAGACTCAGCTTTACAGCAATACATACGCAGTGAACAGCATTTGCTGACAGGCCACCCTTTTCACCCTACCCCAAAAAGCCGTTCAGACTGGACAAGAACAGAAGAAAAAAACTATTCGCCAGAACATGGCGCAAGGCTGCAATTACGCTATTTCCAGATCCCGCGCAGTTGGATCATCAGCGACAGCCTGGATGAGCAAGACTTGTCCAGCCGCTTGCAACAACTGACCGGCCACGGCCTGCAAGCTGATAGCGAACACATCATCGTTCCCCTGCACCCCTGGCAAGCCGACTGGCTCATGCAGCAGGCACGCATACAAACCGCCATGGCCGCTGGAGAAATACGCGACCTGGGTAGCAGTGGCAAACAGTTTTATCCCACGGCATCTATACGTACCATGCTGGCCGAAGATGGCAGTGCTTTCTTGAAGCTGTCGCTGAACCTGCGCATCACCAATTGCATACGCAATAATGCCCGGCACGAACTGGCTGCGGCATTGACCGCCAGCCGTCTGTACCGTCCCATGAAGGCAGACATGTTGGCGCTGTTCCCGCATTTTCACGCTCTGGAAGAACAGGCTTACCTTAGCCTGGCCTTCCCAGAAAACCAGCAACAGAGTGACAGGCAACATAAGGAAATCGAAGACGGCTTTGGCCTGGTATTGCGTGAAGGTTTGGCAAGCCATCTGGCGCAAGGCATCACACCCATGATATGCGCGGCGTTGTTTGGCAACGGCCAGGCGGGTCGCCTGCAGGTAGCTGCATTGATAGAACGATTTTCCCACAGACATAGTCTGTCCCTGCGCCAGGGCATGCGCCTGTGGTTCAGCCGTTATGCCGAGCTGGCAATTTATCCGGTGTTCTACCTGTTGTTTGAAAAAGGCATCGCCTTTGAACCACATATGCAAAACAGCATCGTCGGGCTTGCAGAAGATGGCACTCCAGTGCGTTTCATTGTCCGTGATCTGGAGCTGACCAGGCTGACACCCAAGGCCCACGAACTGATCAAGGCCATGCAGCTCGATGAGCATACCCGCAAAGAAATCTGTTGCAGCGACGAAGCTGGTTGGACGCGCATAGGCTACTGTCTGCTGGTCAACAACATCTGCGAAGTCATCGCCACGCTGGCGAATGGCAATCACGAACTCTATCTCGAATTATGGGCTTGCCTGCGCAATACCCTGCAAAGTTATCTTGCCAACTTCCCCAACCCGGAGGCAGCGCGCCGCATTCAGGGCTTGCTGTCCGGCGAGCCCCTGCCCGTCAAGGGTAATTTGCTGATCCGTTTTTTAAAGCAGGCTGACCGCAAGGCTGCTTACCTGCCGCTGTATCACCCGCTGGGCGTAGTCAATGAAGCTTGATGAACCTTAGCAAGTCGTGACGTGGTCACCACTCTGTATCCGTTTTTTTTCAACTCCAAATGATGTATTAATTATGCACGTAAAACCTTTTTCACTGATACTCCCGGCCTTGCTAGGTCAGGCTTATAGCCATGCAGTGATGGCGCAAAGCACGACACAAAATGACTTGCCGTTAATTGAAGTCAAGGCTCAGTCCAGGCCAGCAGCTAGCCGGGTAAGCGGTGCCAGCAAAACCAATGGCAGCTTGCTGGAAACCCCGCAATCGATATCTGTCGTCAACAATGAAGACTTGCGCGACCGTGCCGTCAACACCAGCAAGGACGCGCTGGCCTATACGCCCGGCATTATTGCCGGGCAAGGCGAAGGCCGCCGCGATGAATTTTATATACGTGGCTTTTACTCCCCACGTGAAACCCTGCTCGATGGCATGCGTGACGACAGCCTGTATTTCCGCGATCTTGCCACCACCGACAAACTCGAAGTCATCAAGGGTGCGACAGCCGCCTTGTATGGCCGTGGCGCAGCCGGGGGCCTGATCAACCGCATTACCAAAAAGCCGCAGGCCAAACAGGACAATGAAATTTCGCTGGCCCTGGGTTCGAACAGCCAGCGCAGACTCAGTATCGATGCAGGTGGTGCCCTGAGCAATGAGCTCAATGCGCGCCTGATTGCATCCTATGATGTGGGTGACAGTTACAGGAATATTGTTGATCATAAGCGCACGCTGCTGGCACCATCGCTGTCATGGAATATCAGCCCGCAAACCAGCTTGCTCTTGCAGACAGAAATACAGCGCGAAGACCACACGCCTGACCGTGGCATACCATCGGTGAATGGACGTGCCGTGGCAGTTGATGCCAGTACTTTTTATGGTGAAAAATTTGACTTCACCAAAACCAATAGCGATCTTTTTAAAGCCAGACTGGAACACAAGTTCAATCAGCAACTTAGCCTGGTCAACAATCTGCAATACAGCCAGACTGATCTTGATGGTGTGAACACGCGCAACCGGCGCGTGAATGCTGACAATACCGTGTCACGCCAGATTACCTACTTCCCCATACAGCAAAAGAACCTGGTCAATCAGACTGAACTGACTTACGCCATCGGTAATCACCTGTTGCTGGCTGGCCTGGAATTATCCCAGCAAAAGCGCGACTCACTAGTCAGGCAAACCGGCACGGCTTACCCTGTGGATTTATACCGCCCCCAGCAATTGCTGGCCGCTCCCGACTTCAGGGCTTTGCCTGCGGCCATAGACAGCCGCTTCAATGCTGACACCACTGCCCTGTACCTGCAGGATCAGATTGCCTTGACGAATGAATGGGACATACTGCTTGGTGGCCGTTTTGACCAGTTCAAACAAAAACAAACCAACAGGCTGCTCAACAATGCCGTCAGCGAGCGCACCGATAATCTGTTCTCGCCGCGCATGGGGCTGGTGTATAAAATCACACCACAGCAGTCTGCCTATGCCACGATCAGTCGCTCACATCAGCCTGCCGGTGGTGATTTGCTTTACACCGGCAGCAATCCGCTGAGCCAGGTCAAGCCCCTGAAGACTGGCCTGCAGGAAATCGGTTTTAAACAAGAGTGGCTGGATAAACGCATGTACACCAGCGTCGCCTTGTTCAGGGTGGAGCAAAGCAATCAATTGACTGCTGACCCAACTGACCTGACAGGTTTGCGTCAATTGCAAATTGGCCGCCAGCGCAACCAGGGACTGGAGCTTGAACTGCAGGGACAACTGTTCAGCGCTACCCAGCTCAATGCCAGCTACACCTATAACGATGCCAAGATAGTCGCATCCAACGATATACGCATAGGTAACCGCGCAGAAATGACGCCATCCCACAATGCCAGCCTGTGGTTAAAGCAAGGTTTCAGCAAGAACTGGAGTGCTGGTGCGGGCATCATTGCCCATAGCGAGCAATATGCCCTGACTGACAATACGGTACGTCTGCCAGGCTACGCCCGTGTCGATCTGGCACTGACTTATATGCAGGCACGTTATGACATTACCCTTAAACTCAATAACCTCGGCAATACCCGCTATATGGAGTCAGCCAACAATAATGTGCAGATACAACCTGGTGCACCTTTCAATGCCTATCTGGTGTTGAATACACGCTTCTAGTTGAACACAGTTCCGTAGCAAAGCCAGCCGGGTGCATCGCGCATCCGGCTTTTTTTATTTGTTCTTGCGCTTGCGCCACATGCGCCAGCCCGTCAGCATCAATACCAGCGGGACCAGGCCAAAGAAAGAAATGAATATCCGGCTCGTTATGCCAAAGGCAATGCCGCTATGCAGGGGAAACAGCGATGCCAGAAAGCGGTCGCCAGTCTGGCCCTGCAGCGGGTCGGCGACCCTGATAATGCGGCCACTGCCAGCATCTACACTGACCCTGCTGGCACCATCGCCACTATGCATTTCCTGGGGCTGGCGCAAACGGATTTCATACACGCCAGCAGAAGCCGATGGAAAACCCAGGCGCGAAATTCTGGCATACGGGAATACGCCTTGTGCTATCAGCATGGCTTGTACAGCAGTGATGTGCTGGCCAGGAAGCACATGTACATCTTCCGGCTTGCGTGCCTGCGTCACCGGCAGTACTTTGCCTATGACGGGCAATATCCATTGTGGCTGATTGAAGTAGGCACCAGAAAATCCCAGCAGCAAGAGCACAGGCAAGGCAAAAAATCCCAGCATGCGGTGCAAGCGAAAATTAATGGCAGCCGGAGTTGCCGCCAGATTGACTGTCAGTGCCTGTCGCAAGGCTTTCCAGTTGGGCCTGGGCAGCCATAGAAACAGGCCAATGAGCGACATCAACACGAGCATGATGCCGCTGACTGCGATCACTATCTTGCCGGTTTCACCAAGCAAAACATAACGGTGCAAATGATACAGGCTTGGTATCAGCAAACTTACTGATATGCCGTATTGCCCCCAGTTGCGTTCACCTTTCACTTCCAGCGTGAGCGGGTCAAGCATGACCTGGCGTGACCAGTCCTGGCTAAATGCAGACTTGCCGGTAGCTGGTCTGGCGGGATACCAGGCGGTAATGACATCTGCCGTAGTGGCAGGCAGCATCAATTGCCTGGGCTTGCCATAAGCGGGATTGGCTGTCAGGGTATCCAACGCAGCCTGTACCATTTCTGGCCTGACCGGTTCAGCCGGGTAAGTTTGCCGTGCAGTGCTGAACAGGCCAGGATTGAGTGCATGATCAAGCTCATGCATCCAGCTGATGATGCTGCCAGTGAGCCCCAACACCACGAATATACTGCCAAACGTGAGTGCCAGCCACAAATGCAAGCGCAGCAATATCGTGCGCACTGACTTAGGCAACATAAGCAGTCCCGAAATAGCGACCATTTGAGATCATGTGGAACTGGAGTTTATAAATAAACATGGTGAATATCCAGGCTGGGAAAAATGGCTGGCTATTCTTGGAGAAACAGGAAAATGCTGGCTGTAGTGGCAAGCTGCTTTTATTGCGCAGCGTCGTAAATCATCTTAACTAAAACATACGGATAGATCAATGTCCTGTTAGTTTTATGTCCATCAGAACTCAAGGCAATCTGATTTTAACCCTAGTCTGTGACCGAAGTATATAAGCGATCCTCTGCGCCATTTAAAAACAACCGGGACTGGTATCTCGGTGATCCGACAGGCGTGTTGAAAACAGGCCAACACGTCGTCATCCAACGTCTGGAAAACATTGATTCAGCTCAGCCGGGTTTCAAAAATCTGTGGGCGGAAGTGGAACAGTCGAATTGAAGGTTTGAAATTGATGGCGTTGTCGTGCCATAGCTACCGAATTCTTGCCGTCGGCCTTGTCTTGCAAGGTATTGCCAAAAAGTTCAATCAGGTACCGGAAAACAATCGATGCTAAACCTGAAAGCCATGCCAGGGTGGTGCGACGGGTGGTTACAGGCACCCAGAACATCACTTAAATTTGCCCATGCGATGTTCACCACATTACGCACAAACGCAAACTGAAAAAATAAAATCAGATGACTATTAAATTGCTGCTGGCTTCTTTGACTAAGCCGATTGCATTGCCAAGATAAGCAGTAGGTGCTTTCAACTGATGGTTCAGGCACATCGTTGCTCAAGCTAATAGAGTCTAGCGTATGTTCGTTGCGAGTGAATGCGCGCGATTTTATCAGATGAAAATTAAATAACTCAATTGTTATTAAAAAATATTTATTTAATGAAAATTAACATTTCATATCGTCTTTAGAATATTATTTCTTCAATTGAACACAGCATCAGGTAGCCAATGAATCGGTAGGAACTACACGAGCGCTTTCATGACGTCAAGAACTGGAATCTGCAAGCGTTATGCAGCCTTTTTATGTATTCATCATTTGGCTTCTACAAGGTTAGATTAATTGATATCAGTCGCACTTCGCTGATGCCGGCAGTTTACCTGTGCAGCCAGCATGCATTTTTTATCTGTGCCCAGCGATTCGCCAAAAATGACAAAGCTGGTGCTGTGCGTCGTTACGGCACCAGCTGAAAAGGAGTTGAATTCGTTCTAGGGAAAAGGCATGCACAGATATTTCGTTGAAATAATTCATTACATTTCCGTCGTCTTGTTGATGGCATGCAGTTTCAATGCACATGCAACTGATTTTGTTGCGACTGTTTCATCGCAAACAGAGGATGTGCAATTAATTCGAGAATTGGAAGGCATACGCGAATTCAGACTTGCAAATGGCTTGCAAATATTGCTAATTAGTGATGAGCGTCGTTCTTACACGACCATTAATTTAGTATATAGAACTGGCTCCAAGCACGAGTTGTATGGAGAAAAAGGGCTTGCGCATTTACTAGAGCATTTGACCTATACGGGCGGAAATACTCATCCAGATTTGAGTGCAGAATATCGCCAAAGAAATATGATGACGATGGGCTTGACCTCTTTTGACTTTACTAGCTATAGAACTACTTTAAGTGCTGAACAGCAGTCTTTAGATTGGGTACTGGACTTAGAGGCCACTCGCATGAGTCAATTCAAGTTTTCGGTTGATAATTTGCATACCGCATTAAGGGAGGTTATTGGTGAAAAGGAAAATACTGATGCTAGCGGGAAAAATACTTTAATACGCAGAGCAACATCGTCTTTGTTTTTTTGGGATGCTTACGGCAAAGACCCTATAGGCATTCCCAGTGACCTGAGAAATTTAAGGCTTAATGAGCTTGAGCAATTTTGGGAAACGTACTATAGGCCGGACAATGCCACTTTGGTGGTCAGCGGAAAGTTCAATGAAAAGAATCTACTGTCGTTGATAACAAAAAAATTTGCTTTCATTCAAAAAATCAAACAATCCGTCAAACCTGTTTATACATCAGAACCCATACAAGATGGTGAGCGTGAAATCGTGCTCAGGCGAAAACGTGGCGCAGCTGCCCTGATGGTGGCTTACCGGACAGAACCTTTTGTTCATCCTGATGCAGCCGCAGCGATGCTATTGTGTCAGATTTTTGGAGGCAAAGAGTTTGGTCGTCTACAGCATTACCTGATTGAGACAAAAATTGCAAAAAACATGACCGCAAACCTTACGTTTATGGAGCATACAGGTGCACTGCTATTTGGTGTTAATCAGGAATATGGCCTGGCTATTGAGGAAGCAAAATCCACATTATTAAGCACATTAGAAAATGTTAGAAATCAAGCTATTTCGCAGGACGAATTAAATCAGGCAAAACAAATACTGAAGGATGATTATATTAAATCCAGAAGGGACTCCGATGCGCTGACAACGGAGCTGAACAATTTCATTGCTAGCGGTGACTGGCGGCTCTATTTCCTTTTGCGGGAACGGATACAGCACATGGATTTAGCCAGCGTACAACGCATCGCAGAATCCTGGTTCGTTGCCACCAATCGTTCACTGTGCATTTTGAAAGAAGACGAAAACCTGGTGTTACGCAATCCAGCTAGCAAGCTGAATTTGGAAGAACAACTGCAAGAACTTGGGAGCAAAAAAACTGCTTCTTCCGTACAATAAATTAGGCATTCACTTTGTACTTTTGAATTAGCAGTGCATCTGGCTAAGCCAAAGAGGTATTTATTGATGCCAAAGATTCACACAATCTATGGCAAGTGCTAATCCTTGATATCACCCCTTACTTGCATCAACAAATGCCCCAGGCGGTTCTTGCCTTTGCCATTGGGGCCTATGCCCCAGTAACTGTCGTAAGGGGAGTTTTCTACCAGGAGTTTCTTGCCAGTTCCCAGCAGTAGTTGCTTCAATTCCTGGCTTTGAAACTTTGCGCGCAAACCAGTGAGCATGATGGTTTCTTTGACTTCATCCCAATCTCTGCGTATGGGAATTTCCCTGTTTTGTCCAAGGTCTTTGGCTTGTTTGGGGGAGCCGCAATTCATTATCTTTTCGAAATGAGGCGTACCCTCAAATTTCTTTGCCTGGAAATAATGCTCCATCGTGCGCCAATACTGACCTTCCAATTCGAAACCAAATCCAGCAAAATTTGACAGCTCATAGTAATTATCATCTCTATCAAAGAAGAATATTATTTTTGGCATAAATTGAATTAATTCCGCTGATTGACTACATACTGATCAATGAGGCGAAGCGCGCCAGGTCAACATTGCCACCAGAGATGACAACACCCACTTTTTTACCCTGCAAATTAAGGTGGCCGCCAAACAGTGCCGCGGCGCTCAGGCAGGCGGTGGGTTCTACGATGAGTTTCATGCGGTTGGCGTAGAACTTCATTGCGTCTATCAGTTGTTCATCTTCGACGGCGAGGATGTCGTCGACTTTGTCTTTGATAACAGAAAATGGTTGCACGCCCAGATACTGGGATTGCGCGCCATCGGCGATAGTGTCGGGCGTGGCGATATGGATGATTTCGCCAGAGCGCAGGCTTTGCTGTCCGTCGTTGCCTGCTTGGGGTTCTACGCCATAGACACGGCAATTGGGCTGCATGGCCTTGGTGGCAGTGACGCAACCGGATAGCAGGCCACCACCGCCCAGCGGCACCAGCAAAACATCAAGATTACCGACTTCTTCTATCAATTCCTTGGCTAGCGTCCCCTGCCCGGCCATGATATGAGGGTGATCAAAAGGTGGGATAAAGGTCAGGCCACGTTCTTCGCTCAGTTTTCGGCCTATGGCGGCGCGGTCTTCCTTGTAGCGGTCATACAAAATAACTTCTGCGCCATAAGCGCGGGTGGCAGATATTTTGACAGCAGGCGCGTCATGCGGCATGACGACCACGGAGGGCATATTCAGCAAAGAGGCTGACAGGGCGATGCCTTGCGCATGGTTACCAGAAGAAAAAGTGACGACGCCGCGCTGACGTTGCTCGGCAGTGAACTGCAGCAAGGCATTGTAGGCACCACGGAACTTGAATGAACCTGAGCGCTGGAAGTTTTCGCATTTGAAAAAAACCTGTGCTCCTGTCAATACATTTGCCATGCGTGAAGTCATCACTGGGGTACGTTGCGCAACGGCAGAGATGCGGCCATGGGCGGCTGCGATATCATCAAAACTGATAGGTAATTGGCTCATGCGGCGCTCCCTTTCTGTGGCAGATAGGTGTACACCGTGGAACGGGCTATGCCGAGGGTATTGGCGACGATGCTTTGGGCATTTTTCAAATCCATTAATCCTGCCTGTGACAATTGCTGTATGGCGGCACGCCTGTGCGCTGGGGTCAGCATGCGTGGCGTGGTATTGAGGCTGGTGGCATAGTGCTCCAGCGTGCTGCGTATGACGTCCAGACTCGGTGACACCAGGTTTTCCTTGATGTCCACCGGTGGCGACTCGGTTTGTACCAGTTGCTGCAAGCTTGATGCTGCTGCACTCAGCAAAGAGACATCAATATTGAGGCAAATCGCCATGACATATTCGCCCTCACTATTCTTGATGCCTATCGAGGTGCTCTTGGCGGGCCGGCCATCTGGAAACTGATTTGGATAACTTTGCAAGACCTCAGGAAAACTGGGGTCGCTGATGCGCGCCAGGCCGATTTCAGTCGTGCTGGCACCTATGCTGCGGCCAGACAAATTATTGGAAATGGCAACCACATGATGCTCATCCAAGGTCAGATCGTGCAGCACGACCTCAACCAGGGGAAAGAAAGTCTTTCCCAGCGCATCAACGATTTTTTTGCCTTCTCGCAGCAGTAATTGATTTTCTGTGATCTTCATGACTGACATTATGTCAGATTACAACAAGTTGTCAATATTTGACATTTATGGTTAGAATGGCGCTCTTTTTTAAAAACCCGGGCCATTTTTAGGTTTAGCCAATTTTTGAAATTGTTATACAAGTCCAAGAATACCCTAAGGAGATGACGTGAAATTATTTGTAGCAACAGCATGGCTGCTAGGCGGCTTTATCGTGAGCAATGCGCAGGCAGAAGAATTGACCGGCACTTTAAAGAAAATCAAGGAGAGTGGCGTCATTACACTGGGGGTACGTGATTCGTCTGTGCCCTTCTCTTTCATTGATGATAAACAGGCTTATCAGGGTTACTCTGTCGAATTGTGTAAAAAAGTCGTCAGTGCGGTGCAAAAGCATCTGGGTCTGGCAAATCTGAAAGCTGAATTCAACCCTGTCACCTCGGCCAGCAGGTTGCCTTTGATGGCGAACGGCACAATAGACCTGGAATGCGGTTCAACGACCAATAATCTGGAGCGTCAAAAACAAGTGGCTTTTGCACCCACCATGTTTTTGGCGGCGGGCCGTTTGATGTATAAAAAATCATCCGGCATCCATAGCCTGGCAGATTTGCGCGGAAAAACCGTGGTCTCCACAGCAGGTACGGCCAATATCAAACAATTGACGATCATGAATGGCGAGCAAAACCTGGGCCTCAATATCGTTGCTGCCGCCGACCATGCAGAGGCATTTTTAATGCTGGACACTGGTCGCGCCTCTGCTTTTGCCCTGGACGACATACTGATGGCTAGCCTGGCAGCTGGCGCAAAAAACCCTGCCGATTATGAAATGAGTAAAGAGCCTTTATCACTGGAGCCCTATGGCATCATGTTGCGCCGTGATGATGCCGCCTTCAAAAAACTGGTGGATGCAACTATCAGCACGATCTATACATCCGGCGAAATCAATGGCATTTATGCGAAATGGTTTACCAGCACGATAGCTCCCAAGGGTATCAACTTGCGTTTCCCGGTTTCTCCGCAATTGCAAGTTGCCTTTGCCAAACCAACGGATTCAGGTGACCCGGCGGTGTATGCCGAGGTGCCCGACGCACAAAGAAATCTGATTAAAAAGAAGTAAGGCCAGACCCTCGTTACCTCTGCTTATACATGCCTCATGAGCCTGGCATTTATCTGGCTAAAGCCAATGCCAGGCTCATTGCTGCAAGTGTTTTTCCCATGCAAATTGATGTGGCAGTTCTGCACTGACTACCACAGCTTGCACTGCCCGTATGGCGACTACCAGCTTGGCACGCTTGCGTGGCGTCTTCAAGCTGGCTGGCAAACGACTCAGCCAATGCCCATTCGGCCCTACCGGCGCATCCCTCAATGAAGACAGATGCATTGTGGTAGGCAAGGCAGTTTTTGACAGTACGTCTATAAAGTGCTGCAACTGTGCTGGTGAGCTGAAGATTAATTCATGTTTTTCAAACTCTACATGCAGGTAGGCATAGCCTTTATGCAGTATGCAGGGTGGTAATGGCGCTTGCCAACAATCGGGCCGATCTGCAACTGGCAGATGCACCCAGTACGCCAGCGGCGCACCACGCCAATGATCTGCAAAACTGAAATAAAATTTGGCTGGCATACCTTGGTTTTACTATCGATGTGAAGACTATAAGCTTCTTATTGAATAGGAATCAGCGCAGTTTGTCATCAAAAAATTTCAGGGCATCTGCCGCCACTTGCTGGTGTATGGCAGCACGATCTACTCCTGCAGGATCAACGCAGACCTGACGTGCGACCATTTTACCCAGCGTATTGCACTCTGCCAGAAAGCTATAGTGGGTGACCGCTGGCAGTATCTGCATCGTGCTGTTCGCGATATTTGCAGCGTATACCTGGGCATTGAATTCAGGTATGGCCTGATCATCGTCTGCGCCGACGACGATACGCACTGGCACCTTGATGCTGGTCATACTGTCTTTGGTTACTACCCTGCCCATGACCGG
Organism: Undibacterium sp. JH2W; assembly: GCF_049340425.1. Taxonomy (NCBI): domain Bacteria; kingdom Pseudomonadati; phylum Pseudomonadota; class Betaproteobacteria; order Burkholderiales; family Oxalobacteraceae; genus Undibacterium; species Undibacterium sp. JH2W. The sequence goes on along the minus strand of NZ_JBMPOT010000016.1, from coordinate 21,114 downwards.
GGCAATGGAATAGGCAGCACGTATGCGCGCATCGCTATACGATGCGCCAGATACCGCGATGGCATCCTTGATACGCTGGTTTTCTTTGAGCAGGGTCTGCAACTCTGCTGGACTGAACTTGGCTTCTGGTGGCAATTTGCAATTTGGATTGCTGGCATTCTTTCCGCAAAACTCTTCCCATTGCGCATAACTGATGCGGCCACCCACGCTGGCCAATGCCGTGTAGCCGCCTATGGAAAAACCGGCGACGGCGATACGTTGCGCATCTATCCTGCTGCCAAAGACAGGATCAGCCAGCAACTTGTCTATCACAACAGAAAGATCTTGTGGCCTGTCCCACCACACTACAAAACCTTCCAGGCGGGTCTTGTCTTCATAACCTGTATTGCCATGATGATTGACTGCTGCCACGACGTAGCCATGCGCCGCCAGGCTCTCTGCCAGCCAGGCCATGGAAGCAGCAGAACCACCGGTGCCATGTGACAGCAAAATCAAGGGCAGCTTTTGCGGTGTCAAGGACAAGCCAGCCCCCATGGCATTGGAGCCTGCTTTAAAGATGGCGACATCCCAGTCTTTTTCTATTACCCCTGCTTGCGCCGGATACCAGATGGTTGTTGCCAGCGGACGTGGTTTACTGGCGGTCCAATCGAGACGGCTGCTATCTTCATACTGTAGTGTCTGCATTCCTACCGGATGCGGCCTGGATGATGCCCCAGCAAACTCAGCAGACGCAGCACAGTTTGCCAGTGCAAACAAACTCAAAGAAACAAGAATATGGCGGATGAATGAAATCATGGAAGCGAGCTTTCTAAAGAATGGGACACATGTAGACCATGGTGCAGATAGTGCTAGCGCGTGACTGTAAAGCGGCAAGAGATAGTTCAGAGAGGTACGACAGGAATACAGATGTCGCAATCAAAGATGCCTGTATCAGGATCAAAACAAGCGGTGGCAGAATAATATTCAAAGCAAGGACGAGCGTCGAGCTGATAGCCGCTGGATGGCAGCCAGTCGCGCAAGATCGAGGCCCAGGCCTCCTCTATCTCGGCATTGCGTCCCTTGAAACTGAGGGCAGCATATTCTCCCGCAGGAATCGTGGTTTGCAAGGCGTTGCCGGGAGCAATAGCATTTACTGGCAACTCGACTGCAGCGTCGTAACGGCATAGTTCAGGTTCAGTAACACTAGGGTCATCATGGCTGATGCCATAACGCGCCCTGCCAAACAGATTGTGCATGGACATCCATGGTACGACAGTGTCCGCCCAGAATTGGCCTACTGGCGCGCCATATGGCCCTATATGCCGCAGGTAGGCTATATTGACAGCGGCCCTGTGTATTAATTTGACATCCATTCTGCTCACCTCTTTCAAATTGGTAGAGATGCCATTATGGAAGGAGGCGTAAGATTGCAATTGATCGTTCTTGCTCAAGACTTGATTAATCTTGCTATTCTCACGGTGCAGTTGGAGCTGATGTTGCCGCCACGCGGCCGGGGTGTAGGCAAACTTGTCCTTGAAGGCGCGGGTAAAAGCTTCTGCCGAACCAAAGCCGACTGACAAGGCTATTTCCAGCACGGGCGTGCCCGCCTGGGCAAACAGACGGAAGGCAGCAGCTTCCAGGCGACGACGGCGCACATAATCACCCAGGCGCTCGCCCATCCAGGCAGCAAACAGGCGGTGAAAATGAAAAGGAGAAAAATGCGCGACTGCGGCCAGCGCTTCCAGATCCAGTTGTTGATCGAGATGGCGGTCTATATGCTCCAGCACTCTGTGCATGCGCGCCTGGTAGTGTGACTGGTGTTGAGCCTGGCTTTGCGGCTGCGCTGCCGTTGCTTGATCGTTCACGCTTTACACTCCGGCTTTGACTTCCCACTCCATGTAATCACTACTCCCCAGAAATCCCTCTGATGCATACAACGGCTGGCCATCCTCTGTAGCATGCAGCCAGACCTTGCCATATCCCTGCTCATGGGCATACTGCATCGCCAGTCGTACAATTTTTCTGGCCAGGCCTAATTTGCGATACTCTACAAGGGTATACATATTAAGCAGGTAGGCATCCTTGCCTGCCGTGTTGCCAGGATAAGGTGGGCGCACGAATACGACCAGCGAGCCGCAAGCAACGATCTGTCCCTGTTCTTCAGCTACCCATGTTTTGCAATTCCCATGTTGAAATGCATCAGCAAAATAATTACGGCTTGCCTGCATCAATGCATCATCCACACCCTTGCCTTTGTTGAAGTCGACAAGATTATCAAACAAGCGCATACGTAATTGCACGATGGCGTCAAGATCATTGGGCTCAGCTATACGCAAAAAAATAGTCATCTGTTCCTCTACTCAGCAAATCAAAAAGATACCGCAGGATATATTTCAAGCCTGCTTGCAAAAGATGACTATTTTAAAACATATGGCATATTGATGTTGCCTCCAACCCTATTTTACTGATGCTGAGCGCTGCAGGGTGATCGCTTTCTCCGGACAGGCAGATACGCATAGGCCACAGGCGCGGCAAGCATCGGCATTGGGCGTGTAGGCAACCTGCATGCCATGCACACGCTGTTTGAGTTTACCCAGCCAGGTCAGTTGCTGGTAATCAGTATCGGCAATGCGGCGAACTTCAAAGACATGCTCGGGGCAAACAGGAACGCAGTCTGCCTTGCCTTCGCATTTACTCAAGTTCACTACCGGGATAATGATACCTGCTTGCTGTTTACAGTTTGCTTCGGTATGCACCGGCATCTCAGACTCGCTCATGATTGTGACCACGCCCTTCATCCCTGTGTTTTCTGCGGCCAAACATGCCGTGGCGGAATTTCTCGCGCTCTTCTGGTGTCAGTTTTTCCCAGCGGCGATGATGGTCGTGCAGACCTCCATGTTTGTGCCAGCCACCATGACCACGCATGCCGCCAAACAGGATTTTACTTAGCACCAGCAAACCAAGTGCCTGCAAGAAGTCTATACTGCGTGCACCTGCAAACAAGGCTGGCATGAGCCAGTTCCATAGCATCATCACGACCCAACCCAAGACGCTGACACCGACAATAATCAGTGTCATAACTTTTAATACTTTCAATAGCTTCCACATATTAATTTCTCCAGTTTCAATTAAATTCTTCCAATAAGTCTTGCAAGCGTACCCGCAGGTGCAAGACTGCATAGCGTTTGCGCGCCAACAGGGTATTCACACCCAAGCCAGTCGCGGCAGACATTTCCTTGAAGCTCTGCCCTTCTATTTCATGGCCTACAAAGGCATCACGCTGCTCTTCAGGTAATTCATCCAAAGCATCATATAGCTCGGCGAGCATAAGATTGCGCGCATACGCCGCTTCTGGCCCGCCATCGGCTGAGCGCAAAATCTGGTCCAGCCATTCTTCATCATCGCTCCCCTCTCCCAAATCCGGCAAAGCGACTTCTTTTTTCTTGCGAAAACGGTCTATGATGCGATTGCGCGCCACTCTGAACAACCAGGCACCGACCTGTTCTATAGGCTCGGGCAAGCGATAAGCTTCTACCAGCTCAAAAAACACATCTTGCAGAATATCTTCAGCCTCGCTGGCATCGGCAACGCGTTTGCGTATGAAACTCCCCAGCCGCCCGCGTTCGCGCCTGACCGTTTCGGTGATGTGATTATCCTGATCCGCCATCAGCTCATCTGGGTTATGTGTCGTGTCCATACCGATGTAGACGTACTGTCACCGGAAATATTGTAGATATCTGTATGAAACATCAAATTTCCATGTCTTTGGCTTGTCCTCATGACTGAATAAATAGGTGATCATCTCACTATTTGCATGCCATTTCGAAATACTTGTGTGGGCAACGCAAGGCTGAAATTTAATTTAAAAATCTTTGTAAGGAAGTGCTTGTTGCGACGACTGAATGTTGCAGCCCGCATAAAAATTGCATCTATTTCAATCAATCCAGACCGAGGAAAATGACAACATGTATATCAATAACGATAGAGCATCGACACCCCAAAACCACTCTGTTCTTTTCAAAAAAATCCTGCTGGCTTCAGCATTTTTTGCTGCGTCTCCTGCCATTTTTGCTGCAGATTTGACGGTGACCGTGACTAATTTAACACGAGGAACCTGGTTCACACCCATGCTGGTCGCAGCACATCCTGCAAATTTCAAGGCCTTTACAGATGGCACTGCTGCCAGTGTGGAATTGCAAAGCATTGCCGAAGCAGGTGACACGACAGGCATGCAAGCCTTGCTGCCTGCTGGCACGGTCAAGGTGGTCGATCCAGCCAAAGGTCCTTTAAAGCCAGGCGGCAGTGCAACGACCAGCACTTTTAGCGGTGGCGCAGGTACTGCCAACTCCCAGCTCACGCTGCTGGCCATGCTGGTACCCACCAATGATGGCTTCCTCGCCCTGAATGCAATTGATATTCCTACGACCCCAGGCACCTATACTTACAATGTCAGCGCCTATGATGCTGGCACTGAAGCCAATGATGAAAGGAAAGCTGCAGCCGGTGGCATCAATCAGCCCGGCATGATTTTCCCTGCGTTCTTGAATGACGCGACAGGCAAGCTATCAGCTGATATCAATCCAAATGCGACAGGCTTCACCAATGCCACCAAAGAAGGATTTGTGCACATACACCGTGGCATTGTTGGTAGCGCCAATGGTGGCCCCAGCGCCCTCGACAATACGGTGTATCGCTGGTTGAACCCGGTGGCACGTGTTATTCTCACTGTCAAATAAGGAGAAGCATATGCGCAACTCCTTAGGCTTTACAACGAGCTTGATTTCGCTGGCTGTCACCGCTTTGCTGAGTGCTTGTGGTGGCCACGATAACAAACCACCAGCAGAGGTCGTCACCATTAGCACACCTGCAGTCTTTGAAGTGACACTGGTGAATTTGACTGCAGGCCAGCCTTTGACTCCCATGGTTGCAGTGGCCCATGATGATGGCTTTAAATTATTCAATCCTGGTGAAACAGCCAGCGTGGAATTGGAAAGGCTGGCAGAAGGAGGCGAGTCAGCTCCCCTGGTAGCTCTGGCAAGCAGCTCCAAGTCGGTATTTGCAACGGCTGTCGGTACTGGCGGCCCCTTATTGCCAGGGGCTGGAAATAAATCCACCGTCTACCTGACAGTACCGGTAGCCAGTTTGCCCAATTTACGCTTGTCAATGGCGAGCATGCTGGGCAACACGAATGACGGTTTTACCGGTGTCTATGCACAGTCCCTGGCACAACTGACTGCTGGTGGCAGCACTACACTCAGGCTGTTGGCATATGATGCAGGCACTGAGCGTAATACAGAAAGTGCTGACACGGTACCTGGCCCTGCAACGGCGAATTCTGGCGGCAAGCGGGAAGGATTTAATCCTGTGCGTGACGATGTCATCAATGTTGTGCACATACATCCAGGTATAGTCAGCAAGGATGATGGCTTGCCGACTTCTGCACTGACGCAGGTGCATCGCTGGGACAATCCCGTCGCTACACTGACGATCAAACGTACGCAATAAAAAAAACTGCTTTTTTTTGAGGTGGCCTGCTCCTGCCTGAACGCAGGCCACCTCAAGTTTTTTTTCTTGCATGTCTAAGCTTGAAAGTGCTTATCTGCAGCAAAACAAACAAGCAGCAACTACCCCTCCCTTTTCTCTTGCTCCGCACGTAATTGCGGTGCCATTAAAGGCAAGCTCATGATAAATGTCGCCCCCTCGTCAGGCTTGCTAAGTAATTGTATCTCGCCGCCCAGCACACCCGTCACCAGGTTATAGGCGATATTCATGCCCAGCCCCGACCCACCCTGCCCTAGCTTGGTAGTAAAAAACGGATCAAAAACCCTTTTCTGTATTTGTTCACTCATGCCTATGCCATTGTCAGCAAACACGATTTGCACTTTATCGCTATCCATTCGACGAGAGCTTAAGCGCATTTCACCATGCTCACGATATTCAAAAGCATGTGTTAGCGCATTGGTCATGAAGTTGGTAATAATTTGTCCAAGTGGGCCTGGGTAGCTATCCATCATGATGCCAGGCTCCAGTTCCATCACCAGGGTGTATGCCGTTTTCTTGTACATGGGGGCGAGAGTCACGATCAGCTCTTCCAGCGCAGTCTGCAAGTCAAATTGCCTTCTGTGGTTACTCGATTGATCAACTGCCACTTGTTTGAAACTGCGTATCAGTTCACGCGCCATGCCCAGGGTGCGCATCAGCAAGGCAGTTCCTGTGGCGGCATTTTCAAGGTAGTTCATCAGTGTCGAGCGTTTCAGTTTGCCTTCACTGACGTCGTGTAGCATCTCTTTGGTTTTATCTTGCAAAGTACTGGCGACGGTGACGCTATTGCCTATGGGCGTATTGAGTTCATGGGCGACACCGGCAACCAGAGAACCCAGGGCCGCCATCTTTTCAGAGCGCACCAACTCGTCTTGAGTATGCCGTAAAGATTCCATGGCGGCGGCCAGTTCTGCATTGGCTTGCTGCAAGTTCAGGGTACGTAACCTGACACGTTCTTCCAGTTGCGCCGTCATCTCGCGAATTTCCTGCTCTATCTGCACCTGCCTGGTCACATTCAACAAAGAGAATATGCACATGGACTTATCATGCATGCGTATCAAACGTGCTGACAAGAGAAAGATCATTTCTTCCTGCAACTGGTTTTGGATACGCACTTCTAGCTGATCGACTTTTTTATCCCGCCACAGATCGGCATTGAACTTTTCCCGCTCTTGCGCTTGTGCGACAAAGCCCATGTCCATGGTGGTGCGGCCTATGATGTCCTCTCTTTGGTAGCCGAATTCCTTGAGCCAGATATCATTGACTTCAACTATACAATCAGTATGCACATCCACCAGGCCCAGCGGGATAGGCGACAACTGGAACAAGGTGGAATATTTCTGCTCATTTTCACGTAATAATGACTCGACTTGCAAGCGTGCTGCCTCGGCACTGAGTTCCTGGTCTATATTGCGCGAAGACAGTAACAGATAGGCTTCACCACCAGCTTCGAACTGTGATCCCGACACACGGCATTGACTGATATGGCCCTGCTTGTGGCGGAAAGCGATTTGCATATTGTGGACTTCGCCTTGCTGGCGTATCCTGCTGATCAACTCGTCACGTTGCTCAGGTTTGTCCCATAGTTGAATGTCATTCGATGTGCGACCTATGACTTCTTCGCGGGTATAACCTGAAATAGGTTCCCAGTTGCGATTGACGTCGACATATTCCCCGCTTGCCATTCTGGTGATGGTCAGGGTATCAGGTACAAGCTGGAATACGGTGGACAGTAATTTTTCCCGTTCCTGCAATGCCCGCTCAACTTTTTCCTGTAATTGCTCAACCTTGCGTAAAGCTGAAATGTCTTGCATGGCATAAGCAATATAGGGCTCACCGCCGGCATCAAAACGTGTACCCGATATCAGCACATGATAGGGATGGCCTAGCTTGTGCCGGTAGATGGTTTCAAAATTATTGACTTCACCATCGCACCGCAAGATAGCCAGCATGTCATCACGCAGGCTGGCATCCATCCACAAATTCAACTCCAGTGAATAACGCCCCAGGGTTTCATCTCTGGTGTAGCCAGTAATGGTTTCCCAATGTCGATTCACATCCAGATAACGGCCATCTTTCTCGCGACAGATGGCCAACACATCCGGTACCATCTGAAATACTTTTTCAAACAGAGTCTCACGCTCTTTGGATAAACGCTCTATATTCTTGCGCTCGTCCATCTCCTGCTTCAGACTATCATTGACACGTACCATGTCATCTTGTTGGCGCAACAGCGCTGCTACCAGGAACAACATGCCTATGACCAGATCCAGGAAAGCCGCCACTTCATAGCCCCATGCCACATACTCTGTGCGTCGAGACAAGAAAGGGAAACCCAGCAGTTGCAGGCCTTTAAGGAAAATCAGGCTCCCCAGCAATTGAAACCCCAGACTATGTTTCTCACCCCGGGCACGCCAGAAATTCGACGCTGCACTCATCAAGACGACACCGGAGAGCAAATAAACCGGCAGCATGCTCCACAAGGGAGTGACAGCCGTCAAGGAAGTCATCAACAGCCATAACGTGCCTACTGAAAACCCCAGCATGACAGGCATGACATACACGGTCTGACCATGAAAGATTCTGGTCCCTGCCCATAAATAGCAAATGTAGGCAAGCAAAAAAACATCTGCTGCAAGACTGAAGACAGGGGTATGGTCATCTGCAAGAAAATTACATAATTGCTTTAGTACCAGACAGCCATAAGCCAAAGCCCAACAGCGCGTCGCTCTTGCATGTACGTGTAAGTGCTGAACATAGAACAGAACCAGCATGCTTAAGAAGCTGGTCACGAGTGAGGTGATGATGGCAGCGGAAAGATAGATGGATGGCATAGAGATACTACCCACACGAACCATGCAAAAAAGTGTCAAGCTCCACGCCTGCTCCTGATCCAGCATGACTGTTTTTCACGCACTCAAGGAGCGTCAAATTGCTGCTCGCATTGAGTTTTGCCAGAATCTGAGTCAGTTCAGCTAGGAAATAAAGGTATCTGATTTTTAAGATTAAATAGTAGCACTGAAGATCAGCCCAATTAGCGACTTAGATCAATATTAATGAAAAGTGATTGTTGCAATAATCATTATTTAACATTTTCGAAATTTTTGGTCTTGATTATGCTGTCTGCTTCACATAAGATTGAACTGAAAGTAGGCAAATTCAAGCAACAGGGAGCACACTGATGAAGAACCAACACAGTAGGATACCCGGCTTGTTGCATAATGATCTTTATGTCGGAAAAATGGCAGTTGAAATTCTGGCAAAAAATGAAAGATCAATGGTCTTGGGGATGTATTCATACTGGGGCAATGACTCCATATCCGATGGCGTGCTGGGCGCCAATCAGGATGATGACATCATTGATTTTATTGAAGAAGATGAAGAATCATTGCAACCCAAGCTGGAACTGCATCCCTGGAAAATCCTGATCGCTGACGATGACAGCAATGTGCACGACACCACCTTACTGGCTTTGAGTGGGGTCAAGATTCATGGCCGTCCCCTGGAATTTATGCACGCTTATTCTGCCAAAGAAGCACGCAGTGTCATCAGTGCCAATCCTGATATTGCACTGGTCTTGCTGGATGTGGTCATGGAGACAGTGGATGCGGGCTTGAAACTGGTGAATGTCATTCGCAATGAAATGGCCTTAAACAATCTGCGCATAGTTTTGCGTACCGGACAACCAGGTTATGCGCCGGAACAGCAAGTCAGCGAAGAATTTGCCATTGATGGCTATACAACCAAATCCAAATTGACACGCTCACTGCTGATCTCTGTACTCAACGATACGCTGGCCAATAGTCACGATAATCCTGACTTACCGAATTAAGATTCTAAAATTAACATTTTTGAATTAAAACTGTTTTACGCAGCAGGAAATCACAGGGGCCTTTTCAGGCCCCTTTTTTTATAAGCACAGGTATTTGCTGCAAGGAGCCTTATTCTGCATCCGGTTGATTTGCTGGTGCTGCCTTGATAAAAGCTGGGTGTTCACTACAAGCCTGATGGATGCGCATGAGCGTAGGCATGGCACTCATATCGCAATGAAAGCGCTGTGCATTGGCGATTTGCGGCACCAGGAAGCAATCGGCAAAACCCGGCGTATCACCAAAACAGTAACGTCCGGTATGTTTGTCGGCAGCGAGTTTTTGTTCCAGCACAGAGAGACCAGTTTCACACCAGTGTCTGTACCAGGCATTCTTTTGTTCATCGCTGACTTGCAAAGTGCCTGACAAATATTTCAATACCCGCAAATTATTCAGAGGGTGAATTTCGCAGGCAATTGCCAGCGCCAGGGAGCGCACATGGGCACGCTCCAGCGGACTGGATGGCAACAAGGCTGACTCTGGGTAAGCTTCGTCAAGGTATTCAATGATCGCCATGGATTGCGTCAGATTCGTCGTTTGCCCCTCAGTATCATCCTGCAAGACTGGCACCAAAGCATCCGGGTTCAAGGTACGAAAGGCTGGTGCAAGTTGCTCCCCCCCATTTTTAACCAGGTGCACTGCTACCTGTTCATAGTCCAGTCCTTTGAGATTGAGGGCGATTCTGACCCGGTAAGAAGCTGAGCTACGGAAATAACCATAAAGTTTCATCATTGCTTTTACACCATTCTTATTTTTAAATCACTCAAACCCGAGATAGTTGCCTCAAGCATATCACCGCGCTGCACTGCAGCGACACCTTCTGGTGTACCGGTAAAAATCAAGTCACCCGGCTGTAAAGTGTAAAGCTCGGACAAGCAAGCGACAATTTCTGCCAGATTCCAGATCAATTTGCTGGTATCGCTACTTTGCCGGCTTTGTCCATTCACATGCAGGCTGATACTGGCCTGTTCTATATCTTGTACCGTGTCAGCGCGATGTATCTGCCCTATAGGCGCAGAAAAATCGAAACCCTTGGCGGTACACCAGGGCCGCCCCTGGTCCTTGGCTTCCGCCTGCAAGTCACGGCGCGTCATATCCAAGCCTACAGCATAGCCCCAGATATGGCTTTGGGCTTCTTCTATAGGAATATTTTTGCCCCCCTTGCCTATCGCAAGCACCAGCTCCACTTCATGATGCAAATTGACGGTCATGGGGGGATAAGGCATCTCGCCTACCTTGCCAGCCATGACGGGTAAAACCGCATCGGCTGGCTTCATGAAGAAAAACGGCGGTTCCCTCCCTGACCATCCCATTTCTTTGGCGTGCTCTACATAATTACGGCCCACGCAGTAAATTCTATGCACCGGAAAATACGCCGTGCCACCAGCAATGGGTACAGCTGCCTGCTGTAACGGCGGAAATAAGTAATCCATATCTGCTCCATAAAATGCCAGTTTGCCACGACTGTCCTGGCACATATTTCATCTTCAAGTCGCTATTATGGCACTTTCAAATACGCTCTGTCATACCGTCGCACAACTCGATTTTAGTCTGGGGGGCTCATGATTTAATTTCACTGGTTATAATGCCAGTTCAATTGCGGAGCCTAAAAAAATGAAAACCTGCCTACATCCCAAATACCTGATCCCTATCGAACCACACGCCACCGTCCTTCGTGAGCATGCATTGGTCATGCAGGATGAAAAAATCCTGGCTGTACTCAGTAGTGCCGACGCACGTCTGCAACACCCTGATGCGCAACATGTGGAACTGGCTGAACATGCAGTCATGCCCGGCATGGTCAACCTGCACGGCCATTCTGCCATGACTCTATTGCGCGGCCTGGCAGATGACTTGAGTCTGATGGATTGGTTGCACAATCACATCTGGCCAGCCGAGAAGCAGCATGTGTCGGAAGAATTTGTCTTTGACGGCAGTGTGTATGCCATGGCAGAGATGCTGCGCGGTGGCACCACCACCATCAATGATATGTATTTCTATAATGACGATGTGGCACGCGCCGGTCTGCACACTGGCATGCGCACTGTAGTCGGTTGCAGCGTGCTGGAATTCCCTACCGGCTATGCAGCAGATGCCGATGGCTACCTGGAAAAAGCACTGGCCTCACAACAGGCTTTCCAGGGGCAAAGCGGGGTTTCATTCCGCCTCGCTCCGCATGCACCGTACACAGTCTCTGATGCGACATTCAAAAAAATCGTGGCACTGGCAGACAAGCACGACATGGGGATACATTGCCACATCCATGAAACCATGGATGAAGTCAATGACAGCCTCAGAGACCATGGCATGCGCCCTTTGCAACGCCTGCATAATCTGGGCCTGTTGTCGCCACGCCTGATCGCTGCCCATATGGTGCATGCGAATGAGAATGAAATCAAACTGCTGGCGCAGCAAGGCGTGCATATCGCCCATAACCCTGCCAGCAACTTGAAGCTGGCTTCTGGTTTTGCCCCTGTCCATGCCATGCAAACTGCTGGCGTCAATGTGGGTATAGGTACGGATGGTGCTGCCAGCAATAACAAGCTGGATTTACTCGGTGATTTGCGTATGGCTGCCTTATTGGCAAAAGCAGTATCAAGTAATCCGACTGCCTTGAATGCTGGTAATGCACTGGAGATGGCGACCCTGGCAGGTGCCAAAGCCCTGGGTATGGACAAACAAATCGGCAGCCTGGTGGCTGGCAAACTGGCAGACGTGATCGCGATTGACCTGTCGGCGCTTGAGACATTACCGCTGTTTGATCCGGCATCACAGATCGTCTATGCCGCCGGGCGTGAGCAAGTCAGTCACGTCTGGGTGCATGGTCGCTGCCTGATGGCTGAGCGTCAATTGCAGACTGTGGATGAAAGTCAGCTCAAGGACAAGGCCCAGTGGTGGCATCAAAGAATAGCTGCAGTTTAATTCAACAGGTTCACTTACTCCCCCATGCGTATGAAACCAGCCTATACCCTTTTTAGAAAAAGCATCATCACCAGTTTGCTTGCCAGCTCTAGCCTGCTGGTGGCGAACACTGAAGCGGCAGAGTCATTGACTACCCTCGCTGAACAAAGTGGCTTTAAAAAAACCGGCCGCTATGAAGAAGTGGAAAAGCTATGCCAGGCTTTCCAGAAAAACTATCCTAAAGAAGTGCGTTGCCTGGAATTTGGGCGCACACCAGAAAACCGGCCGATGTTGGCTTTAATTGCCACACGCAGTGGCGCATTCACGCCAGCGCAGGCAGCAAAGCAGGCTTTGCCTGTGACCCTGATACAGGGTGGCATACATGCTGGTGAAATAGATGGCAAAGATGCCGGTTTTCTGGCGCTGCGCGAGATACTGGACAACAAGCTGGCAAACCATGCACTGGACAAGCAAGTCTTGCTCTTCGTCCCTGTCTTCAATATCGATGGACACGAGCGTTTTGCTGCCTGGAACCGCCCTAATCAGCGCGGACCGGAAGAAATGGGCTGGCGCACCACGGCGCAAAACTTCAATCTGAACCGCGACTATGTGAAGGCAGATGCACCTGAAATGCAAGCCATGCTGAAGCTCTTCAATACCTGGGACCCACTGGCTGTGATAGATTTGCATGTCACTGACGGTGCCAAGTTTGAACATGATATCTCGATACAGGTCGAGCCCGTCAATTCAGGCGACGCAGCCCTGCGTGCAGCAGGCAAGACCTTGCGTGACAATGTGATTGCCGATCTCGCAAAACAAGGTTCGCTGCCCCTGCCCTTTTACATGTCGTTTGCGCATGAAGATGATCCCATGTCAGGCTTTGTCGACAATGTAGCACCGCCGCGTTTTTCAAATGGCTACCTGCCCTTGCGTAATCGCTTTGGCATGCTGGTGGAAACCCATTCCTGGAAAGACTATGCGACCCGCGTACGCATTACACACAACACCGTCATTTCAGTGCTGGAACAAGTTGCTGCGCACGGCAGCGAATGGCTGGCAACGGCCAAGGCAGCAGATCAGCGCGCCATGCAGCTGGCAGGACAGACTTTGCCTGTGACTTATAAGGCCACAGAAAAAACCAGGGATATAGACTTCCGTGGTTATGCTTACACCCGCAACATGTCAGATGTGTCCGGCGCCTTGATGACACGCTATGACGAAAGCAAGCCACAAGTATGGAAAGTCAAACTGCGCGATGAGATCGTGGCCGACGCACAGGTAAATTTACCCAAGGCTGGCTATCTCGTCCCGGTGGCGTATAGCAAGGCCGTGGCAGAAAAACTGCAGCAACATGGCATAGAATTCCGCATCATTGCTAGCGATTTACCTGCGATCTCTGTGGGTAAGTTCGTCACCGGCAAGGCTAGTTTGCAGGCACAGTCTTTCGAAGGAAGGCAAGCCATGAAGTTGCAAGGCGTATGGCAAAACCAGATGCAAGACTTGCGCAAAGGTGCCTTGTTCGTCCCACTTGCACAAGCCAAGGCGCGCCTGGTCGCCGGCATGTTCGAGCCACAAGCCCCAGATGCCCTGGTCAACTGGGGCTGGTTCAATGGCGCATTTGAACGCAAGGAGTATATGGAAGCCTATGTGGCGGAAGATGTCGCACGCGAACAATTGGCTGCTGATCCTCAATTGAAAACTGCCTTCGACAAGAAAATTGCCGAAGACCCTGAGTTTGCCAAGAGCCCATCTGCCCGCCTGGATTTTTTCGCCAGACGCCATTCATCCTGGGACCAGCGTTATCAGGTATATCCTGTATTGAGACTGGATTTTAATCCTAAATAAAGCCATGGATCGCCATATGCAAGCTCAATCGCATATGGCGATTAGTTTCACCCACTTTCACCTACTTATAGTATCGCTGGGCATCAGTGAAAGAACAGGTAGGCAACAAAAATCGCTGCGGCCACGCCAGCAAAATCTGCCAGCAAGCCCATGGAAATGGCATATCTGGTTTTGCGTATGCCTACTGAACCGAAATACAGGGCGACGATATAGAAGGTGGTATCAGCCGATCCCTGGAAAATGCAAGTCAGGCGACCGATGAAAGAATCCACGCCATAAGTTTTCATGGCATCCACCATCAGCGCCCGTGAACCTGAGCTGCTGAGCGGCTTCATCAAGGCTGTTGGCAAGGCAGCAGTAAAATCCGTATTCAAGCCCATCTGCGAAAACAACCAGGTAAAACCAGAGACAATAAAGCCCAGTATGCCGGAATTGCGCAGCACGCCTATCGCCACCAGCATGCCTACCAGGTAAGGGATGATGGTCAGCGAAGTTTGTATACCACCTTTGGCCCCTTCAATAAAAGCTTCATATACATTCACTTTCTTGCGCATGGCCCCCAGCATGAAACTGATGATGATACTGAACAGCAAGAGGTTGGCACTGACTTTGGAAAACACTTCTATATCGCTACGACTCATGTGCTGACTCATATACCAGACCAGGGCAACGATAAAACTCGTCAGGCCTCCCAACCAGGCCAGCACTACACGGTCAAATAGATTGATGCGCTGTCGGATGGCGACAGCAATCAAGCCAACTACGGTGGCCACATAGGTGGCGATCATGCAGGGTATGAAAATATCCGAAGGGTCTTTAGCGCCCAGCACAGCGCGTTGCGCCATGATGGCCAATGGGATCAGCGTCAGGCCCGAAGTATGCAGGACCAGGAACATGATTTGTGCATCACTGGCTTCGTCCTTACTGGGGTTCAGGCTTTGCAGGCTCTCCATCGCCTTCAAGCCAAAAGGCGTAGCGGCATTATCAAGGCCCAGCAAATTCGCCGAAAAATTCATCACCATGTGGCCATTGGCAGGATGATTTTGCGGCACACCGGGAAATATCCTGGCAAAAAAGGGAGCGATGACTTTGGCAATAAAATCAATCGCCCCGGCCTTCTCACCTATATTCATGATGCCCAGCCAGAGTGTCATGACACCCGCCAGTGGCAAGGCAATATCCATGACACCTATGCGTGCGGATTCGAAAGTCCCATCCATGATGCGTTTGAACACCTCCACATCGCCCAGTATCAGCCATTGCGCCAGCGCAGCAATAAAACCAATCAGAAAAAAACCTGTCCAGATGTAGGTGAGTAACATGGCATTCAATTAGGGATGAGAGTGCAGGCTTTTTATCATGAAAAGCCTGTGCCGTAGTATGAAAATTTCACTGAATGTCATAAGCGTGCAGCATGCCTATAAGCAGAGGCTGTAACATCTGCTTGCAGTTTTACATGACTAAATACAAATTCCTGTCAGCCCCATGCTCATGAGCTGCGTTATATGAACATCGAAACGAAGGAAGCGATATCATGAAAACCAGTCTACTCATCAAAGGCCTGTTATCAGCCCTGCTGATTTGTGCAGCCAGTGCAAATACGGTATTCGCCCATGATGTTTATGGCAGGGATTATCGCTGGCATCCGGCACCACCAGTGCACCAAGTGGTGTCAAGCTACAATTATGTCTATTACCCCTCACAACAGGTGTATTACGCGCCTGCGCAAAGAAACTGGTATTGGACAAATGGTGCTAGCTGGCAAAGCGGCAGTCGCCTGCCCTATGGAGTGAACGTCGACATGCGCCTGGGTGGCATACCCATCGTTCTGAGTTCACCCCGCCCCTATGTGGAACATGTTTATGTAGAGCAAACCTACGGCCACCCCTGGCGTGATCGTCATGGCTGGCATCAGGAAAGGCGTTACGAACACGAATGGCGCGAAGAAAGGTACGAACGTCATCACGGCCACCACTGGCGTTAATTTCCTACCAGGCTAGCAGCAATATTAATGGAAAAGCCGACCACGGCGACATTAAAGAAAAAACTGAGTATGGATTGCGCAAGTACAGTCTTGCGCATCTGCCGGTTCATGACGGTAACATCAGATGTCTGGGCGGCCACTGCTATTGTGAACGAAAAGTACAAAAAATCCCAAAAATCCGGCATCTCCTCATCTTCTGGAAAACGCAAGGCTGGCTTGCCTCCTGGTGAGCTGTAAAACTGCAAGGCATAGTGAAAACAAAATATCACTCCCAGCAAGAGCCATGATCCTAGGACAGTACAGGTAGCAAACAAATACTTGATTGCCCGGGCTTCGCGGCCCAGGCCCGCGGTGCCGGACAATTCATGGATAATCGCCAATAGACTGATAGATGCTGCCAGGGACAACAAAACCAGTACGGCTACTGCACTCTCATCTTCCTGTTGCGCCATCTGGCGGACCTTGTGCTTGTCTGCACAAGTCATCAGCCAACCCATCAACACCAAATAAGCCCACACCCCGACATTCCAGCCACACAGTGCACGAGTAATCAATGAGGTAGATGCTGGCAACACCAGTGCCGCCAGAGTTCCCAGGCCCAGCGTGAGCAATAAGCGAGGGCGACGTCGAATTATTTGTTTAATGATTGCTCCTGTCGTTAGTGAAAGTAAAGCCTGAACATATGACAATTTTACATACTACTTCAAGCTTATTAACAGAATCGAACTTCCAATGGATACATGTGTATACAGGTGTAGTATATTCAATATCAATTGATATTCTGGCATATCCATCCTTGATCGGTCCTGTTATTTACATTGATGAAGAGTAATTTTAATTAGTTTATTTTTTATTACACTGAAACCGTACATCATTGCCAGTGATGGCGGCATGTTATTCAGCGAGGCAAGTGCCATGAACAAACATTATCATTATTTGCCACTATCCAAGGTTAGCCCTGGCACCGTGCTGGCGGACGATTTGCTTGATAAAGTCGGCCATGTACTGTTGCCTGCAGGCACCACTTTAACAGAGCGCATGCTACAGGCTATTGCACACCACGATATACATCAATTGTCTGTGGCGGGCGCCCCTAATTTGAAGCAAGAAAACACGCAAGATATGGCTGCACAGCTGGATCGCATAGACAAAATTTTTCGCCACATTGGCGACAGCGAACCTGCCAATATCCTGAAAGCCTACGTTATTCATTACCGCCAGGGTGAATCCAAATGACTGACACCAATGAATTCAAGGTCCATCTGGATGACGTGGTCAGCAAGATCAAGGACCTGCCCACCTTGCCTGAAGTTGCCATGGAAATGCTGCAAAATCTGGAAGATGAAGATAGCAGTCTGGACATGGTGACTGAAAAAATCGCCATGGACCATTCAGTTACGGCAAAATTATTGAAACTTGCCAACTCCTCTTACTACGGGAGTAATTCAAAAGTGGTGACCCTGCAACAGGCAACTGCCATGCTGGGCATTAAAAATGTCAAGAATCTCATTCGTTTGACTACTTTATCCAACAAATTCCCTACCGCCAGTTGTCCTGCTTTTAATTTCAAGGCTTTCTGGCGTCACAGTGTCGCCACGGCGGTGTGCGCGGAACTGATTTCCCGCGCCCTGCACATGAAGCATGACTTTGCTTTTACGGCAGGTTTACTGCATGACATAGGCCGTTTGGTGCTGGTGACCTGTTATCCAGCCAATTATGATGAAGTGCTGCGCTACAGGACAGAAACTGATTGTCCCCTGCTAGAAGCGGAGCGCAGCATCATGCATATAGATCATGTCGATGCTGGCCTGGCATTGGCAATACACTGGAATTTCTCAGAAGCTGTCTGTGATGCCATACGCGGCCATCATCATCCTGAGCAAGAAAATCTGAATGTATTGGCATCTGTCATTCACATTGCCAATGCCATTGTGCACGCACTTGACCTGGCTGGCGATGAAAACGACATGCTACCCTTGCTGTCACAAGCGGCTTGGGATACGCTAGGGCTTGGTGAAGCTGACTATTTAAGCATTTTCCGCGAAACTGAGATGCGTTTCGATGCTTTGGATCAGATCGTACTTTGACATTTTTCTTTTTGCACCATGTATCTGGATAAAACGATTTTGGAACAATTGATGCTTTTCAAGGCAACAAATTACCGCATAGAAGACATTCATCTTTTCCGTGATATTACGGAAGACAATAGAAAACTCATCAACGACATTATCAAGGATTGCCTGGTCGTCAAAGCCCGCGCTGGCCAAATTGTTTTGGACGCCAATAGCTCTGGTGCCCGCCTGTTTATCGTCCTGCAAGGTGCTTTGGGCGTGACGCGCCTGACTGAAGAAAGCAATCGGCTGGAAAATACCATCACCCAGTACCTGCCTGGTGAATGTGTAGGCGAGATTTCCGTCCTTGATGAAGAAATTCACTCAGCCACCATCTCGGCCATCAGCGATAGTGAATTATTACTGATAGAAGCGGAGACTTTGTGGCGACTGATAGATGAATCGAATGGCGTGGCGCGCAATCTCTTACAGTTATTGTCCTTCCGCATACGCGCCGCCAATGCGCAAATCCGTAGCCGTCAAAAAGTGGGGGAATTCTATCGCCAGTTATCAATGGTGGATGGCCTGACTGGCTTGCACAACCGCGCCTGGCTGAATGCACAACTGCCTGGGATGGTACAGCATGCCCAGGCAACTGGTGCAGCCTTGAGCATTATCATGGTAGACCTGGATCATTTCAAACGCTTCAATGATGAACATGGCCATTTGCTGGGGGATGATGCCTTGCAAACTGCAGCAAAGGTACTTAATGCAGGCTTGCGGCCCAGTGACTTTGCTGCCCGCTATGGTGGAGAAGAAATGATGGTGATACTGCCAGGAGCCAATCAGAAATCCGCTCTGGGTGTTGCACAAAGACTGTGCAGCCGGCTGGGCAAAACCAAGGTGTTTGTTGACAGACACAAACCCTTGCCACACATCACAGGATCATTTGGTGTGGCAACACTAAGTGATGGTCAGGATAGCAATGCCCTCATCAGTTGCGCCGATGCGGCGCTGTATCGCGCGAAAGCCAATGGGCGCAATCAAGTGGCAAGTTAAACCCATTTAAAAACCAATAAAAATATAAAAAAAACAAGGGCGCATAAAAGCGCCCTTGTTTCATTCTACCGTTAAGCAGCTCAAGTCAATTACTTGGACTGGTTGGCGTAGATGATCCAGTAACGTGCCAGATCAGCTGTTCCATCTGTGCCGCGTACTGTTTTCAAAGTCTTGATGGCATTGGCTTTCTTGCCTGCTTGCAATTGCGCTACACCCAAATGCAATTTGGCATCTTCTTCTTGCTTGAGGCCACCCTTGGCAATACCTTCTTCTATCATGCCAATACCTTTATCAAAGTTACCAGCTGTCACATAGCCGTAACCGATATTGACCAGGCCATTACCATCCTTGGCAGATTTGGCCTCAGCTTCATTGGCTACCAGATCCTTGGAGGTATCAGCCTGGGTCTTGTTGGCCATGTCACGCAAACGTTTGTGGCGATCCGCATCTTTACCTTCACCCAATGCACCAGCTTTATAACCTGCATCGATAATCTTGGTCGCCTCAGCTGGATAGCCAGCCTGGATCGCGAACAAAGACATATCCATGTAATCGGAAGTCTTGGTGATTTGGCCCAAAGCAAGCTTCAAACGCAGCAAATCCAGTTTCAAACGCTCGGAATAACCTGGTTTTCTCTCGATATTATTGAGCAAGTTAACCCAGTATTCTTTTTTGCCGTGGAATGCAACCATCTTTTCCAGCGCACTGGAATAAGTAGCCATATCCTTGCGCTTCAAGGCATCATTGGAGAGGTATTCAAGATTGGTCAAACTCGGGGTACGACCAGCCTTTTCATCAGCAGCCAATTCGGCATTGATCTCTTTCATGGCCTTGGCGCTGTCACCACTTTGCGACATTGCCTGTATCAGATAAGGACGCAGGGATGGATCAGTACCGCCATCAGAATAATAGCGGTTATACCATTGTGCAGCTTTGGAATAGTTACCAGCCTTAAAATAGCCGTTCGCCAGCACTTGTATCATCTGCAACTGTTCTTTACCACCCAGTTTATTAGCAGACACGATCGTCTCTGCCGAACGGATCACAGTCTCATTGTCGCCAGCGGCGGAGGCAATGGACAGGCGCATGCGCTCTATCGTAAAGTTTTCGTTAACTGTCTTGCCGCCTACGCTGTCAGCTTCATGGATTTTAGACAATGCTTCTCTAAATTTCTTCGTTTTGTACAATTCACCAGCTGCGTGCACAATTTTGGCAATTTCAGGACGCAAGGACTCTTGAGCATAGGCTTGATTTGCTGCGATATTTGTTAATTCTGGAGCGGCTGCAAAGCCAATCGCTGCAATCAATACAGCAATACGAGACAAGCGAAGTTGCTTCATATGTTGATCTCTCAATCAATAAATTTAATAAACTTGGGGACTGCAGCTTTAGAAAAACCTAGGCTCAACCCGTGAATATGAAAAATGGCAGGGTTAACCCTGCCAATTTCCTATCATACCTTAATAAGTCAGCATGGATGCGCCGAAACTGCCTTGAAATGCTTATTTATCATTTCAAGAACTGCTCATTGCCAACCATACCAATCTTGGTCACACCAAGACGCTGTGCTGCTGCCATGACAGCTGCCACAGATTTGTAAGGTACAACAGCGACAGGACGCAGATGCACTTCAGGCTGATCTTTCTGTGAAGCGGCTTCGGTCAGCTTGGCTTCGAGTTCAGCGCTGTTGACGGTCGTGCCATTCCAGGCCACGGTGCCATCAAAGTCCACATCGATATCAACTACCACAGGTGGTGTTGTTGGCGGTGGCGTGGGGCCAGTTGGCAAGTTCAGATTCACAGCATGATTCTGAATTGGAATGGTGATGATCAACATGATGATCAATACCAGCATGACGTCAATCAAAGGCGTCATGTTCATTTCT
>NZ_JBMPOT010000015.1:25886-167567 GCF_049340425.1 Undibacterium sp. JH2W | reverse complement strand
AGCGTAGATCCATGATATTTACTGTTTTCCAAGTCATGTTGGCGACTCCCTTTAGGTATCTTTATGATCACCTAAAGGTGTTACCTATGTCCTGATACAGGTGTTACCCATGTCTCTGTTCTATACACGTCGCCAAGAAAGGTATGCCAAAGAAGGCGACCCAGGCATAGCCGCCCCTAAAGGGGTTCCCGTTTGTGCAGTACAAAAAATGGGAAGATCCGAAACTCGCTTCCCTTGCAGGGCGCACAATCGCTTGCAAGCGATTGCCGTTACGCTGGCGAGATGCATGCATCTCGAAACCCCAGCTACACCTCAGACAGCGGCTCTTCTTAATCCATTTTCTGTACAGCACAAACGGCGTCTACACATGGGAACGGCAGAAAGTCAAAAACAACCGCAACGTCAACACGACCTGCCGTCATATTCTTTAAGCTCGTGACTAATCAAGATTCCGGAATCACGAAAAAAACCCGCCAATCTGACGGGTCTGTTTCCTTCAACAACTCATCTCACTTAAACTTCTTAGCCACTTCCGCAATCCGCTTACCAAACAATTTTGCCGTTTCCAGATCACCTGGCAATGGGCCTTCTTCTGGTGAAGAATCAGATGGGGATTGTGTCATCAGGCCGCTGAAGCTGCCGACATAGTTGATGTCATTGCGCGTTGCAGCCTTGCTGTTGGCTGGCATCAGGCCTGTGCCTACCCAGATCATGGAGTGTTGCTGGGACAGCGTGAACAGGTAATGCAGGGTCGACAATTTGTCACCGTTCATGGTGGCAGAATTGGTGAAACCTGCGGCGATCTTGTCTTTCCAGACCTGGCTATACCAGGGTTTGGAAGAAGCATCGGCGAATTTTTTGAATTGCCATGAGACTGTGCCCATATAGGTTGGTGAACCAAAGACGATGGCGTCAGCGGCAGCCAAAGTTTCCCATTGGGCATCGGTGATATTGCCTTCGGCATCAATCTTGATGAGTTCTGCATCTGCACCGGCAGCGGCGGCACCTGCGTGTACTGCTTCTGCGGCCTTGGTAGTGTGGCCATAACCTGAGTGATAAATAATCGCGACTTTAGACATGTTTTACTCCAGTGTGGATTTGAGTTTCTACGCAAAAAGACAAATCACTGACGTGTTTTTCGTCGGTGATTTGCCTGTCTTTCCAGCTCAATGTGGCAGATCAAATACCAGTACTTCTGCCTGTTTTCCCTGCTCCAGCACGAGTTTTTCTTCGGCTGACATCATCACGGCATCGCCCTCTTTGAGGGACATGCCATTTACCTGCAATTCACCACGTGCTACATGGACATAGGTCAGGCGGTCTGCTGCCAGAGCCACTTCCTGCCTTTCTTCTGCATCAAACAAACCAATTTGCAGCCTTGCATTCTGGCGGATTTTGATGGAGCCATCGGCACCGTCACCAGAGATCACCAAACGCAGGCGGCCCTGTTTTTCTTCGCGGCTAAATTCTTTTTCGCCGTAGAGCGGCTCGCCACCCAGTTGGTCTGGCTGTATCCAGATTTGCAGCAAACGTGTGTGCTCGTTATTCGCAGGATTGAATTCCGAATGGCGCACACCAGTACCTGCACTCATATATTGCACATTGCCTGGACGTATCGTACTGCCATTACCCATGCTGTCTTTGTGCGCAATCGCACCTTCGAGCACATAAGTAATAATCTCCATGTTCTGGTGCGGATGCGTACCAAAACCCATGGCAGGCGCGATCCAGTCATCATTAATCACACGCAGGGGGCCAAAACCCATGTGTTGTGGATCATAATATTCTGCAAATGAAAAGCTGTGATGTGATTTCAGCCAGCCGTGCTCGGCATGGCCGCGTTCTTGTGATGGTCTGAGCGTAATCATATAAGTCCCTTTCAAATTTCCTGAAGAATGTGTTCAGGCGATGTACACACTATATACATGCAAATTCTTTGACATAAGGGTAGAATTTCATACAACTCATTCAAATTATTTGAACAATCGTGAACCTGACTCTGGAAGCCCTGCAAATCCTCGATGCCATAGACCGCAAAGGCAGCTTTGCTGCGGCGGCTGCGGCCCTGGATAAAGTGCCCTCGGCCATCACTTACAGCATACGCAAGCTGGAAGAAGACCTCGATGTGCTGCTCTATGACAGGCGTGGCCACAGGGCCAAGCTGACTATCGCCGGGGAAGAGTTATTGATGCAGGGCAGGCATTTGCTGAATGCCGCCCAGGAGCTGGAAAACCGCGTGAAACGCGCCGCCAGCGGCTGGGAGGCGGAGCTACGCATTGTCATTGATGGCATTATACAATTCGACGATATCATCCCCTTGATCAAGGAATTTGAACAACAGGCTTGCGGCACACGCATACGTATCAGCCAGGAGATTTTGTCAGGCGTCTGGGAAACCATGGTATCTGGCCGCGCCGACCTGGCCATAGGCGCTGCCTATTATGGGCCGGACGCCATACGCATGCAGGGTGAATTCCAGACCCGTTTGCTAGGCAGTGTGGAATGGGTGTTTGCGGTAGCACCACAACACCCGCTGGCACAGGCGGCAGAACCGCTGACACCGGCGATTTTGCAGGCCCACAGGGCTATCGCCATCGGTGACACTGGCCTGACCCTGCCATCCATGACAGCAGGCTTACTGAGCGGCCAGGACACTCTGACCGTGCCAACCATGCAGGCCAAGCTGGCGGCACAACTGGCAGGCCTGGGTTGCGGCCATTTGCCACGTCGCCTGGCGCTAGCACATTTGCGCAGCGGTGCGCTGATAGAAAAGAAGACCAGTGCCCACCGCCCGCCAGAAGATAACCGCCTGGTCTGGCGCAATGCCAACAAGGGCAAGGCTTTGCTGTGGTTTTTACAAAAGTTGCAAGACCCTGTCGTGCAACGCATGTTGATAGGTAATTAGGTAATTGAAGAACATCCACGCCAACAAAACAGATGACGCAAAAATATATAGGACGTTTCGCCCCCTCGCCGACTGGCCCCCTGCATATGGGTTCACTAGTGGCCGCCATGGCCAGCTATCTCGATGCCCAAGCCCATGATGGGCTATGGCTATTGCGTATGGAAGACCTGGATTTTGACCGCAATGTCAAAGGTGCAGACCAGCATATCATCAATTCGCTGCAACGTTGCGGCATGCTCTGGGATGGCGACATCACTTGGCAAAGCCAGCGCCAGCATCTGTATGAAGCTGCTTTGCAAGAACTGGGCGCCCATCTCTACCCCTGCGCCTGTTCACGCAAGGAGATCGCAGATTCTCGCCTGCGCCTGGGTGACACAGCCAGCCAGATTTACCCGGGCACTTGCCGTCATGGCCTGGCAGCAGGCAAGACAGCGCGTGCCTGGCGTTTGCGCGTGCCAGATCAAATCTATCGCTTTGAAGACAGACTGGCTGGCATGCAGCAGCAAAACCTGGCAACCGAGGTTGGAGACTTTGTATTGAAGCGCGCTGATGGTTTCTGGGCCTATCAATTGGCGGTGGTAGTCGATGATGCAGCACAAGGCATCACCCATGTAGTGCGTGGTGCTGATTTGTTAGATTCCACGGCAAGGCAGATCTATCTGCAAGAATTGCTGGACTTGCCCACACCGCATTATCTGCATGTACCGGTAGTGACCAATGCAAATGGTGAAAAACTGTCCAAACAAACCGGGGCACTGGCATTTGATCAAGGTGATAATGATATATTGCACGATGCCTTGATACCAGCTGCAAGATTTTTAGGTTTACAACTGACAGGAAGCATCATCAGCAAAGAAGAGTTTTGGACCAGGGCAACTCTGGCATGGAAAAACTAACTCGACAACACGAAAAAATAAATTCATACGCATGTCACATCACCTCATTAATGCTGCCAGTGCAGGCAAATTCGATAAGCTGATTACCCGCCTGGAACAGGGCGACGATTTAGAAACCCTGCACAAAGGCACGGGCAGATCGGCATTGGCAGAAGCCGCGTTGAATGGCCATGCAGAAATCGTCGGGCATTTGTTGACGCTGGGTGCAAAATTCGACGAACCTGACAAAGCCTTGGGCTACACGCCATTTTTATGGGCATGTGCACAAGGACACTTGTCCGTGGCGCGTCTGCTCGCAGAGCATGGTGCCAATGTCAAATTTGCCAGCAAACCACATGGCTGGACGGCTTTGATGCTGGCTGCAGCAAATGCACATATAGAAGTCGTGCAATTCCTTTTAGCTCTGGGGCTCGATATTGGCGCACTCAGCAGCGACAGTCGCAATGCCTACGACATGGCCTTAAAAAACAGGCATCAACATATTGCCGACGTACTTGCGCATGCAGGAGCAGCTTTACCCCCGCCACCAGTAAGGCCAGTATTTTTGCCATGGCCAGCCGGCACCAGTGACGGGGAGGCAGATAGCAGCAATGCAGCATCCGTGCTGCATCACTTCATACTGGCCATGCATCAATGGGAAAAAGATGCTGCAAGCAAACACGCCAAAGTCATCAACGGCAACAAAGAGCATGACTGGCCAGCCATGCAAGCGGAGATGAGCATTATCTTTGAACGTTACTGCACATTAAAAGATCGACCTTATGGCAGGAATGGTGGGAGCTTCAGCGTGCCACCTGGCTACCAGCCAACTGAAAGCTTGCTCAGTATCACCGACCTCAGCAAGCAGAAAAAAGAATTGCAAACCCGTGAGCTGGATCGCGAATTTAGCTACATTGTCATCTTTAAAAAAAATGAGTGGCGTCTTGATAGCAAGCGCCAGCGCTTGCCTGGTGGAGATTGGATAAGAGATCACTTATAAGATTCATGGCTCAAAATATGAGCCTATGAGTAAAGATCATTCATTCCTGAACGTTTATGCTTGCGGGATTTTCAACATTGCCCTGACCGTAAAAAAACAAAGGCTGCCATGCAGCCTTTGTTGCTTTGTCTATCAAGTCTGCCTGGCAACTAGCGCTCGGAATATTCCCTGCCACGCCCATGTCCATGACGATCATGGTCATGGTCATCATAAGCGCGTTCGTTACGTCTGCCATCACGTTGATACTCGTCGCGTCGATAAGGATCATGTCTGTAATCATGATCACGGTAATAGCCATCTTGATAACGTGGCACTACCTGCGTGTTATACCAGCTTTCCTGGACAAAATACACCTGACGGTCACAGGCATTATAGCGATAGCAATGCTTTTCCCATTTATTTCTGTGTCCTGGTGGCACGACCAGATACACAGGAGGCTGAACTATGTTCACCCTTTGCACGATGCGCGGTTCACTATAAATTACCTGAGGTTGCGGAAAATTTCCTATATCCACATGGCCATAAAAACCTGGCTGCCCAAATTGTACAGAGACGCCCACATTTTGCGCCTGCGCCTGGGTCGTCATGAATATTGCTGCACAAGCAGCGCCTGCCAGCAATACTTTGCTGCATGTCATGGTTTTCATTGCCTACTCCTTTTGATACTCACTCACAGAATCACTTACTGTGCTTACCATCTATAACGTTTGTACGGCCTATCTGTTGACTTCAGTTGAAAATATTCTAGCCGCTCAAGCGTAAAGGTTCTGTGCGTTAGCCAACACAAAAACCATGTCTGTCATATCAAAGCATATCGTCAGGCACTTTGTTTTTCAGGAAAATCAGGGTATGCGCTACGAATTAATTGTCGTGTGAGTGCACACCATGAGTACCACTCCTCGTAAGAGGGATCCCATTCTTCCCATAGAATTTCATCGTTGTATTCATCAATATAAACTGGCAAAAGTCTACGCTCTTCCAGCAATTGATTCCAGTCAAGCAATACAGGGACGGGTTTATCACTACGCATTTGAAAAGCTGCGGTTTCATCAAATTTGCACAATATTTCCCAAACTGCTGCATGATCCCGCACAGTATTTTTCTGCAGCATTTCAATGATGAAAAACACGGCAAATGGCGTTGCCTGATGTAAACCATCCTGATGCTCAAGTTTCAGCTCGAGCTCGCGGACAGCCCACGCATGGTTACCATTACCTAAATCACGGATTATCTCGGGTAAGTTCCCGCCACGACCATACCAATGAGCAATCCGGTCCCAGGGCAAACAATTGATATTTTTCAATTCCATGAATAGTCAACTCCCTCAGCACAGCATGTATTTTCTCGAACTAGAATGCGCAGCCTGGCAATCACTTGGCCGGGAAATCTGCTGCCCATTGCTGCGCCTTTTGATCCAGTGCTGCGCGGCGCTCTGCCGGAATCTTTGTGGTCAATTGTGCCAATGTGCTTCTGTGAGATGCGCAGGCATATTGGGCATCACGCTTGCCGAATTTACGCTTGAGTACACATTCAAGCTGATTGGCACCAGCCACGTCTTCGTAAGCAGTTTCCAGGGCTTCTGGCAGGGTCGTTTGATAACGCAATACCAATTGTGCCGACATGCCGCGGTAAGCAGGATCACTCGCACCTGCCAGATGTGTGTATTTGACAGCGTCCTTCAATGCAGCATAGGCATCGGGATTTTTTTTGATATTGGGAATACCAGGATTCGACGTAGTTTCACTCGTGCCGTCAGCACTGGTCATGGTCATCGACCAGCCTGATTTTTCAGTCACTTTTTCTTCCAGGCAGGCCAGACGATTATTGGCTTCAGCAGCGACCATGGTCAATGCTTCCACATTGCCTTCACCTGCCAGTTTGCGGTTCTTGTTCAGCCACGTCTGGAAATCTGCGCGCAAAGGTTTTGCGGTAATCAAATCACAATCATCGAGACTGATTTTGGCAGCTTGCGAACTTGCACTATTGAGCACCATACAAATCAGAAAACCGAGTTGCGAAATTTTTGGAGAAATTTTCATAAATAGTTTGTTTCTTTCAATAAAAAATACAAGGCTGAGCCCAATCTCAATTGCGGCCATGCTGCCATGACGAAAATAATAGGGGAAATGATTTTACAAATTAACACTTTTGTTTTATTCAAAAGCCATCAAAACAACTTTCACCAGCTTCTGTTATCAAAGCGAAATCGAAGCTTGTTTTAGCTGCATGCTTTCAACAATTCTTGACATTTTTCTGCTTTATTTTGAAGAGAATTATTCGTACCCTAAAACTGTAATTTTTAATTTCCAAAACTTGAGGGCAAACCCGTTGAAAGACGGCGACGCAAAGCCACCGGCCTACAGCGCTAACGCGCCATGGCAGCGGGGTTGCCGGTGACGTTATTGCAAAAGCATAGTAGCGCTTGCAGATATCATTAACTGTCAGATCACCGCCCTCTGCCCACATCGGAGTGCATAGTGATGACAAAAAAGAGTTCTTTCCCCGCCCTCAAGCCACGTACCTGGCTGAGCCTCATTATCAGCACATGCGTGCTCAGTGCATGCGGTGGCGACAGCCCCCAGCTCAGTCAATCCAGCATCGCCTTGCCACCGGCTGAAGTGGCTGGCAGCACAACCACGCTGAGTGTGACCTTACCTGCCCAGGCCATTGATTTGCCACCTGAAGTAGCTGCGCAAATGACTCGCCCCACCTTTCATCTAGCACCGGTTTTACTGGATGCACCAGCAGACATAGATGTCATGGGTGGTAGCAGATCTGCTCATATGCCTGCGGCAATGCAAGCCATACCCCGCGACTTGCTGGGCGTGCGTGGCCATGGCCTGACCGTTTCGGCAATTCGTTCTCTGCCACATGAACATGTCGCACCACCACCAGCTGGAGAAAATGCACAACCCCTGGCAGGAACGAGTGCTGTATCGACCTATACACCGGCGCAAATCCGGGCAGCCTATGGTTTGCCTGCGCTGCCTGCCAATATGAGCAGCCTGACAGCCAGCCAGGCTGCCCAATTGGGTGCAGGCCAGACTATCTACCTCGTCAATGCCAAACATGATCCCAACATCGCTGCAGAGTTGAATGCCTTCAATACGAAATTTGGCCTGCCTGCATGTACAGTAAAAAGTATTCCAGCAACAACGACATTGCCATTGGCTGCAGCATCTGCCAACGCCTGCGAGTTCTACGTAGTGTATAGCACTAGCAGCGGTGGCATGAACGCTACGGCGCCAGCATTTGATTCGGGCTGGGCGACAGAAATCGCGCTCGATGTGCAGTGGGCCCATGCAACGGCACCGTTGGCTCGCCTCATTTTGATTGAAGCCTTTGATTCTTCCATGAGCAATATGGTAGGCGGCATCAAGTTGGCAAATGCCATGGGACCAGGTGTGGTGTCTATGAGTTTTGGCTCTACCGAGGGTAGCTGGACCGCAGGCGTGGAAAGCACTTTCACAACGGCCAAAATGACTTATCTTGCTGCTTCCGGTGACTCTGGTCCGGAGGTGGAATGGCCCGCAGTTTCACCGAATGTGCTGGCTGTAGGCGGCACCAGCCTGACATACACTGGCGGCAGCAGAACAGAGACTGCCTGGTCGAGTACTGGTGGTGGCGTCAGCGCTTATACCGCAACACCCAGCTATCAAACCAATAGCATACCTGGCCTGGGTACACCTGCTCACAGGGTGGTTGCTGATGTGTCTTTGAATGCCGATCCCAATACCGGCCAGTATGTCGCCGTCATGACGCCAGGTAGCAGTACCGTGAACTGGGTCAGTGCCGGCGGCACCAGTCTGGCAACGCCACAATGGGCTGGCATTATTGCAGTCGCCAATGCGACCCTGGTGCAAGCAGGCAAACCTGTATTAGGCGCGCCACATGCAACGCTGTATAACAAAATCGCCAGCGTACCTGGCACCTATGCTGCCAACTTTGCAGATATCGCCAAAGGCAGCAATGGCACATGCACTAACTGCGCAGCAAAAACCGGATATGATCAACTCACCGGCCTGGGCACACCGAATGTCAGCAACTTGCTCAGCACCCTGAGTGGCACCATCGTCGCAACTGAACCTGTCGTCAGCCCCGCCACCATTAATGGCCAGGTTGGTACCGCCCTGAGTTTTACGGTGTCAGCCACGGCAAATAATCCTTTGACGTATACCCTGAGCGGCAATCCTGCAGGCATGAGTATCAGCAACATAGGCATCGTGACATGGACCGCGCCGCTGGCAGGAACTTACGCCGTGACTGTCACCGCGCTTGACGCGAAAACCGGCTTGAGTGGCAAGGGTGTATATACCGTGATCATTGCCGCTCCCGTGCCACCTGTCGTCACAGCCAGCACGATCAATGGCATCGTAGGCACTGCCCTGTCTTTCAATGTAACGGCAACATCGGCCAATGCGATGAGCTTTAACCTGGCAGGTGCACCATCCGGTATGAGCATCAGCAGCAGCGGTGTCGTCACCTGGGCCTCACCCGTCATTGGTACTTACCTGGTGAGCGTCAATGCCACTGACAGTAAAACTGGATTGACTGGCAAAGCTACTTATACCGTCGTCATCGCCCAGCAACCTGCACCTGCCCTGACTGCCGCCAACATCAATGGCCTGGTAGGCACAGCATTGTCTTACACAGTCACTGTCAAGGCATCCAATCCGGTCACTTATACCTTGACCGGTGCTCCTGCAGGCATGAGCATCAATGCTGCGGGTACGATCAACTGGGCCAGCCCAGTTGCAGGTAATTATTCTGTCAGCGTCGTCGCCAAAGACAGCAAGACAGGCTTGAGCGGGCAAGCAACGATAGGCATCACTATCACGGCCTCGGGCATCAGCATCAATGCACCGGCAATGACAGGTGTAGCTGGCAAAGCATTGAGCGGTTCTATCAGTATCAGCGATCCTGGTGCGACTTCGGTATCAGTTACCATTGCCGGTGCACCTCTGGGCCTGGGCTTTGCCATGAATGGCTTGAATATCAGCACCAGTTGGGCCAGCCCGGTAACTGGCAGCTATACGCTGAAAATCACGGTCACCGACAATGCGGGCAGGACTGCCACGGCCAATGTGCCAATCACCATTAATGCGAAATAAGTAAAATAAAGAAAGAAGTAAAAGAGGCGGTATCAATGAGATGATCCCGCCTCTTTTTTTTTGCTACAAAATTTTAATGTCCACCGTGCCCTTGCGGCTTCCTGACTTGCACTTCAACTTCGGGAATTACATGCCCATGGTGCTGCATGCCAGCATGCGCATCTTGAGTCTGGCGCGAGGCAGCGGCCCCCGAGGTATCGACAGCAGGCCCGGTATATTCATAAGCTTGCGTGCCTTTGGGCTGTCTGTACCAGCCCGGGTCTTTATAATCGCCAGGCTTCTGGTCTTTGCGCACTTTGACGACGCTGAACATGCCGCCCATTTCCAGCCCGCCATAAGGCCCTTCTCCCATCATCATGGGTAAGGTGTTATCTGGTAGCGGCATTTCCATCGCCCCCATGTCGGCCATGCCCTTGTCACCCATGCTCATATAAGCAGGGATAAGCTTATTGATCTTGTCAGCCACATCCTTATGATCGACACCTATCATGGACGGGACATTGTGGCCCATGGCATTCATGGTGTGATGGCTCTTGTGGCAATGGAAGGACCAGTCACCTTCTTCATCGGCGGCAAATTCCAGCTGGCGCATCTGACCGACGGCAATATCCACGGTCACCTCAGGCCAGCGCGCAGTTCTCGGCACCGGGCCACCATCGGTGCCTGTCACTGTAAATTCATGACCGTGGATATGGATGGGGTGGTTGGTCATCGTCAGATTACCCACGCGTATCCTGACCCTGTCATTCTTGCGCACATTCAGGGTATCAATGCCGGGGAAGATGCGGCTATTCCATGACCATAAATTAAAGTCTGTCATGGTCATGATATTCGGTTTATAGGCACCCGGTTCTATGTCATAGGCATTGAGCAAAAAAATAAAATCCCTGTCTACTTCATCTATCTGTGGATGCCTGTTTTTTGGATGGGTAACCCATGAACCCATCATTCCCATGGCCATTTGCGTCATTTCATCGGCATGCGGGTGGTACATGAAGGTGCCTGGGCGACGTGCCGCGAATTCATAGACAAAGGTCTTGCCCGGCTGTATCGCTGGCTGGGTCAGGCCAGAGACGCCATCCATGCCATTTGGCAAACGCTGGCCGTGCCAGTGCATGCTGGTGTGTTCTGGCAAACGGTTGGTAACGAAGATGCGCACGCGGTCACCTTCCACCACTTCTATCGTCGGCCCCGGGCTTTGGCCGTTATAACCCCACAGATGGGCTTTCATGCCAGGGGCCATTTCACGCACTACCGGCTCGGCCACAAGGTGGAATTCCTTGACGCCATTATTCATGCGCCATGGCAGGGTCCAGCCATTCAGGGTGACCACCGGATTATACGGGCGGCCATTTTGTGGCAGCAGCGGTGGCATGGTATCCGGGCTGACTTGCATGACTGCTTCTGGCAAGGCTGCCAGCGCCACTTTGCTGACCGTGCTGGCTGCCAGTGCGCCGCTTGCTATGCCTGCCAGTTTAAAAAAATCTCTTCTTGTACTCATCGTATTTCTTTCACAAATCTGGTGATCAATGCGCGGCATCTGCCGTGGTAGTTGATTTAACGGGATACAGATTATTTGTTGATGGACGTCCCAGCAGTTCAGCCTGCAAGGCAGCATCTGCCAGCCAGAACTGTTGCTCTGCATTGATAGCCGCCAGCACACTATTGATTTGCTCACGGCTATCGGCCAGTAATTCAAATACGCTGATGAACATGCCGTTATAACGTAACTGGTTTTCTGCGGAGATGCGTTTGCGCAGTGGCAGTATCTCGTCCCGGTATTGCCTGGCAATATCGTACATGCTGCGATAAGCAGAATAACTGGTGCGCAGGTGCGAGCCTGCATTGTTCAACGTCGCTTGCAGGCGATAGCTGGCGGCCAGGGTACGGGCATTCATGGCGGTTCTTTGTGCATCACCCCAATCAAAAACAGGTAACCTGAGACTGACTTCAAAGCCACGCTTGATGTCACTATGTCCTGCTGCATCAAAATTAGTATCGTGTCTGATACCCAGCTCTATATCCGTAAAACTGCTGACCAGGCTCAAACCCTGGCGCGCTGCCGCAGCATCCAGTTCCTGCTTTGCCAGTTGTATGTCGAGACGATTTTTTGTGGCTTGCGGGCCTATGCTTTCTGCCGTCATGGGTGTGTCTGGCAAATCCGGCAGACGTGCTGGTAAGTTGAGGATTTTTTCCTGCTCCTCATTCAAGCCCAGTAAACGTACCAGCTCTTCCCGCGTGGCCAGACTGGCATGCCGGGCAAAGCTCAGTTGTGCCACCGCATCAGCCTTGAAAGCCTGCTGGCGTGCTGCCTGCAATTTATTGAAATTGCCAGCTTTTTGCATGCGCTCTGCCAATATGGCACTGGCGTCAGCAGCTTCACTGACTTGCCCTGCATATTCCAGGCTTTGTTGTGCGGCGACTGCCTTGACCCAGGCCCCCCTCACCTGGCTGATACTGTCTATGACATCCAGGCTTAATTGCGTCTGCCCTCGTGCCAAACCATGTTGCGCCATGGTCTGGCGTTGTGGCAGGCTCAGCAAATCGAGCAGACCAAAGCTCAGCATGCGAGCAATTTCCAGCTCGCCGGATTGACGGTTGCGTTCAAAATTAAAGAGCGGATTCTGGATGCGCGCCTCTTGTGCAGTATTCGCCCCATCCGCCTGGTGTTGCGCCAGCATGGCTTGCAAGGCCGGACTATTGAGCAAGGCAATTTGCACGGCGGCGTCTTGCGACAAGGGCTCTTTTAATAGGACAGCAGCCTTGGCCTGCATGTCTTTTTGCTGTGCTGGCGTGCTGGCCAGCGCCAGTTTCCCCTGGGTATAAGCCGGATATTCCTGATTGATTTTTTGCGTACTTTGACCGATATCAAAACTGGCACAACCAGTCAGCGCCAGCAATGCTGGCAACAGATATCGGTAATGAATGTGCGACATGAAGTCCTCGCGATATGAAGTGTGATTCCACCAAATTTGGGGACATGCAATTGTCGTAGCTTGGGCTATCTCGTAGGTTGAGTCGGTCCGTAGGTTGGGCTACGTCTTACCAGCCCAACACTCGGCCTCAACAAATGTAAACGTCATTTAACCGCCCAGTGTTGGGCTGGTAAAGCGTAGCCCAACCTACAACCCCAACCCAACCTACGACTTTAAACCGATTCAGGCGAACACAGCCCTGGGAGGACGCTCCAGCATGCGCGCAGGCACGGATGCTGGCAGCAAGACCGACAACACCTGGGCTTCATCATGTATGGGAGTAAATGTAGAAATTGAGGCAGCAGGCATCAGGGCGATGCCCATGCAGCAAGGGGAAGAAGACTTGCAGTGACCGCCCACTTTAGCCTTAACAGCATCGGCGCTGGCATCGTCAACTTCAGCGGCTGGCTGGCAGTGTTCATTGCTACTGCCAGCAGAAACATCAGCCTGAGCAGGCATCTCCATGACGCAACCCAGTTTACCGGCGACTGCAAAGCCCTGCAAGGGCAGCAGTACCAGCAAACAGCAAGCAATCAGGAAACGCCAGGATTTTTTCATGCGCTGAACTTATCACAATTCAGGCTTTTCAACAAACCCGCGCATCAGACAAGATCAGCCTAGCAGCAAGTTCAGCGCCAGCATGAGCATCACCAGGCCCACCAGGCTATCCAGTATGCGCCAGGCCATGGGCTTGGCAAACCAGGGGGCCAGCAAGCGCGCACCAAAGCCCAAAGCCGCAAACCAGATGGTGGCATTCAAGACAGCACCCAAAGCAAACCAGTATTTGCCGTCACCGGGTTGCTGCCCACCTATGGCACCCAGCAAGACCACGGTATCCAGATAAGTATGGGGATTGAGCAAAGTCGCCCCCAACACTGCCAGAGCCGCTTTGCCAGCGCTCAAACCCAAATCTCCTGCAGTGGCCTGCAGACTCTGCTGGCCGAAAGCGGCACGTAAAGAACGCAAGCCATACCAGATCAAAAACGCCGCCCCGCCCCAACGGGCAACTGCCAGCAAGGCTGGCTGGCTATTAATCGCACCGCCTACACCTGCGACACCAGCCAGTATCAGCAGCATTTCACAAGCGATACAGATCATCACCGTCAATGCCACATGTTGCTTGCGCAAACCCATGCGCAAGACATGCGCATTCTGCGAACCAATCGCCACTATCAAACCCGCACTCATGCCCATGCCCTTAAGTATAAAAGCCAACATCATCTGTCTCCCGTTTGTCGATAGAGGGATTTTGGGCAAAAAAGGGTTTAATATGAAGTTAAATTAAAATATTTACGAACTCATTAAAATTTCTTAATAAACTCTTTTGTTTTCCAAAGCAATGTTTTATCAACAATTTTCTCTTTTTCTTTTAAACCTCTGTGTCTCTGTGCCTCTGTGTTGAGAGGTCTTTACCCAAAACAAGCCAGGCTAAGGAAATATCCAGCGACCCAATATGCAAACCAGACTAGATAGCCGCCAATGCGAAGCCTTCCTCAGTGTCATAGACCATGGCAGCCTGGAACAGGCTGCGCAAGCCCTGAACCTGACCAGCTCAGCCATTTCCCAGCGCATCAAAGCACTGGAAATGGAATTGGGCAATACCCTGCTGATACGCAGCCGCCCCTGCCGTGCCACAACCGCCGGGCAAAAACTGGTGCAGCATTTGCGTCGCGTGGCAGAACTTGAACAGGATTTACAGAGTGAGTTTGCAGGCCAGCAAAGTGCTGCCATCCGTATCGCCATCGGTGTCAATGCCGATAGCCTGGACAGCTGGTTGCTACCTGCGCTGGCAGAATTCCTGATCGCTGAAAATATCCTGCTTGACGTCGCCATCGACGATCAGGATCACACCCATGATTTGCTGGAAAGCGGCATGGTGCTGGGCTGTCTCTCTGCGGAAAAAAATGCCATGCGTGGTTGCCAGGCTGTGCCGCTAGGCTTCATGCGTTACCACCCGGTTGCCAGCCTGGCCTATTGCCAGCGCTGGTTCCCGCAAGGCATGACGCGTGAGGCAGCCAGGCTGGCACCGGTACTGACCTTCAATCGCAAAGACAAATTGCAAGCGCAAATCTTGCTGGAACACTTTGGCTTGCCTGAGCATGCCTATCCCACCCACCATGTCCCGGCAACCACACCTTATAATCGCGCGATTTTGCTGGGCCTGGGCTGGGGGGTGATTCCTGATCTGATGCTGGATCATCTGGAAAAAGACAAGCTGCTCATGATCATGCCAGACCACCCTGTCGATGTGCCCCTATACTGGCATCACTGGAAAGTGCAGACACCCAGACTGGCGCGCTTGACGAACACCCTGGTGAAACAAGCACGCGCCAGCTTACGACAAGTCAAACCTTAAGTTAGGTAGTCGAATCAACAATCGGTTGCACCTGATTGCGGCCATGTGACTTGGCAAAATACAGCCATTCATCGGCACGTTGCACCAGACTTTCCATGGTATCTGTCACTTGCAATTCGGCTACGCCAAAACTGGCGGTGACACGTAATATGTTGCCATCCTGCATGCGGATGTAGAGATGTTGCGCCACTTGTTGACGTATTCTTTCTGCCACCTCCCATGCAGCATGCAGATTCGTCTCAGGCAAGACCAGGATGAATTCCTCGCCACCATAACGGACCACCCAATCGACATCGACACGCAATTCTTTTGCCAGACTTTGGGCAAAGGCAAGCAGTACATGGTCACCTATGGCATGACCATATTCATCATTCACTTTTTTGAAAAAATCGATATCGCAAAACACCAGGGACAAATGGCGCTGATAGCGCGCTGCCCTTTGTATTTCTGCAGGCATGCGCTCGTTGAACAATAAGCGGTTATAGCAGGCAGTCAGGCTATCGGTAATGGACAGTTGCTTCAGGCTTTTCATAGCCGCTTCCAGCTGGCTGGTTCTTTCTGCGACCAGGGCATCCTGGTTGGCGATATGCTTTTGCAGGCTGTCTTGCATAGTGTGAAAGCCATCGACAACCAGGTCAATTTCGTTATAGCCGTTGCCTGGTTTGCGCCTTAATTCGAGCTTGCTGGATAACTGGTTGGCTTGCAGGTTTTTGACAAAGTCTGCCAGTTCACGCATGGGTCTTTCCAGATCCTGCCGCAAGATCGCCACCACCGCTACAAAGATAAACACTGACAAGACCACGACTTCGATAATGACAATGACAAAGCTGCGCAACAACTCCTTGCGCAAGACGGTCTTGTCGACCACGAATTCAACTTTTCCTATGGACATCCGGGCATCTGCCGGGGCAGGTATATCAAATACCATGTGCTGGCCACCAGACAGATGATTGATATTCCCACCGGTAAATTGCTGCCCGGTACTGGCCTTGATGGAGACATAGGCAATACTGGGGTTTTTCAACATCAGGCTGATTTGCTTTTGTATGGTTTGTGCTTCTATGTCCCATATCGCCACCGATAATAAGGGAAGATGCGCATGGGCCACATCATTCACTGTCATCTCAAAGTTTTCTTCTATGGCGCGGTAATTCAGCCAGGCTTGCAAGCTGCTGATGCAGACCACGCACAAGATGACCCATTTGAAGACACGGCGTATCAGCAAACTGGCGATGGATTGTAAAGCCTGCTTATTCATTTTCGCACTTCTGCCTGGTTCAATATTTGACGAAAACTAAAATCATATTTTTTGATAGCGGGATGGAGGACTTTGCTGAATTTCCTGAAGTCTAGCCTGTTAAAATTCTGTGCGCCAAATAATGATTGGAAGTTCCTGCTTTCTTCCGGCGTAAACAAGATAAACATGGACCTGTCCAACTCCAGTCCCTCATCAATAAAGTCCCGGCCATGATGATAGTCATACAGCATCACCAGGCTGAATGCACCAGCAATAAAGTGGCCACCCGCCAGGGCGCTCAGGCTGCCCGACTCCAGTGCAGTGAAGGCTTCGGCCGAGGTATTGATGGCACTGAAAAAAGCATCGCGCCCCGGCTTGCCGCCACGGGCACGCCAGCTCTCCATGGCACCAAAGGCCATTAAGTCATTGCCTGTCCAGATCAGCCTGGTATGTGGATAGCGTTGGTATAACCAGGCACTTTGTTCTTGCGCCTTGGCGCGATTCCAGTCGCCATAGATGACCTGGTCAAGCACGACATTTTTTGCTTCAGCTACAGCTTTGCGCATACCTTCATTGCGTTTGTAGGAAGTGGTAGTTGATCTGTCGCCGGCGATTGCCAGCATATGCAGTTTACCGTCAGTACCGATCAGTTTCTCTGCCCTGCCACGCTGTATCAGAGCGCTTGCAGTCAGATAACCAGCATCCTCTGCACGTGGTTCCAGACCACCCAGCCAGCCCTTGTATAGCTGCCTGGGCGCACCAACTTTTTCGCGCTCGCCAGCATCACTAAACCCGCTATAGGCAAAAAAAGTTTTGATGTGCGCGCCATCGAGTATGCGCAGGGCCTCGGCACCGACGGCGTAATCGTTAGACAGGATCACATAATCGGGTCGGGCACTCACGGGCCGGGCGGCAATTTGTCTGGCTAGTTCCAGGGTTTTTAAATGATCGCGCTCAGCATAGATGACTTCTAGTTGCACACCCAGATTGCGGGCAGCGGTCATCATGCAATTACTGGCCGTGACCCAATAAACTTCATCCGATTTACCAGGATTGAGGAAGGTGACAGTCATGGCCATCACTGCGGCAGGCACGAGCAAGAAGCAGCCTGCCAACAAGCTTAGGGTGAAACGATAAATCCACATATCCGCCTCCGGGCATTCGATCATGCCGCAGTGAACAACGCAGATCGCACAAGTCCTGGCCTGCCGGCAAATCAAGGAATTTGCGGACAAAGCAGGTTTTTATTCAGACTCTATTTTGGCTGTTTTCAGGAAAAAAAGTTGCTCATTCACAAAAACTCACATTTATGAGCATGGGCTTGAAATGAAAAGAGCGGGCCATCTGGGTCTTGTAGGAGCGGCTTCAGCCGCGAATGTTCAGCCCAAGCAGAAACAGACTACACGGTGAAATTTTCGCGGCTAAAGCCGCTCCTACAAAATCAGGGCAGCGCAGCCGTCCACACTTAGACAGAAGTTTCCTCTTTGCTTTTTTCACGCTTGAGGTTAATGATGGCCTGGCTGGTGTAGAGATCGGCAAACCAGGCATCAGCGTATAACTTACCGGTATCTGCCAGACCCTGAAAATAATCCAGTACCCGGCCCCGGCCTGCACGATAAGCTGCATCATCGACATCACGGTATTCCATGCGTACCGCTGCAGCATAGGCATCATAGGTATCTGCCGCCTGCCCCAGAATGGCCAGGTCCACGCTCAACATGGCATCTTTCA
Organism: Undibacterium sp. JH2W; assembly: GCF_049340425.1. Classification (NCBI taxonomy): domain Bacteria; kingdom Pseudomonadati; phylum Pseudomonadota; class Betaproteobacteria; order Burkholderiales; family Oxalobacteraceae; genus Undibacterium; species Undibacterium sp. JH2W. The sequence continues at coordinate 149,377 of NZ_JBMPOT010000015.1, read as the reverse complement.
AGGGATGCACCAGGCTGGCACTCTGGAAGTGGTCTGTCACCCGTATCAGGTCTGCCACTTCCTGCAAATGTTGTGACCCCAAACCGGCAGCCAGCCACATGCGCGCACTCTGTTCTTCGTTCGAGATATCTGCCGCCTTGCCGCCGTACACTGCATCATGGAACCAGAAAGCTTTTTTCAGTATCGCTACGTCCGTATTGCTGGCCCCGGTATTGCTGGCCCAGGCCGAGATTTCACTGAGACCATGCACCAGGTGATCAAGATTATGATAAGGGCGACGTGCCGCGCCATAAGCATCTTCACCAGTAAGGTAATCAAACCAGTGATCAAGTTTGGCGCTATCAATACCTGCCTCAGTTTCCCACAACTTTTGCCAGTCACTGCGCAACCAGCTTTTGATCCAGGCGATATAGGCAGGCATGGGCATGAATTTTTTGACTGTCCAGTGCCAGCCCACCGGCCCCTGCAAGGCGCGCACAAAACTGGAACTGACAGAACCGAGGTCGCGCGGTGGCATCACGAATATGGTCTTGGCACCACCCAGCACATCCACATTGGTTTGCTGTATCAGGTTTTCGTAATCAAAGTCCGAGGTATTGCGTATGCCACGCACCAGATACTCTATGCCATGGCGCTTGGCGGCACGGGCCGTATAGTCACCCTTGACGATGACGACGCTGACATTATCCCAGCCACATTCTGCCACGCTGCGCTCGATGATGTCCTTGCGCTCCAGTGCGCCAAACTGCGGCTTCTTGACCGGGTTTTCAGAAATGAAAACCACGACTTCATCGGCCAGGGCGCGTGCCTCTTGTATGACCCACAGGTGGCCATTGGTAATAGGATCAAGCGTGCCAGAGAAAGCGATTTTTTTCATTCATTACCCCAGTGTGACATGTAAATAAGATGTTGCTGCAAAACTTGCTGTTCCAGCACCATGATGCTGCCTTGATTGACCATCAATACATAGTCTTGTTCCCGGAAAACATTTTCTGATGCCTGCATTTGGAAAATCTGCCTGACTTCAGCCTCTGTCCAGTCGGGATTACGCAGGCGCAGTCGCTGCAAACGCGTCGCATCATCTGCATGCATCCATAAAACGCTATCGTACATGAAGCTACTCTCTTCATCCGGCAACAATGCTGACTCCCATATTACATAATTGGCAGTTTGTTGCCTTGTCCATTGCCACATGGCTTGCAGCACATAGGGTTTGAGCAAATGCCGCAAGCGGCGATTGCTTTGTATATCACTGGCCAGGACAGTATGCAAAATACCGCGCCGCAGGCATCCATCTGCCGTCATCAATTGTGGCAGTACCCGGTCAATTTCTGTCATTGCCGGATGCTGATTGTCTTGATGAATAGCCCGCGCCACCATGTCAACCCCAATCACAGGCACACCCAGACGGGAAAACCCGGCTGCTGCCTGTGACTTGCCGCTACCTATGCCGCCCGTCAACAACACCACGCGAGCATGCCTGGTGCTTGCTAGTGAGGCAGATATAGGGAACATTTTAAGCTTTCAATATCAGACAATCATATTTGGTCAATCAACCAATATACAAAGCTTAGCAAATTCAATCGCAAATCTCAAGATTATTTTGGTTAATCAACCAAATAATTTGGAAGCAAGCAAAAATAGGACGCAAACCAGGCTAGTCTTGGGGAATACTGCAGCAACTTATCCGGAGCCGGATTGGCGCGTCACCGTCATGTCATTGACATATTTAAAATATATTATGAATGTGAATGTATTGCCAACCGCCCTCTATTTCACACAAAAAAAGGATAAGCCATGATCTCTGATAGCCGGAGAAAGTTTTTGCAATTTTCAGCCGCGAGTGCTGGTGCCAGCCTCTTGCCTGGCGTTATACAACAGGCGCTCGCCGTACCGGCGAATAATGTCACCGGCACACTGGCAGATGTGGGTCATGTGGTCATCTTCATGCAAGAAAATCGCTCTTTCGATCATTACTTTGGTACCCTGGCTGGCGTGCGTGGCTTTGATGATCCGCGTGCGATTAGCTTGCCAAATGGCGCTCCCGTCTGGCAGCAACCCAATCCCGCAGGTGGCAGTGTTTTACCCTTCCATTTTGATGCCAGGAATACCAGTGCATTATCAGTAGGCACCAATCATTCCTGGAAAGGTTCGCAACAAACCTGGCAAGGCTGGAATGTCTGGGTCAGTCAAAAAACCGTGCAAACCATGGGTTATTTTGACCGTGGTGACCTGCCGTTTTACTACGCGCTGGCAGATGCATTCACTATTTGCGATGCCTATCATTGCTCAGTCTTTGGCGCGACCGACCCCAACCGCATGTATTCGTTAACCGGCACCAGCCAGGGCTGGCTAGGCGCAATGGGTAGCTTGTATAACATTGATGCCAAGGGGTATTACAATGCTGACCCGGCCAATGACAATGTCACTGCGACTGTCACAGCGAGTGCGCCCAACTGGCAAACTTATGCAGAAGTACTGGAAGCCAATCAGGTCAGCTGGAAGGTTTATCAGGAATGGGATAATTACGGTGACAATTATCTCGCCTACTTCAAGAACTTCCGTGTCAATGCCGATGGTAGCAAATTAAGCAGCAGCTCGCCGCTCTACCAGAAAGCGCGCAGCCTGGCACCAGGTGCCAGTGTGGGCGGCAGCAAGGGCGATGGCCTCGTCAGTGCCTTTGCCAATGATGTGCGTAACAAACGCCTGCCACAAGTATCCTGGATATGCGCACCAAACGATTACACCGAACATGCGCCCAATTCGCCCAATGCAGGTGAAAACCTGACAGCAAGATTGCTGGCCACCCTGGTGGCTGAACCTGAAGTCTGGGCAAAGACTGTGTTTTTGCTGATGTATGATGAAAACGATGGTTTCTTCGATCATGTTCCTCCAAATATCCCGCCTATCACCTCCGCCATGGGCCGCTCTACCCTGGCCGATAATGGAGCTTATGAAAAGTACGGCAGTGAACCTGTCGGTCTGGGGCCGCGCGTCCCCATGCTGGTGATCTCGCCATGGAGCAAAGGCGGCAAGGTATGTTCCCAGGTTTTTGACCATACTTCGAAATTGCGCTTTCTTGAAGAATGGCTGGTCAATGGCCTGGGCAAGGACAGGGCCGCCGTTAGTTGCAAGCAGATATCGCCATGGCGACGTACGGTCTGCGGTGATTTGACTTCGGCATTTGATTTCAAATCCCCGGATCAAAACTGGCCAGGCACTGTCCCAAAAACTGCTTCTTACGTCCCTGTCAGTGGCAAGCCCTATCCCGTACCACCACTCAACCAGAGCCTGCCCCGCCAGGAAGCTTATTTGCAGGCACAGGGCCCGCGCCCTGCCTGCTGCCTGCCCTACCTGCTGATGGCGCAAGCCAGGCTCAACATCAGCAAGCAACTGGAAGTCAGCTTCAGCAACACCGGCACGGCCGGGGCTGCTTTTATTGTGTATTCCAACGTTCGCACTGACGGCCCCTGGTATTACACCGTCGAAGCTGGCAAGCAAATCCAGAAAGAAATCTGGAACTGGAGTGGCGATACTTACCAGCTCAGCGCCTATGGCCCGAATGGCTATTTGCGTGAGTGGCGCGGCAGCACCGCAGCCACCGTCAAGCCTGAAGTGCAGGCAGTCCACGATAGCAGCAGTGGCAAACTGGTGCTGACCCTGTCCAATGTCGACAATGTCCAGCCCTGCAATTTCACTGTCAGCGACAATGCCTATGGCAGCCTGGCAAGCACTTATGCGCTGGCAGGTGGACAGAGTTTGCGCCTAGAATATCCCTTGATCAGCAGCTTTGGCTGGTATGACTTTAGCATCACCAGCAATGTCGACACGCAATTTTTGCGCAGGATAGCGGGCCATGTGGAAGCAACGGCCAGCAATAGCAACAACAATCGCACCGACCCCTTGATAGGCGGCAAACGTAACGATGCCCGCCTGAGTACCACTACACCCAGCATATCGCGTGGCAGTAATGTCGTGGCCTCTTATTCAGCCTTACCGGCACAAGTCAATGCCAAAAACTGGATAGGTGTCTACGCTGCTGGTGCCGTACCAGGCACAGTAAATTCGCTGACGTGGCAATACGCTGGCAATCCTCAGGGTAGCGTGGCGCTCAATACTGCCAGCCTGGCGGCAGGCAATTATGCGCTCTGGTATTTGTACAATGACAGCTACTCAGTTCTGGCGGGGCCAGTGGCGTTAACGATTGTGTAGCATTCAACCATGTTTGATAGTGAGAAACTGAGTAAATTGATATTTATAAGACTTACTCAGTTTCTCACCGCGACATCAAAATAAATGCATTTCAAACAACACAAAACTGGGCCATGCTTAAAAAAATCGTTCAAACATCAATACAAAACCACAACTAAGTCACTGATTATTAAAGAAATATTAGTTTACTCATTTTTTAGCTCTTGAAAAGCATATCCCTCGCCCATATACTTAGCACTCGTTGAGAGAGAGTGCTAACAAGTCCCTCTCCAGCTTAATTGAATTCCAATAGTAATTACTCGCAAATTTAAAGGAGCTTGTATGAACCTTCGTCCCCTGCACGATCGCCTGATCGTGAAACGCCTGGATCAAGAAACAAAAACTGCATCCGGTATCGTTCTGCCTGACGCTGCTGCTGAAAAGCCAGATCAAGGTGAAGTACTGGCAGTTGGTCCTGGCAAATTGCTGGACAACGGTACAGTTCGCGCCCTGGACGTTAAAGTTGGCGACCGCGTTTTGTTCGGTAAATATTCTGGTCAGGCTGTCAAAGTTGACGGCAACGAAGTTCTGGTGATGCGTGAAGAAGATATCTTCGCGGTCGTACAGAAGTAATCGGCATCCACGATATCAATTAAAGAATTCGGAGAATTAATATGGCAGCTAAACAAGTAATTTTTGGCGATGACGCACGTGCGAAGATCGTTAATGGCGTCAACATCCTGGCGAACGCAGTTAAAGTAACACTGGGCCCTAAAGGCCGTAACGTAGTCCTGGAACGCTCTTTCGGCGCTCCTACCGTTACTAAAGACGGTGTTTCTGTTGCTAAAGAAATCGAATTGAAAGACAAGCTGGAAAACATGGGTGCACAACTGGTGAAAGAAGTGGCTTCCCGCACTTCTGACAACGCTGGTGACGGTACAACGACAGCGACAGTTCTGGCACAAGCCATCGTTCGCGAAGGCTTCAAATATGTAGCAGCTGGCTTCAACCCAACTGACTTGAAACGCGGTATCGACAAAGCGGTTACAGCTATCGTTGCTGAAATCAAAACTCTGTCCAAGCCTACAACAACCAACAAAGAAATCGCTCAAGTTGGTTCCATCTCTGCTAACTCCGATGCAAACATCGGCGACATCATTGCCAAAGCAATGGACAAAGTCGGCAAAGAAGGCGTGATCACTGTTGAAGACGGCAAATCCCTGGACAACGAACTCGACATCGTTGAAGGTATGCAGTTTGACCGTGGCTACCTGTCACCCTACTTCATCAACAATCCAGAAAAACAATCCGTTATCCTGGAAAACCCGTTCATCCTGTTGTTCGACAAAAAAATCTCGAACATCCGTGACCTGCTGCCAGTACTGGAACAAGTTGCAAAATCCGGCCGCCCACTGCTGATCATCGCTGAAGATGTCGATGGCGAAGCGCTGGCAACTCTGGTTGTGAACAACATCCGTGGCATCCTGAAAACTGCAGCTGTTAAAGCGCCAGGCTTCGGTGACCGTCGCAAAGCCATGCTGGAAGACATCGCTATCCTGACCGGTGGTCAAGTGATTGCTGAAGAAGTTGGTCTGACACTGGAAAAAGCAACTCTGGCTGATCTGGGTCAAGCTAAACGTATCGAAATCGGTAAAGAAAACACCACCGTTATCGATGGCGCTGGCCAGGCTGTAGGTATCGAAGCACGCGTTAAACAAATCCGCGCGCAAATCGAAGAAGCAACTTCTGACTACGACCGTGAAAAACTGCAAGAACGCGTTGCCAAACTGGCAGGCGGCGTTGCTGTGATCAAGGTTGGTGCTGCAACTGAAGTTGAAATGAAAGAGAAAAAAGCACGCGTTGAAGATGCTCTGCACGCAACTCGCGCTGCCGTAGAAGAAGGCGTTGTTCCTGGCGGTGGCGTTGCCCTGCTGCGCGCACGTCAAGCTGCTGGCGACATCAAAGGCGACAATCCAGATCAAGAAGCAGGTATCAAACTGGTTCTGAAAGCTATCGAAGCACCTCTGCGTGAAATCGTTGCTAACGCCGGTGGCGAGCCTAGCGTTGTTGTGAACGCCATCATCAATGGCAAAGGCAACTATGGTTTCAATGCTGCCAATGACACATATGGCGACATGATAGAAATGGGTATCCTGGACCCAGCTAAAGTAACTCGCTCTGCATTGCAAAATGCAGCGTCTGTTGCTGGCCTGATCCTGACTACTGATGCGCTGGTTGCTGAATTGTCTGATGACAAAGCAGGCGGCATGGGTGGTGGTGATATGGGTGGTATGGGCGGCATGGGTGGTATGGGCGGCATGATGTAATAGCTGCTAAGCGACTATCACTGAGCTCATTGAACTCACTGAAAGTAGCATTGCTCAAAAAAACCCCGCAACGCAAGTTGCGGGGTTTTTTGTTGTGCCTCACCATTTACCCACCTCGGCAGCATTTCATTCAGGCAGCGCAGTTGAACATCCATTGCACACCAAACTGGTCAGTCAGCTTGCCAAAATAATCCCCCCAGATTTGCACTGCCAGCGGCGTAGTCACATTTGCCCCATGGCTCATGAGCGCAAACAGTTGATCGGTTTGCTCACGGCTATCCATCATCATGATGTGGGCTGAACCCCGCATAGGCTCTGCATCATCATTGTCGGAAGCATAAAAAAGCACACCTAGCCCCTCAAATCTGGCATGCATGATCTTGCCACGCATGGCTTCGTTCTTCAGCGGCGTCCCGCCCTCGCCATGACGCAGGATGTCGGTCACACGTCCCAAACCACATTGCGTATAAAAATCCAGCGCCTGCTCGCATTGCGTCGTAAAAAACAGGTAATTTGATTGCTGCATAGTGCTGACTCCTGAATCGGTTTACCGTTGACATACGTTCTCTCCCGCGGATGCTGGCCCTGCTTGAGCCTGTCTATGATGTCCGTGGCCTCGCTGACAAAAGCCTGCTTGACTTCGGCATTCGGGAAAGTGACTGAAGGAACCTTCACTTCAATAACTGCCAGCGATTGCTGCTGGCCGCCAACATAGCTGTGCGCCTCCGGGCTGACGACCAGGTGGCCGACGACATTAGGCGTCATGAACTTGTTGCCAGTCAAACCGTGCACGCGTAACAAGGCATCTGCGACGAGAGGCAGCACTTCACGCTCGCCGTCAATAGTGAGAAGACCGGTAGTGACTTGAACTGAGATAGGCATGGCAATAACTCCTTGATCAAAATGAATGGCCGAGTCAAAGACTAGCTCTTGACTCCCGCATCACGGACGTTATATAACGGTCGTGATGTTGAGCATCATTACATAACGATCGTTATTTTGTAAAGTTTTAATAGCATTTTTATTTTGGAGATTTTTTACATGGCACACCGGGCAGGACAAAAAGAAGAAAGCAAAGCAAAGATACTCAAAAGCGCAGGCCGTGGATTTCGCAGCCGGGGCTTTGGTGGCTCAGGTGTTGACGGGTTGGCAAAAGATGCAGAAGTGACTTCGGGTGCCTTCTATGCCCACTTCAAGTCGAAGGCAGATGCTTTCCGCGAGGCGGTCGTAGCTGGCCTGCAAGACCTGAAACTGGGTGTCAGCCAGGCACGCGAGCAATTAGGGAACAACTGGCGCACGGCATTTATCGATTTTTACCTGGGCGAGCGTCGCACTTGCGACTTAGCCGATAGCTGCGCATTGCAAAGTCTTTCGGCTGAAGTGGCACGGGCCACAGAAGATACGCGTATAGCCTATGAAACCGAATTGCAAGCCATCATAGAAACAGTGGCTGCTGGCCTGGATGGACAAGCTGATGCCAAACGCGAAGAAGCAATTGCCCTGCTGGCGCTCATGGTTGGCGGCGTCACTCTTGCCAGGGCAGTCAATGATCCCGCCATCAGCAAGGATATCGCTGCGGCTGTTCGCAAGGCGGCACTCGATTTGAACCTGCACTCGCAATAGCCTGCTTGCATGCCAGGAGCATCGTCCAGCTCATGTCGATCAGGACGATGTAAAGCAAGTAGAGTGTCAGCAGGTGGTTTTTTTCCATCAGCCCGCTTGACAGAAAACATCCCTCGCTTGGATACTGCCGCACTTGAAAGAAAATTTTCATATTTCCAGCGACATGTTTCATATTTGCAATGATCTTGCCAATCTAAAACCCGCTGATCATCACCATCAAGCAAGACAACCCGCGTTGGAGAAAATATGGCGCTGCAACAATTAAGCGACGAGCAAATACGAACCTGGACCCGTGCCCAAAAGGACGAGTGGTGGTTTGCCAATATCTACCGTGGCGACATGGCACAGCTGACCATACGCTCGGCATTTACCGGCTTTTTGCTGGGTGGCATTTTATCGGCCACTGCTTTGTATATAGGTGCCAAGACCGGTATCACTATTGGTGTCGGTCTGACCTCGGTCATCCTGGCATTTGCGATTTTCAAGATACTCGCCAACCTGGGTATTGCCAAAGACTTCACCATACTCGAAAACAATTGTACTCAATCCATCGCGACCGCCGCCGGTTACATGACCATGCCGCTCAACACCGTGCTGTCGGCCTATATGCTGATCAGCGGTGCGGTCGTGACCTGGTGGCATCTGGTGGTGTGGATGAGTATTTGTTCCATCCTCGGTGTGCTGGTGGCCTTCCCCATGAAACGTCGCTTCATCAATGAAGACCAACTGCCCTTCCCCGAAGGCCGCGCCTGCGGCGTGGTGCTCGATGCGGTCTATACCGGCGAAGCTGCCAGCGGCATGTACAAGGCACGCCTGATGGCCTTTACCGCCATGTGGACAGCGATTTACCAGATGATCACCAGCGATGGCTGGATGAAGCTCATACAGTTCAAGATCCTGCGCATGGATAAATGGGCAGACATGACAGAAGCCTGGCATTTCCAGGAGCGTGTCGATCATTATTATTATACTGCCGCCGTCAAATATGATTTGCTGATCCCCAAAATCCTGGGCACTGATTTCCGTGCACTGGGCCTGCGGTTTACCCTCGATGCCGCCATGCTGGGTGTAGGCGGCCTGATGGGAATACGCGTTGCCAGCAGTGTCTTGCTGGGTGCTATCATCAACTTCGTCTTCCTGGCACCGTGGATGATACAGCGTGGCGATATCGTCGAACGGATAGCCCCCAGCGGCAAGATCGTGCCTATCTCACGCACAGAGATCGTCAATCAATGGAGCCTGTGGTGGGCGGTATCCATGATGGTGGTGGCATCTTTCATCAGCCTGGCAGCAAAACCAGAACTGTTCACCAGCATCTTCAAGAAAGCAGATAAAAATAAAGCCGCCGACAAGACCAGCACGATACTTGACCATATTGAAGTACCGTTGATCATTTCCTACATAGGCATCCCTATCTTCAGTATCCTGGCAGCCTGGACTACCCATGAATTCTTTGGTGTTCCCTGGTTGATGTCCATCATCACCCTGCCCCTGGTCTTCATACTGACTATCATCTGCGCCAATGCGATGGCACTGACCTCATGGACACCGACCAGTACCTTGTCAAAAATCACCCAGTTCAGCATGGGTGCGATTGATAGTGCCAATCCAGCCAATAATTTGATACCAGCTGGCATGACGGCTGAAGTGGCATCGAATGCATCCAATCTGCTGTCCGACATCAAACCTGGCTATATGCTGGGTGCAAAACCAAGACAGCAGGCGATAGGCCATATCATCGGCATTTTCTCTGGCGCACTGGCTTGCGTGCCGCTGTACTTCCTGCTGTTCCTGCCTCCGGATGCCAATGGCGTGCGCTCTACCGCGACTATAGTCTCCGACAAATTCGCCTTCCCCGGTGCCATGCAATGGAAAGGCGTAGCCGAGCTGATCGCCAAGGGCTTTGGCAGCCTGCCATCATCCGCCATCACCGCCATCATCGTGGCCGCAGTTGCCGCCACCCTGATTGAATGCGCACGCATCTTCACCAAGGGTCGCTTCCCCTTGTCCGCCGTTTCCATAGGCCTGGGCGTGATCCTGCCACCCGAGTCTTGCCTGGCGATGTGGATAGGTGCAGCGATATTCTGGTGGATGGGTAATCGCCACAGCCAGCCTGGCAGCAAAGGCCATGATTTCTGGGTGGAAGGCTGCGAACCTATCTGCGCCGGCTTGATTTCTGGGGCGGCTTTGATAGGGATAGGTAATGCGATTATTAATGTCTTGATTTGATATACACCGAAACGACTGGCCCCGCTTTTGTGCGGGGCTTTTTTTATCTTATATCGTCTTCTTTTATGCTTTCGCTCAATTGATCTTGAGTAATGCTTCAAGTTCGCAAGCTCTGGGAAGGCCTTTGTAGCTCCCTGAATATGCCGCGTAAGATATAGTCCAATCACATTCAATCGCAGCAGCAACAGGCCATTTGGACAAATGCGGCGCGACCAGCGCCGGGTCTAGCGTGACATGGCCAAGCAGCTCCAGTCCCAGCCCTTGTACATGTTTTTTCTTTGGAACAAATCGGCCCGCTCCCTGCGTTTGCAAGTGAAAAATCATTTGCCCATGCATAGCATCAAGCAGTGTAGGCTTGACTACAGGATTGACGGCAAGTGAAGCCAGCGCACACCATGGCAGCCAGTCAAACATCCTGCCCGTTTCCAGCACTATCAGGGCACCCCATCCATCCGGGACAAATGATTCGGGGCCCAAATGACTGTAAGGATTCCAGCCCAGTCCTTGCATGGTCGGAAATGCATAAACCTCACCCGTTTGCAGCATCATATCGGGTGGTTTTGCTGCAGTTTTCCTGTCGCGTACAGGGCGCGGAGCATTCAATCTGCTGGCCAGTTCATCCAATACGGCAGCGCGCTTCTTGAGAAATTTTTCGTCCGCACCTTTGTCTCTCGCACTTTCCAGGTCCACATCATTTTCAATGATAGCCAGGGCATTCGTACTCACCTCGACACAGGCTATGCCACGCTTTTCAAATTGATCCGCCGTAACAAGCCAGAAATACGCTTCATCACCCTCGGCAGGGTCAGGTTCGCCATGCAACTGCTTGAGATATTTCAGCAAGCCATCGCCATCTGCTGGAACCTTGCAAAGCAGTGCCAGTGTATTTTTCAAATCACTGGCAACATCATCATCGTATAGCGCAGCTCCCCAGGTTCCCATATCACTCCAATCGTCTTTAAACCAACATACTGCACAAAGTGTACTTTATTTATACAGGCCTAAACCCCATCTGCTGCCTCACAAACGCATCAAAGGCCTGCAACAAGGGTAAATATTTTTCCTCATCCTGCTCTAGCTGCATGAGTGCATAGCAAGCCGCTTCCAGAGTTGATAGCTGGTCAGGCGCATGGGCTTTGCGTATGCGGTAGTGGGAGGCTGGCATGTTTTGCAGATTCAGACGTGGCAGTTGTTGCAAGGCAGGATTCAGGTAAAGCATCTTGCGGCTTTTGCGCCAGGTGGCGTCGATAATCACCAGACGTATATTCGCCAGGGCATGGTCTTGCACCACAAATTCTGGTGGCTGGAATTGCAGGTCAGCAGCTTCATTTTGCGTCGTCGCCGGATAGAGCAATATGGCTTGCTTGCCATCGGCTTGCAGCAGACTGAGCAAGCATTGCGGGTCAAACTGTTCGCCTTCAACGAGCTGTGAAGTTTGCAGGCACAAGTCCAGCAGGCGTGCGCTGCCCTTGGCATTATTCACTTCCAAGGGGTGTTGCAAGACCACTACCTCAGTTGCATTGTCGACATTGTTTACCCAGCGACAAATACATGCAGTGGATGGGCGCTGACATAGTGGGCAGGATGTTCTTTTGGGTTTGGGATCTGACATGCCGACATTGTGAAGGATTGTTATTTAAGCGGCAAGCTTTGCCTGTGAATGAGCAAGCGCAGGCGGCATCGTCTATCATGAACAGATACTTTCACGCCTCAATTTGTCTTATGAAACTTCCGACTATCCTTGCGACTAGCCTGCTGCTGGCAACCAGTGCCTGTGGTGGCGGTGGTGGCTCCACTGCTGCAACTACCACTGGCACAACGACGGGCACTACCATTGGTACAACTACGGGTACAACAACAGGCACGGGGACTGGTACAGGAACCAGCACTGGGACAACGACGGGAACAGGCACCACTACCGGCACAGGGACGGGTACGACTACTGGAACAACTACAGGAACAGGAACCGGAACAACTACTGGTACTGGCACAGGCACCACGACGGGGACGGGCACCGGGACCGGGAGTACCGTTGTCACGCTGGAGAAAAAAGCTGCTGCACTGGCCGCCAAGCTGGGCAAGTCCAGCCGCTTTTTAGTTGGCCTGGGCAGTGCCGATCTGGCCGATGTCCAAAAACAGGGCATTACCCCTGACATTTATGATCAATACCTGGTTGGCGTAGGCGCAGGCTCGTGGCCAACCTGGAATAGCCCTTCCGGTGCCTATGTGCAAATCGTTGCGCAGAATGCCGACAAACTGGGTGCAGTACCGATGTTCACCCTGTACCAGATGGCCAGCAATGGTGATGGTAATTTGAGTGGCTTGACCAATACGACTTTTATGAAAGGCTATTGGGACAATGTGCGCCTGATGTTCCAGCAAATCAAAGCCTATGGCAAACCCGTGCTGGTCAATTTTGAGCCAGACTTTTGGGGCTATACGCAAAGGATCTCAAATAATGCCGACCCTGCCACTGTGCCCGCCCAAGTCAACAGCAACCCCGATTGCAGCAACCAGTCCAACAGCGTTGCTGGTATCAGCCAGTGTCTGATGCAAATGGCGAGGGCCATAGCGCCAAATGCCTATGTAGGCTTCCCCCCTGCCCTGTTTGAAGACCTGCACTCAACTGCCATGTCTTACATGTTAAAGCTGGGTGCGGACAAGGCAGATTTTATCGTCATGCAAACCCTGGACAGGGATGCTGGCTGTTTTGAAACCGTACCGCAAGTGTCTTACTGTACACGTGCAGGCACAGGCTGGTACTGGGATGAATCGAATCTGACTTCACCTAATTTCAAAGACCATTTTGCGTTGGCCAAGACCTATTACCAGGGTCTGCAATTACCTGTCTTGTGGTGGCAAACCCCGCTGGGCGTACCTTCAACACAAATAGGCTCAACCGGTAAATACCGCGATAACAAGGTCCGTTATTTCCTCACGCATGCCTCGGAAATGGTGGCCGTAGGTGGCTTGGGTGCAGTGTTCAGCACAGGCGAAGTGAACCAGACTTCCATCAATACCGATGGTGGACAGTTCAAGACATATTCATCCAGTTATCTGGCTAAGCCGGTGGCCTTGCCCTGAAATAAAAAATGCCAACTACTGAACTTAGCTGGCATTTTTTCTTGATACAAGAGACTTGAAAGATATGTTACTCAGTCCTCTCACAAACTACCCATGTTGCCCAGACTGGTTTTCGCGTATGGCTAGCACACTGCCATCAAATAATTCATGGAGTTTGCCATTCGTCACGGCCTGCATGATGATGCTGGCAGGAACCAGACTAAAAACCTTGCTTGACGTTTCCTGTTTAAGTAGTACTGGCACCCTTTGATCGTCGTCATCCACCACTGCCCATTTCAAACCTGTCTCCAACACCAAAGCATCAGCAAATACGATCTCCAGTGCTTGCACTTCATGCAATGATCGTCCCTCCAAACCTTTTTGCTGCAGTATCGCAGCAATGATTTTTAACTTACCTTCTATGCTGACAAACTGCTCTCTTGCTTCTGGCAGGTATTGCTCCCTGACCCAGCTCCTTTGTGCTTCGGCTTTCAAGATATCTGCGGTAGAAAAGTACTGCAGGTTTTGCATCTTGTTGGCCGGTAGCGGCCCGGATAACTGATCGGGACGTAAATTCTTGCATTCCAGGTAGGCCCAGACAGCGCCTACCAGCAAGCCCATGCTGTGCGCCCAATTGGCGATGGGGCCGAGCAAACCTGTCCAGCACAGGACAAACCAGATCAACATCATGTTGACAGTTGCCTGGCGCATGATGCCTTTGAAAGCGGGGTCGTAGCGGCCACGTATCCACACATAGGCAAACAAGCCGTAGACAACGCCAGACATGCCGCCAAAATAAAGGTTGCCCGACAACAGGTATTGAAAAATATTGGAGATCACTGCTGCGACCAGGAAAAACCCCAGATAAAAACCCGGACCCTTCCTGTTTTCGATCACGACTCCAAGATCCCATACCCACAGCAGATTGAAGATCAGATGCATGGGACCGAAATGGATGAAAGCTGGCGTCACTGCCCGCCAGATCTGGCCTGACAAGATGCTGGTAAACCCGGTTTGATCCGGGTCTGAAATGAACAGGGGGCGCAATTCTTGCATGGATGTGCCAAAGCTGGAGAGCAAGGCGACCAGGGCACTCAATGCGATCAACGCGATGGACACATAGGAATATGGTTTTAATTTTCTCATTGGTGATTATCAGGGTATCTATGATGCAGCGAAACTCATCAGTTTTACATACAGGATTCAAGCAAAGCCTGCATCCTTTCGTAGGAGCGGCTTCAGCCGCGAACGCTTTGCGTGACTGCCTCTCGTTTGCGTACGGCATTCGCGGCTGAAGCCGCTCCTGCAAGATATGTATGGGTAATAACTGGATTAATGCAGCTCTTCAACCAATCGCAGATTATCTTCAAAGTTCCAGATACGGCGTATTTCTATGACGTCGTACTGTGCCGCGATATTGGGCGGGAAGGCTGAGTATTTGGCATTGATGCGCACGATGCGGCGTACTGCCTCATCGATGTCAGCACGGCCGCTGGAACGCACGATGGTGATATCTTCTACACTGCCATCGCTACGTATGGAAACCACGACGACAGGATCGCCACGCGCCCGGTCTTTGGCCAGCTGCGAATAATTCAGGCTGCCATTGCGCTCGATTTTTTGTTTCCAGCTATCGATATAGAGGCGCAAAGGTACATCCTTGTCCTGGCTGCCAAACAGGCTGCGACGACGCGGTTTTTCTTCCGTATCGCTACGCACCACGGGCGGTGTGCCGCGCAATAAATCCAGGCCACGTGCCTGATCTCTGGCCTTGCTGGCCAGGTCACCGCCCAGGGTATTTTTAGGCAAAGCAAAGGGATCAGATTTGTTACCCTGGCTGCTGCCATTACCTGGTGTATTGGCACCTGTATTATTTTGTTGCCCGTTGCTCTGGCCAGGGTTAACGCCCGTGTTGGCAGTCTGGTTGTTGGCAGCGGCCTGCGCTGCAGCAGCTTTGGCAGAGGCTTGTGCTTGTGCACGTTGCTCAGCCGCGACTTGTTCTGCGCGCTGGCGTGCTGCCTGTTCTTCCGCTTTTTGCCTGGACGCCAGTTCTTCGGACTTTTGTTTCGCCAACAGTTCTTCATTCTTTTGTTTGGCGACTAATTCTTCTTGCTGCTTTTGCTTTGCTGCTGCTTGCTGGCGCTGCTCTTCCTGTTTGCGTTTTTCTGCCTCAACTGCGATTTGCTGTTCTTTCGCCTGTTGCTCTTTTGCTTGCTGTTGTGCCTGGGCCAGTTGCTGGGCGCGTTGTTTTTCTTCTTCCTGGCGCTTGCTTTCATCCTGGCGTTTTTGCTCGGCCAGTTTGACTTCTTCAGCTTGCGCTGCTTCGCGCTGGGCGCGGCGGTTTTGTTCTTCGGCTTCCAGTTGTTTTTGCAGGGCTAATGCTGCCGCTTGTTTGCGATTGGCTTCATCGGCATCCTTGCGATTTTCTTCATCGAGTTGCTTGCTCATTTGTTTGAGCTGGGCCTTACCATCAGTGCTGGCCTGTTGCGCCAGTTCTTCGGCTTGCTTGCGCATCAGTTCTTCACGTTTTTTACGCTTTTGTTCTTTTTCCTGGGCTTTGGCGGCCTGCTCCTGTGGAGTCTCTTGCTCTACACCTTCCTGTGTCACAGTGTCATATTGCTTCTTGGGATCAGGCTCAGTCTCGGCTTTTTTGGGTATATCGTCAGGATTGGGCACTGCCATGGAAAAACTATCGTCACGTGGCATGTCCTGGGCAATCACTCTGGTCACGTCGGGAGCTTGCGTCTTGCGTTGCTGAGCAGCAGGTGGGGTCGCATCTTGCTTGGCTTTGTGTGCTGCACGTGGTTTGCTGAGGGACTTAGCCAGTTGCGGTGCAGGTACCGGTGCCGCCTTTTGCGGCGCCACCAGGCGTATGCCAGCATTGGCCGCCTTGCTCTCATTGCGCTCGGTGGCGGCGGTTTTTGGTGTCAACCTGGCTGACGCTGCTGTCGAGACAGGTACTGAGGCAGGTGTAGCATCCGGTTTGGGTGTGACTTCTTTGACTGGTGTAATGGGTGCAGACGAGTCGCTCGCCGCAGCAGCGCTGGCTGAGCTTGCATTACTGGCACCACTGGCCGATGTTGCATTGGCAATCTGTATGCTGATTTGTGGCGATTCGGCACGGCGCTTGGCCCATGGGGCCTCCAGGCCAGGCACACCCAGGCCGGGCAAACCAAACTGCAAGCAAAGAATAAATGCATGCACTGCGATAGAGATGAGCAAGCCGCCAATCAGACGTTGCTTGATCTCTTTGGGTATTTCATGTTCAGTTTGGTTTGGATACAAATTCATGCAACAGGTTTAATGGTTCCTCAGGTCTTGCGATGGCATATGGCAGTGACATATTGCAATGACGCATTACAATAACTCATTGCAAATATTATCGCATGGCCAAAATGCGAAACGTACTTTACCATCTGTATGCATCAAAAAAGTGCTTCAAGCTAAGAAATTCATCGCCTACACTTAATGAGTCATTAAAAAGGAGCGATATATGCGCCCATACCGCAGCAGCCAATTAAGCAGTAGACTAAGCCGCCTGAGCATCAGTCTCGTATTCCCCCTGCTTTGTCTGGGCACGCCAGCCATGGCAGAAATTATCAATGTCACCAGCAATGGCTTTCAGGTCAGGCATGAAGTGCAACTGAATATCCCGCCAGAAGAAGCCTATGAATTGCTGGTCAATGTCAGCAGTTGGTGGAATCCTTCTCATACTTATACCTTGAATACCAAAAACCTGAGTATTGATGCCAGGCCAGGTGGCTGTTTTTGCGAGAAATATCCGCATGGTGGCGGTGTCCAGCACATGAGTGTAGTGCATGCGGCGCCAGGCAAAGCCTTGCGCATGACAGGTGCACTGGGCCCTTTGCAGGCTCATGGACTGGCTGGCAGCATGGGCTGGGATTTCATTGCGCAAAAACCGGCAGATAATAATCAGGCCCTGAGCAAGCTGGTGCTGACCTATAGCGTTGGTGGTTATATGCCCGGTGGTTTTGAGAAAATGGCTCCCATGGTCAATGCCATGCTAGCGGAGCAAATCACGCGCTACAAAAACCTGGCGAATACCGGCAAGGTCGATTAAAGCCTGTTTCAGACTCTGAATGCAGAACAGCATTGCCAGTATTGCTATGCTGATTTCGTCGCATGCCAGCAAAATTTGTGTCAAGACAAAAACGACGGTTTTACCTAAGCTAGCGCCAGTATTGTATTGACGATGTAGCAGGCGGCACCAGGAACTGGTCTGTCTGATGCAGCAAACTAATCCCACACTGGCAAAAACATGAAAAAAATCTCGGTTATTGATTCACATACTGGTGGTGAACCTACGCGTATTATTATTGATGGCGGCCCCAACCTGGGCACTGGTGACCTGGCCACGCGCTTGCAAGTGTTTCGTGACAAATTCGACCACTACCGCTCTGCCACCGTCTGCGAACCACGTGGCTCGGATGTCATCGTCGGCGCGCTGGCTTGCACTCCGCATGACCCAAGCTGCACAGCCGGTGTGATTTTTTTCAATAATGTAGGCTACCTCGGTATGTGTGGTCATGGCATGATAGGTTTCATTGTCACCCTCGCCTATCAGGGCAGGATCACGGCAGGCAAACACCGAATAGAAACCCCGGTAGGCGTCGTAGAAGCAGAGCTGCATGCCGACAACACAGTGACTGTGCACAATGTCCCCTCCTACCGCTATCGCCAGGCCGTGCAAATTGATGTCGCCGGACATGGACAAGTCATTGGCGATATTGCCTGGGGTGGTAACTGGTTCTTTTTGATTAACCAGCATGGGCAGGATTTACGCTTGTCGAATGTAGAGCAATTGACCGATTTTAGCTGGCGTGTCAGAAAGGCCCTTGAGGAGCAAGGCCTTACCGGTGAAGACGGCGCACTGATCGATCATGTGGAATTATTTGGCGCACCGATGTCCACCGATAACCATAGCCAGAATTTTGTGCTGTGCCCAGGCAAAGCCTATGACAGATCGCCTTGCGGTACAGGCACCAGTGCCAAACTGGCTTGCCTGGCAGCGGATGGCAAGCTGGCAGAAGGCCAGGACTGGCGGCAAGAAAGCATACTGGGCAGTGTCTTTGTAGCCAGTTATCGCCATACAGAAGATGGCAAGGTCTTGCCCAGCTTGCGGGGCAGTGCCTTTGTGAATGCAGTCGCGCAGTTATTGCTGGATGAAGATGATCCTTTTATCTGGGGCATACGCTAAAGCGTAGCCGGTTGATCGTCCTTCATATCAACCGGCTTAGCAAAGACTAACGCAAATTAATGCAAATTAACGCAAAAAGCGACCGTCTTTCGATACCACGGTCAGCTCGGCATAATCAGAACCCTGGTGATTGTTCTTGCCAAAGGTGACGATGAAGCCATCAAAGTCGGTGCGGCCCATGCCTTCCAGTGCGGTGATGAGGCGTTCACTATTGACATCCTTACCGGCCCGCTTGATGGCTTCGACAAACACCTTGGCATCCAAAAAGCCTTCTATGCCCAGGTAAGAATACTCCTTGATGCCCATCTTGCTCATGACTTTCTGGTATTCGCGCACCAGTGTCGTGGTGGCAGAAAACGGGAAAGGCAAGACCTGGGAAATAATCACTCCCACACCATCCTTGCCCAGCGCATTGATGCCAGCCTGCGAAGCTAACACAGACAAGGCAAAGTACTGCATGCCTTTGACCTTCTTGTTATAGGCCTGTATAAAATCACTGGAGGCCTTACCTGCCGTAATCAGGATGATGGATTGCACATCGGCGGCTTCCATGGCACTGACTGCCTTGTCCAGATCCGATGAATCGCTATTGATGCTGACGACATTCGCCAGTTTCAACTGACGCCTGGCGGCTGCCTGTTCTATGCCTGCCAGACCTTCCTTGCCAAAAGCATTATTCTGAACCACCACTCCGACCTTCTTGATACCGCGCACGTTCAGGTGGTCGATGATTTTTTCTGTCTCCATGACATAACCGGCACGGATATTAAAGATACGACGATTAAAAGGCTTGCGCACCACCTCGGCCCCGGTAACTGGTGCAAAACTGAGTATGCCCGCCTCATCCAGCAAAGGGGTCAACGCGGTATTGGCTGGTGTGCCCAGCATGCCAAACAGGGCAATCGCTTTTTCTTTTTCTATTAATTGTTTCGCATTGGCGATGGACTTGGTCGCATCATAAGCATCATCAAGGATCACCAGCCTTATCTTGCGGCCATTCACGCCGCCCTGGGAATTGACGTAGTCGAAATACGCTTTCGCCCCGGTGGAGTGAGCAACACCTAGTTCAGCCAGTATGCCAGTCAATGCAGTGGACTGACCGATCACAATGTCATTTGCCTCTGCATGGGCACTGACACTACAGCACAACATCAAATTGACGAGCAAAAGCCTAGCCATCGCTTTACAGCGATTCAATTTTACAAACATATTGTCTCCAGTTTTTCTTCCCGTCCGTGCAAGATGCCAGACGGTGTTTTAGCTTTCTGCTTCCGGAATTATTTCCCCAAGGCATTGAACAAAGAATAAAACACATCTTTGTTAAAGATTGTCATCTGAATGACTATCTTGTTTCCAAAAATATATTTCCCCTGCTTTTCAACTGCGCACTACTGCGTCACGGTATTCACTCGGCGTCATACCGACTGTGGCCTTAAAGATACGGGAAAACGCGCTGTGGTCTTGATAGCCACAGGCAACGGCAATATCGGTGATGCTTAGTTGCGACTCCGCCAACAGCGAAGAAGCTGCATCAAGCCGGATTTTGACCATCATCTGCCGCGGGGTCAGGGAAAATATCTTGTGGAAGTTACGTTCCAGTTGCGCCACCGAGAGCCCAGTCAATTTGACCAGGTCTGCCATGGCGATGGTTTGTGTGTAGTTCTGATGCAGATGTTTTACGGCAGCCGCAATCTTGGCATACACAGGGTGGCGCTGGTCTGGCATGGCCAGGTCACGTGAGATACCAGCCATGCCTATGATGTGATGACGGGTATCACGCAAAGGGATTTTTTGCGTCAGGCACCAGCCGGGGGAGCGATTGGGATAGAGATGCAATTCCAGCTGATCATGGATTTCTTTTTTTCCACTCAAGACCAGGGCATCCTGTGCGGCATAACTGGTCGCCAGCGAAGTGGGGAATACCTCCTCTGCCTTTTTACCTAACAGCGCATCCTTGTCCCTGGCACCGCAGCGGCGGACCAGGGTGTGATTGACTACCAGATAGCGCCCCTCGTGATCCTTGACGAAAAAAACGATGTCCGACATGGCATCGAACAAGCTTTCAGAAAAAAATACATTGGCCATCTGGCTGGCCATTTGCTGGCGTTTTTCCTGAGCAGGGAAAGGGGATGAGGGTAAGGTCAATTGATCAACTCCGTAAGCAAGTGGCAATCCAGAAATAAGTATTGCAATTAATCATTGCAAATAATTGTTGCAAATAAGGTAATTTATAAATATATTTAAATTATATTTATAATGCCTAGCTTAACTTAAAATCCGGTTTAAAATCTACACCTATGCCGATTTCTGCGTAAATCATCAGCAAATAAGGACAGTCCATGGCAAAATCGTACAGAGGAATATATTGCTTTAAGTCAAAAAACAGCGATAACGATAGAAAAACACGTAGAATTTGATAAGTACGTACTTTTACAAGGTAAAATTCGTACACGAATAGGTAAAATCCATACAAAATACAGAACATGGATATCTGATGCTTGCTACTCCTGAAAAAATACTCACCTTCACCCCAAAACTGCGGGCTGCTGACGTCGCTTATGACGCCATAGAAAGCATGATAGTCACGCTGCAGTTAAAGCCTGGCTCACCAGTCGTCGAATCTGAACTGGTGGAAAGAACCGGCCTGGGCCGCACCCCATTGCGTGAAGCCCTGATGCGTATGTCCTCAAATGGCCTGATACAGCAAATGCCCAGGCGTGGCCTGATCATCAGCGACATCGAAGCCGCCGAGCACATGACGCTGATAGAAACCCGCCGTGTCATCGAAAGACTGATCGCCTCCAGCGCCGCCCGCCGCGCCACGCCCCAGCATCGCAAAGACATCGTCGAATGCGCCGATAAAATGCTGGTCGCCGCCAAGCGCAATGACCTTAACGACTACATGGCTGCCGACCAGGCCCTGGACCACGTCGTCCACGAATCCTGCCGCAACCCCTCTGCCGTGGCCGCCGTCATTCCCCTCATCATCAAATGCCGCCGCTTCTGGTATGCCTTCCAGCACGAAGGCGACATAGAAGAAGGCGCCCGCTGCCACATGCTGGTCGCCAAGGCAATTGCCAAAGGTAATGAAGAACAGGCCGCCAAAGCTGCTGATGGCTTGATGGATTACCTGGAGTCGTTTGCGCGTAAGGTGATTGGGTAGCTATGTTTGGAGTTTAGCAAACCCCATTTAACCGAAGTATGCTCACTCAAGGCCGCAGCAACGCTGGGGTTGATTTTGACGTTTCAGTTGATTTTGACTTTCCGCAGTTCCCATGTGTCGATGCCTTTGATGCAAAGCAGAAAATGGAAAAAGAAAGACCGATGTCTGAGCGTAGCGAGTTTTCGGGCTTTCCCATTTTTTGCTTTGCAGCAAAGGGAACCCCCTTTAGGGGGCAGCGACGCCTGGGTCGCCTTTTTGGCCCACCTTTTTGGCGAAGCAAAAAGGTGGGTAGCCGCCGGTCTACCACCGGCCTGCAATCGTAAATTGCGAGCGCAAGTATTGGAAAATCAAATCGTCCAAAACACTATGATTCAGAAGTTAATGTGCTTAACGATATGCCAAGAACGCCACTGGAGCGCCAGCCCGGTGGATTCCAGCCAAAAGCATGTTGGAACAACGTTACTAAGACTGCCGGCCATGTTGGACTCAGCAGTCGCAAGCCATCCTCTTAAATATCCCCAAAAGTATGGAATAAAAACACTTTCAATTGTGCCCAATTCTTCAGCAGCTAAGGGTATAATCTTGCCCCTATGGCATTCCAACCTTTTATTTCCAAACCCAATATCCAGGCAGTAGCCCTGGCCACTGTGGTCTATGGCTTGCTGTATATGATTTTTATTGCCACGCTGAGAGCATCCATGCCCCAGCCTACTTTGGTGATGATGGACAGCGGGCTTTGGAGTAATCGATTTTTCATGACCATTTGCGGTCTTGCGCAATATGTATTGCCAGGATTACTGGTGGGTTATCTGGCAAAAAAATCGCCGATGATGCATGGCTACCTGTTAGGCATTGCTACCACAGTCATGGTGTATGCCTATGCCAGTTTTGCCTATAGCGACACGCCTGCGCAGTTGCCCAGCTCTTATACCATCTTGTATACCTGCTTCGTGGCAGGTGTCTGGTGCTCACTTGGTGCGGTCATCGCCGACCATGTCAGCAATCAGGAAACGGAAGAATAATCAGGACCAGCTGGGCCTGCGCTTTTCCAGAAAAGCCTGCACACCTTCTTGTGCAGTATCATCCAGCATATTGCATGCCATGGTTTGTCCTGCCAGTTGATAGGCCGCTTCGACACCCATTTCCAGTTGCTTGTAGAATAATTGCTTGCCCATGCTGATCGCCAGTGCAGGCTTGGCAATGATGCTGGCTGCCAGTTCTGCCACGCAGGCATCGAGTTGTTCAGCGCTAACGACACGATTGATGAGGCCGCGCTGCATGGCTGTTTGGGCATCAATAAAGTCCCCCGTCAGCAGCATTTCCATGGCTTGTTTGCGCGAGACATTGCGCGACAAGGCGACTGCAGGCGTCGAACAAAACAGACCCACGTTGACTCCTGATACCGCAAAACTGGCATTATCGCTGGCAACCGCCAGATCACACATGCCCACCAGCTGGCAACCTGCCGCCGTCGTCAGGCCCTGTACACGGGCGATGACAGGCTGAGGCAATTTCTGGATAGCCAGCATGAGCTTGCTGCATTGCTGGAACAAGTTCTTGTAATACGCCTCTGAGGGACTGGCCTGCATTTGCCTGAGGTCATGTCCAGCACAAAACGCCTTGCCAGCGGCAGCCAGTACGACGACACGTACAGCTTCATCCAGCGCGATGGCTTTGAATTCAGCCTGCAAGGCCGCCAGCATTTCCTCTGAAAGTGGGTTGAAGCGCTCACCACGGTTCAGCGTCAGGGTGGTGACACCGGCTGCATCGCTGCGCAAGACAAAAGGTGCTTGTGCCACTACACTCATTCTATGTCGTCCGCTTCTTCTGGTTCCATGCCGGTTTGCACGCTCTTGCCCTGCCCCAGCAAGATAGGGGGCACATAGGTCGCCAACAAATGTTCGCGGCTGGCCGGGGTTTCCAGGCTGACACGTCCCAGGGCACCGCTGCGATAATCGAGCAACAGGGTATGCGAGGCTTTCTCATAATCCCAGTCACCGCCTTTGAGCTTATAACCACGTTTCTTGGCCACGCCTTCTATGACAGAAACAGCATCTATGCCTTCGACTGGAAAGCCATAGCGTGCTGTGATGAATTTTGGATAATGAATCAGCAATTGCTCAGCCAGGAAAGTTGCGATTTCTTCTTCGATCAGCGCGTTCACGCCTACCGCATGGCTGGCTGCCAGCATCAGACCGTCAGTAGGATGTTCTATCTTGGGCCACAGCATGCCTGGGGTGTCAGTCAGGATCATGTTCTTGCCCAGGTACAGGCGTTGCTGGGTCTTGGTCACGGCAGGCTCATCACCCACATTGGCGACACGCTTTTTGAGCAAGGCATTCATCAAGGTCGATTTACCGACGTTGGGTATGCCCATGATCATCATGCGCAAAGGCTTGGTCGGCACGCCGCGATGCGGTGCCAGCTTCAGGGCCAGGCCAGGTACTTTGGCAACATCAGATGGTTTTTTGCAACTCAGGGCGACGGCGAACACGCCTTTTTGGGCATTATAAAAATCCAGCCAGGCCTTGGTGGCATTTGGGTCGGCCAGATCAGCCTTGTTCAAGATCTTCAGGCAAGGACGTTGGCGGAAGGTGCGCAGCGACTCTACCATGGGGTTGCAAGAGGCTTGTGGAATGCGGGCATCTTGCACTTCTATCACCAGATCGGTGTTTTCCATGGTTTCCGCCGCCTTCTTGCGGGCGGCGTTCATGTGGCCGGGGAACCATTGTATGGACATGCTTATTCTTCTTTTTAGCAAAAACAAAGCGATATTGTACGGAACTCTGCCCTGCTTGCGCCGGATTTTGCTTTCTACAGCTTAAAACCAGCCCATTTAAGCGTCTATTTTGCCAAATTGGCATCCTGCGTATTGCAGTTAACGATGATTTTAATCAACATAGATAATTGGATGACAAGCTCCAGCTTACTATGCAGACTAGCCTTGGAATACATAGAATGAACAAAATTTTGTACAAACGCTTCTTGCTGACTGCCCTGACTACATTAGTGACAAGCTCAATCCAGGCGGGAGAGCTGGCGTCCCATGTAAGCAGCAATGCGCCAGAATGCGCTGACTTCTTACAAAAACTTGGTAAAAAGCCAGGTGCCCTGATTTTTATAGAATGCAAACCGGCCATGGATGCACAAATCCACACCCTGCTGGCAAGTTACAAAGTCAGGGGGAGTGAGGCAGCACAAATAGAGCGCTACCTGATAAGACAGACCAGGATGTCACCACTACAGCGGGTATGCTGCATCTGGGAAAACCGCCATCGCCCTCTGCACAGTGGTAAAGGCCAGCTAAACAGCGATACTGAATTCAATTACAGCATCAGCATGGGGACAGGTGAAAACTTGATCAGGCAAAGGCAGGAATGGTCCAAAATAGACTGGTTTTATGTCAATGTAAAGTTGCCACTAGAGTCGCCTTGAGCCTGACCTGACGACGCCCTCATTCCCTCTGGCTATTTTTTTGGTACTTGTTCAGCCTGTTTTTCATCCAATTTTTTGACGCCCGCTGCCAGGTAATCCGTCAATTCATTCGGGACTGTCAAGGACAACTGATAGTGCTTGATTTCAAAACCTTGCGCGGTCTGGCGTATCACACCTGTTGCCTGGCAAATACCCATCTGGGTTTGCAGTTGCTCATCGAACCATATCCACTGACGGTCGTCCGACATATTGATGTGGCGGTTAAAGGACGTGAACGCCCAGGCCGATGGTCGCTCAAAAAAACGCCTGGCCCAGATTTTGAATTCGTCCCTGCTCCAGCGTTCAGTCTTGTCCGTACCTATGTAGATGCCGTCTTTTGCCATCTTGTCAAAATATTGAAGGCGTGCATGGGCGGCATCGTCATGCCATTCATCAATGAATTGAGCGACCTTACTTGCGACGGCAGCCACATCATCACCGGCATGGGCCTGAGTGGCTTGCATTGCCAGTGCCGCCAATAAAGTGGTCAGTATTTTTTTCATGTCCATATCCTGTTTGATGAAGGATTAGCTCTTACGGTGCAGGTATTCATCTTGTGTAATACGATAAATCAGGCTGGCAGCCTCGCCCGGTACATCATCGACGTCAGACCACAATTGCATGCCGATTTTTTCCAGGGTACGGCGCGAAGCAGCATTTCCCGGACGCACCAGACCATACACGGCATCTTCTTGCAAAATCACAAATGCAGCATGCAAGGCGGCCCTGGCCATTTCTGTCGCATAGCCCTTGCCCCAGGTATGGGCGGCAAAGCGAAAATACATATTCAAACCGCTGAAGTCACCTATCTGCTTGCGCATGACACCGCCAAAGCCCAATACCTGATCGGGGTCATCAATGGGGCAAACTGTCCAATAACCGAAATGCTGGCATTCCCAGGCACCGGCCCAGGCATCCAGCAAAGTGCGGGTGGTTTCACGTGACCTGGGCCCGGTAGGGTTGTAGATATTCGTTGCAGGGTCGCCATGGATGAGGGCTGCACTGTCGAGATCGCTGCGTTCCAGCTTGCGTAATAATAGGCGTTCCGTCTTTAGCGGACTAAGGCTGCTGTAACTAATCATGCTCAATCCAGGTCAGCCAAAACTTTGAGATGGGCCACCACGCTACGCCCCAGTGCAGACAGGTTATAGCCACCCTCCAGGCAACTGACGATGCGCTTTTGGGAAAATTCTTGGGCTATCTTCATGATTTCCCTGGTGATCCAGGCATAGTCAGCCTCAACCAGACCCAACTGCCCCATGTCATCTTCGCGGTGAGCATCAAAACCGGCGGAGATGAAAATCATTTCTGGCGCAAACTTGCACAGGGCAGGCAACCATTGTTCGGTAATCAGTTGGCGCACCACGTCGCCATAGCTATGTGCCGGCACGGGGATATTCACCATATTATTGGCCGGATGCTCGGTACCCGTATAGGGATAATATGGATGCTGGAAGAAGCTGACCATCAGCACCCTCTCATCATCGCGAAAGGCTTCTTCCGTGCCATTGCCATGATGAACGTCAAAGTCAACGATGGCAATGCGGTGCAAACCGCGCACTTCCAGCGCATGTTTGGCCGCCACGGCAATATTATTGAACATGCAAAAACCCATGGCTTCGCTTGGGGTGGCATGGTGGCCAGGCGGGCGTATGGCGCAAAAGGCATTTTCCACTTCACCATCGAGCACGGCATCGGTCGCTGCCACGGCAGCACCGGCGGCACGCAGCGAGGCACGCCAGGTATAGGCATTCAGGGAGGTGTCGGCATCCAGTGGAAAATGGCTGTATTCCGACTTTTCGGATGGGCAATTTTCTCTTATTCTGTAGATGGCATCGGCAGTATGTACCCTGGCCAGATCGGCCTCTGCGGCTAGTGGCGCATCACGATGATCAAGCAAGGTGCTGATGCGACTGGCGATCAATTGATCATCGATGGCCTGCAGGCGATCTGGTGATTCAGGGTGCCATGAGCCCATTTCATGGCGTTTGCAGTCAGCATGGGTATAGTACGCAGTTGTCATGTCTCTGTGCCAGAACCGCCACAAACCCTGCTAGTCAGGTGCACACCTGCTCAGGGCTTATGAAACCTGTTCTGCTTATCTGTCTTATTAATAAAATGAATTAGTTTCACCCTATTTGCCCGGTTTTGCAAATCCGTCTGTCTGAAACTTTTCACTATGGGCAACAGTTTTTGATATTTCGGTTTACACTGTGAACACAGAGATTTGACAATTCCTGTGCCGGGCCAGTTTGATGAACTATCCCCTGCGCCATGAATTTCAGGCAAGCACCCACATTGATAAGCAAGGAAAAACATGTTTTCCAAAGTACACAAAGTAGCTAAACAGGTCAATAGTGTCATCATAGGCAAGGAGCAGCAAATCCGGCAGGCTCTGGTCTGTTTGCTGGCAGGCGGGCATTTGTTGATAGAAGACTTGCCAGGCGTGGGCAAGACCACGCTGGCGCATGCCCTGGCAATTTCACTGGGGCTGAAGTTCAATCGCCTGCAATTTACCAGTGACTTGCTGCCTGCAGACGTGGTTGGCATCTCGATTTTTGACAGGGAAAAGTCACAATTTATTTTCCATCCCGGCCCCATCTTTGCCCAAGTCTTGCTGGCCGATGAAATCAACCGTGCCACCCCAAAGACCCAGTCGTCCCTGCTGGAAGCGATGGAGGAAAGGCAAGTTTCCGTGGAAGGGCAGACACGCAACCTGCCCCGGCCTTTCTTCGTCATCGCCACCCAAAACCCTGCCCATCAAGTCGGCACCTTCGCCTTGCCTGAATCGCAACTGGACCGGTTTTTGATGTGCCTGTCACTGGGTTATCCGGATGCTGCAGCTGAACGTGCGCTGTTAATGGGCGAAGACCGGCGCAGCCTGCTGGCACAACTGCCAGCCGTCATGCAGGCCGAAGAATTGATGGAAGCCCAGCAGCAACTCAAGAAAATCCATACCTCGGCTTCACTGATAGACTATGTGCAGGCACTGGCCCATGCCACACGCCAGGGAGATTTATTTGCCGAAGGCATGAGCCCGCGCGCCTCTATCGCCTTGCTGCAAGCGGCCCGAGCCTGGGCCGCCATGGAAGGCCGTGACCATGTCTTGCCTGAAGATGTGCAAGCAGTCTTGATACCCGTCATTGCGCACAGGATGCGCCCATTGAAATCCATGACAGGCAAAGTCAGTGCCAGCAGTGAATTGCTGGCGCAATTGATGAAACGCGTCAGCGTCTGAAGCTGCGGCCACAAAGTAAAAACGGCATGTTCACATCAATGAAGAAAAGACTGCGCAAGATCGTTTTTCTGGAACACAAGCCAGAAAGCGGTGAAGTATTCCTCAACCAGAGGCGGGTATTCACCCTGCCCAGCAAACCCGGCCTGGTATTCGTCGTACTCTTGTTACTGATGTTTTTGGCCGCCACCAATTACAGCCTGAACCTGGGCTTTGGCCTGACTTATGTACTCGGCGGCGTTGCCCTGGTCAATGTATTTTATGCCTTCCGCAATCTGGCTTATCTGCATCTATTACCTGGCTCAGCCAGGGCGGTCTTTGCCGGTGAAGAAACTGAGTATACGGTCTATCTGATCAATCGCCGTGCGTATGCCCGTTATGCCATCAGTGTGGGCTTTGCTGAAAAAGGCCACCCTGAAAAATTTGTCGATGTTGCCGCCGATAGCCGCGTGGCGGTGCTACTCAGCTACCCCACGACAACCAGGGGCTTGCAGGCCATACCCAGAATACGCTTGCAAACCCATTACCCTCTGGGCCTGTTGCGTGCGTGGAGCACCTGGCTGCCAGATAGCCTTGCCCTGGTCTATCCCCAGCCGGAAGCAAATCCGCCACCCTTGCCCTTGTCTGGGCAAGGAAAAAAAACAGAAGTTCCAGGACATGCGGGCGACGAAGACTTTGCTGGTGTGCGCGCCTACCAGGCGGGGGATGCGATGAAGCACCTGGCCTGGAAACAGATCGCCAAAGTCGATCCCTCGCTGGGGGGAAATCTGGTCACCAAACAGTTTGCTGGCGGCTCTGGCAGCGATGTGATGCTGGACTTTCGGACCATGTCAGGAAATATGGACACGGAATTTAAATTGTCACGCATGACCAGTTGGGTGCTGGAAGCCGATCAGCGTGGGCTCACCTATGGGTTTCGCCTGGGGCAAACGGAATATGATCCAGCCAGCGGGCCTGAACATTGCCATGCCTGCCTGCGTGCCTTAGCCCTCTACGACCTGTGAACCAGCCATGCGCCAAATGAGAATGCCACTATTTCGCACCATACTTTCGCGTGACAAGGCAGACACCCTGCTGCTGATCTTTGCCTGCTTATTTGTACTACTGCCGCATGCAGAGCACGTCAAATGGTGGGTCAACACATCCTGTGTCTTGCTGCTGACATGGCGAGGCTGGTTGACCCTGAGTGGCCGCCGCTTGCCTCCTGCGCTGTTATTACTACCAGTAGCAATACTGATGATGGCAGGGGTATACCTGACACACAGGACTTTTTTAGGCAGGGAAGCCGGCGTCACCATGCTGGTGTTGCTGCTGACTTGCAAGCTGCTGGAAATGCACGCCAAACGTGACCTGTTCGTGGTGATTTTCCTGGGTTTCTTTTTATTGCTCACCAGTTTCTTTTATCAGCAAACCATCTTTGCTGCGATACTCACACTGACGGGTCTGTGTCTGCTGCTGACGGCGCAATTATCCTTTCATTACACCGGTGTTGTTCCCCCTCTTTGGCAAAGGTTGAAATTCGGTGCTGGCATACTGGGTATGGCGATCCCCCTGACCATTATCGCCTTCCTGTTGTTCCCGCGCATACAGGGACCACTCTGGGGCTTGCCGGGAGATGCACAATCCGGTCGCAGCGGGCTCTCAGGCTCCATGTCGCCAGGTAATATCAGTGAACTGGCCCAGTCTGAGGAAATTGCCTTTCGCGTCAGATTTGACCAGGCGATACCTGCCAAGTCCTTGTTGTATTGGCGCGGTATTGTCATGAATCAATTTGATGGCCGCAACTGGTCTCAGGAAGAAAGGCGCTCAGCCTATAGTTCCGCACAAAATGCCGACAGGATCACATATCGCGGCCAGCCCATACGCCAGGAAATTACCCTGGAAGCAAATGGCCAAAACTGGCTATTCGCACTGGACATGCCGGGTAGCAATCCTGAAATCGAAGGGGCAGCAGGAAGTGCGGCCTTCATTAGCAGGCTGATGGAAACCCGACGCGATCAGGCCACCAATGAACGAATCAAATACAGCGTCGCTTCTTACACCAACTACAGCCTCGATGCCGATAGCAGCAAAGAAGCACAGGCCAGCTCACTGGCCCTGCCGGAAAGCTATAATCCGCGCACGCAAGCCTTTGCCAATAGTTTGCGTGCGCAATACCAGGATGATCAGCAACTGATCCTGGCCGTATTGAAGTATTTCCGGCGCGAGTCCTATGTATACACACTGGAACCACCGCGACTGGGCCGGAATAGTGCCGATGAATTCCTGTTCGATACCAAGGCGGGCTTTTGCGAACACTACGCCAGCGCCTTTGTATTGTTGATGCGGGCGGCGGGCATCCCGGCGCGCGTCGTCACTGGTTACCAGGGGGGGGAATTGAATTCCGTAGACGGTTTTCTGGAAATACGGCAATCCGATGCCCATGCCTGGACGGAAGTCTGGCTGGAAGGCAAAGGCTGGCTCAGGGTAGACCCCACTGCCGCTGTTGCACCAGAACGGGTAGAACGTTCACTAAACTATGCCGTACCGCGCCAGGGTCTGGCAGGACTGATGAACCTGAGCCCGGCCAGCGTTTCTTTTTTCCATCAAGTACGCATGCAATGGAGCGCCGTCAATAACTCATGGAATCAATGGGTTTTGAATTACAGCCCTAGTGCACAAAGAAGTTTCTTGAATTCCCTGGGTTTCATGAAGGTGGACTGGGCGCAAATTGCCTTGCTGTTTTTTATCGTCGCCAGCCTGGTCATCGGCTTGATGGCCCTGCCCCTGATACGCAACCGGCCACGTATTACTGCGCTCGATAAGGTATACTTTTCTTTCTGTCGCAAGATGGAAAAAAAGACCGCAGCGCGCGCCTTGCATGAGGGGCCCAAAGCCTATCTGGAAAGATTGCGTACCAGCCTGCCCACAGCTGAGTTTGAAGACGCCGAGCGTTTTCTGACACTGTATGCAAGTGCCCGCTATGGCAAAGACCCAGGTCCGGAAAGCACGCTGATCCGGCGTTTAAAAACCTTGTTGGCTGCATGCCGCTAATTTTTTATTGACGTATTTTGATCTCTTTCACGACAACCGCAACAAACCAGCCAGGCTCACTGCTGAGCTGCATTTCCTCCCTCATCATCGCCACTGCCCTGCTCACAACGGGGCAAGCAAATGCTGTAGAGAAAAAACATGTAAAAAAGCCCGCCGCCAACGCCAGCACTGTCAAAGCCCAGAAAGCCGAGGGCCATTTTGAACAGTCCAGGGAAGTATCCAGCTTTATCTCCAGCATGGTGAGCAAGCATGGTTTTAGCGAAGCTGAACTAAAAACCATTTTCAAGCAAGTCAAATACATAGAGTCCGCCAGGCAATTGATGCGCCCGGCACCTCCAGGAAAACCCAAGAACTGGAAAGCCTATCGCGCCCGCTTTGTCGAACCTTACCGCATAGAAGCAGGTATCGCCTTCTGGGACAAATATGCTGATGCACTGGCCAGGGCCGAGCAGGAATATGGCGTGCCACCAGAAATCATCGTTGGTCTGATCGGTGTCGAAACCATCTTCGGCAAACAAACCGGTGGTTTCCGCGTCATGGATGTGTTGACCACACTAGCCTTTGATTATCCCGATACCCCTACCCGTGAAGTGCGCATGCAATTTTTCCGTGCTGAACTGGAAAATATGTTGTTGATGGCCAAGGAAGCTTCGCTAGACCCATTTCTATTCAAGGGTTCTTATGCCGGCGCCATAGGCTGGCCGCAATTCATGCCTGGCAGTATCAGGAAATATGCGGTGGACTTTGATGGCGATGGCAAGATCAACCTGACCGATTCACCTGTCGACGCCATAGGCAGTGTCGCCCATTATCTGGCCATGCATGGCTGGAAGCGCAACCTACCCATTGCCTTTCCGGCCACCCTGGTCGTTTCTGAAAAAAGTGAGCAGCTACCTGCTGTTCTGGGGAAAGGTTTACAAGCCAGTTATCAATTGCAGGATTTAAAAGCCATAGCGACAACAGCTAGTAGCGAAGCGCCAACAAATATTCAATATGGTCTTGTCGATCTGCAAAATGGCAACGATGCAACAGAGTACTGGTTTGCAACAGAAAACTTTTTTGCCATCACCTTGTACAACCGTAGCTATTTTTACGCAATGTCGGTCTTTGACCTGGGTAGAGCAATTGCAATCGCCAGGCAAAAATAATTAGGGTTAAACACTGTTGAAGCATGTAGCAAGGGGAAGTAAAGGATTTAACAGATTTTATAGAACCAAATAAAATTGTTAATTTATGTTATTCTAGTAACTAATTACTGGAATAAACATTGCCATTCAGTATTTTCTAAACTAAAGTGTTGTTATCTAGTTGACACATTTGCGTATGAAGTAAGCAATGTGTCAAGAGATTTAACAATGGTTTGCTATTTTTCTGACAAGCAAATTATATTTTAAAGATACAATATTACCGTTTGATTAATTTTTTATTGAAGCAACAAAATTTAGCATCAATAAACTAAACAGCGAGGTAATTATGGCAAACCTGACCCAGCTTGAATCCGATGAAATCGACTATGATCCAAACAATCTGTTGGATACTCTGATCAAGCAATTGCATTTGAAAAATGATGCAGCACTCTCCAGAGCATTGGAAGTGGCACCACCAGTAATTAGTAAAATCAGGCATCGTCGCCTGCCTGTCGGCGCTTCACTGCTGATACGCATGCATGAAATCAGCGATGTCAGCATTAAAGAACTGCGCGAATTGATGGGCGACCGTCGTGCAAAGTTCCGCATCAGCGACAAACAATTCAAACCAAAAGACGCAGCATAAGTCTTTTATTTGATCGTTGCTCGCTACCTGGTAAATCTGCAGATTTTCAGGAAGACTGCTTCTTTGAAAAATACCGAAAACACGCCACAAGCGTGATTTCGGTATTTTTTTGTTTGAATTTTTGCGCTGCTTTATCGCGTTTTTTCAGCGCTTTTTTGTATATTTATTGTGCTCTGGATTTATGACAGGATGATGATGCTGCAAAACTGTCAGGGAGATGCAAACCCAGCGAGCGCCTTGCTTGCGCTCACCTCAGTTTGATGTTCAGGCGGGAAAGACGCCGGTCGATAAATAACGGTCACCACGGTCGCAAACAATAAAGACGATAGTGGCGTTTTCTAGCGTTTGCGCGATGCGCAAAGCAATTTCACAAGCACCTGCGGCAGAAATACCACAGAATATACCTTCCTCCACTGCCAGCCTGCGGGCCATATGTTCGGCATCTGCCTGTGTCACAGATTCGACCTGGTCTACCCTGGCCTTGTCATAAATCCTGGGCATATATGCCTCTGGCCATTTACGTATGCCGGGGATTTGCGAACCTTCTTCAGGTTGCGCACCGATGATGTGTATCTGCGGGTTCTGTTCTTTCAGATAAGCAGACACCCCCATGATGGTGCCGGTAGTTCCCATGGCGCTGACGAAGTGCGTCACCTGCCCCCTGGTATCGCGCCAGATTTCTGGCCCTGTACCTTCATAATGCGCCAGAGGATTATCCGGGTTGGCGAACTGGTCGAGTATCACACCACGCCCCTCTGCCTGCATTTGCTCAGCCAGGTCACGCGCATATTCCATGCCGCCAGTTTTAGGGGTCAGCATGATTTGGGCACCATAGGCTGCCATGCTTTGGCGACGTTCTATGCTGAGGTTTTCCGGCATCAGCAACACCATTTTGTAACCACGCATGGCAGCTGCCATGGCCAGAGCAATGCCGGTGTTGCCGCTGGTGGCCTCAATCAGCGTATCGCCCGGCTTGATCTGACCTCGCTCTTCTGCCCTTTTTATCATGGACAAGGCGGGCCTGTCCTTCACTGAACCAGCTGGATTATTCCCTTCCAATTTCCCCAGGATGACATTATTACGGCGCAGATTTTCAACACCAGGTATGCGCTGCAATCTAACGAGCGGGGTATTGCCTATGGTATCTTCGATGGTCAGATAAGTCATGGTAAGCAGCTTGAAAAAGACAAACTCTCATTCTAATCGCAGTTACCCTTAGACGCTTGCCGCATAAGCTAGTTGCCTCACAGCAGAAAGCGGCTTTCCTTGTAAAGAAATGCCAGATTTCCCAGACAGATCAAGAACTTCCTCATCTGTTATCGCCCCCTCTTGAGGCTTATACAGATTTTGAATAAGCTAATAAAAAACCTCAGGACGGATCCTGAGGTTCTTGTTTTGCGCCTGAAGCCAATCGCAAATGTGCTTATTTGGCGCTGGCCTTGGAAGCCGCCGATGCAGCAGATGCAGCAGATGCAGCCGCTGGAGCCTTGGCAGCTGCCGGGGCTGCCGGCGCCGCTGATGCGGCAGGAGCAGGTTTTTCAGCTTTAGCTGGCTTTTCTGCTTTCTCTGCCTTGGCAGGTGCGCTGGCAGCTGGCTTAGCAGCAGCACCTGGCTTCGCCTCGCCATTGACAGTCAAACCTGCCTCAGACAACTTCACCGCACTCTTGGCACCAACGCCTTTGACGCGACTTTCAAAATCAGCCCAATCCTTGAAGGCACCATTCTTGGTGCGCTCTTCTATGATGGCCTTGGATTTAGCTGGACCTATACCCTTGATACCATCCAATGCAGCCTGGTCGCCCTTATTGACATCGACATCAGCAAATGCAAATCCTGTAGCAGCCAACAAAGCCATCAAGCCAAACACTAATTTCTTCAACATGCGAATACTCCCTCAATAAGTGAACATTTTCTCAGCGGTATAGTTCAGTTTTTTTGTTTCTCACTGTTCTATATCGCTATCAACGGAACCAAACATGATTCCGTTGACAAGTATTCCACAAAATCCCTGTAGATATATGTCAACTTTATTTAATCACCTAATCTGTCTATCAAAAAATCAATGAAGCAACGCAGCTTGGGTGGCATCTGCCGCCTGCTGGCATAGACTGCATATAAATTACCGGCAAAACCCGGCTCATTACCAGCAACCAGTTGCAAGCGGCCCGAAGCAAGATCACCATCCACCAGCCAGGCTGGCAAAAATGCGGCTCCCATGCCAGCCAGCACACAGTGATAACTGAGCGTGGTATCGCTGCATTTCATGATGGCATCGAGTTTCAATGGTGGGTCTACTGTTTGCAGGGGCAAGCGGAAGCGTTCTGATTGCACATAATTGGGCAAGATGACTGCCATGGAGTGTTGCTCTACGCCCTGGCCTGCTTTTATGCCCAATGTCAGCTCGTGCAAATAAGCGGGCGTGGCCACCAGATGAAATTCGACCTTGCACAGACGCCTGGCGATCAAGGCAGCAGAAGGCTCATCGGTTGCCCGCAAGGCCAGGTCAAAACCATCCGCCACCAGGTCCACCATATGATTATCAAGATGCAGGTCCAGCCTGATTTCGGGATAGTCTAGCCGAAAATCTGCCAGCAAGCGGGCAAAGCCGGAGTTGGCACACCAGACAGGGGCGCTGATTTTTAATTCACCGCGAGGTGGCCCACTGGCTTGGGCGACTGAAGCAACCGCAGCATCGAGAATATCCAGCGCCTGCCTGCCTTGCGCAAAAAAATCCTTGCCTGCTTCCGTCAGGCTCATGCTGCGGCTGCTGCGGTTCAAGAGCCGCGCCCCGAGCTTGCGCTCCAGCCTGGCGATATGCTTGCTGACCATGGGCGCTGCCATGCCAAGACGATCTGCCGCAGCAGTAAAACTGCCAGACTCAACGATTTCGCGAAACACCCTGATGCCGTTGATATCAAGTTCATCCATGATCTGCCTTTTGTGCAATGTTTCCACTTTTGGAAACAATACAATTACTTTACCACCATCGATTTCCGTAACGGGAAACATTATGATGAATAACATCAAGCCCCTATGATTTGCAGGGGATAAGCCCAGGCATGGAATGACTATCAAGGAAATGTATATATGAACTTGCCCACCTACTTTATCTCGCATGGCGGCGGCCCCTGGCCATATATGGAAGACATGCGCAAAGCCATGCATGTGCTGGAAGCATCGCTGGTCGACATACCCAGGCAACTGCCATATAAGCCCAAGGCCATCCTCATGATCTCGGCACACTGGGAAGACACTGTTTTCCGTGTCATGAGCAATCCAGCACCTGGCATGTTGTATGACTATGGCGGCTTCCCTGAGCATACCTATAAAGTACGCTATCCGGCCCCGGGTTCGCCCGAACTGGCAGCACGGGTCACAGGCTTGATACAGGACGCAGGCTTGCCAGTCCTGGCTGATGAGCAGCGTGGTTTTGACCATGGCGCATTTGTACCATTGGCCGTGATGTATCCCCAAGCTGATATGCCTGTAGTGCAATTATCACTGCGCGCAGGACTGGACCCGGCCGAACATCTGGCGCTGGGACGCGCCCTCCTCCCCTTGCGTGCCGAAGGTGTGCTCATCATAGGCAGCGGCCTCAGCTACCACAACCTGCGTCGCTTTGGCCCGCTGGCCAAGGAGCCATCGTCAAGTTTTGATGACTGGCTGCAGGACAGCCTGATCGCCAGCAGCACGACGGAAAGAGTCGCCCGCCTGATCAATTGGGAAGATGCTCCGGCAGCACGGGTAGCCCATCCCAGAGAAGAGCATTTATTGCCGCTGATGGTCGCAGTCGGTGCTGCAGCAGATGAAGTCGCCAGTTGTGTTTATCATGAAGAAAACATCTTTGGCGGCGTGGTGGCTTCGAGCTTTCGTTTTGGGGCAATTGCCTGACACTGTAGGAATGAGAATGCTGGCTTGATTCCTTTAAGCCAGCACAAGCATTACTTATTACTTATTACTTATTACTTAATGGGGAAGAACTCCGGGAAGAGCTCTTCCCTTGTCACAGTCGCCGTACCCAGCTTGCCAACCACAATACCACCGGCACGATTGGCGATGACAACGGCCTCTTGCATGGACTTGCCCTGCGCCAGCATGACGGCCATGGTAGCAATGACAGTGTCACCAGCACCAGAGACATCAAATACTTCCCTTGCCATAGCTGGCACATGGGTCACGCCTTCGGCCGTGAACAGGGTCATGCCTTCTTCTGAGCGGGTCAGCAGCAAGCCATCGATCTGTAAATCTGTGCGTAACTGCTGGGCTCTGGATGTCAGCTCTTCTTCATTTGGCCAGTCACCGATGATTTGCTTTAATTCTGATTTATTCGGTGTCAGCAGGCTGGCACCGGCATAGCGTTTGAAGTCGCTGCCCTTGGGGTCGACCAGCACGATCTTACCCGCCGCCTTTGCCGCAGCGATCATGGCGCTGACGTTCACCAGGCTACCCTTGGCATAGTCGGATAAAACCACGACATCATAGCCAGTCAGCAAGGAATTGAAGCGATTCAGCTTGTCACGCAGGACATGTTCCGTCGGGCGTTCTTCAAAATCGATGCGCAGCAATTGCTGCTGCCTGCCGATAACGCGCAATTTGATGATGGTGGAGATTTGCTGGTCGCGACTCAAGTAAGCTTCTATCCCGGAAGACTTCAACAAACGCTCCATGCTATTGCCAGCATCATCGTCACCGATGACACCCATCAAGGCAGCCTGCACACCCAGGGCGACGGCATTGCGTGCCACATTGGCTGCACCGCCAAGGCGCTCTTCACTTTTTTCCACACGCACGATAGGCACCGGGGCTTCGGGCGATATGCGATTGACTTCGCCAAACCAGTATCTGTCGAGCATGACATCGCCTGCGACCAGAATACGCTTCGCCGCTATATCTTTCCTTGCATCTTTCCTTGCATCCATATTCTGCATTATTTGTTCGTCATTTACTCGTTAATACGGAGCGGCCTATGCCGTGGTATTCAATGCCCAGTTCGGTCATGACCGTGGGCTCAAACAGGTTGCGACCATCAAAGACCACAGGCTGCCTCAGGCGGGCCTTGACTTCATCAAAGTCAGGGCTGCGGAAGGCCTTCCATTCGGTGACAATCGCCAGCGCATCCGCCTCAACCAGCGCATCCATAGGGTTAGCGGCATAGCGTATGGATGCCAGCAATTCTGGCGCATCATAGAAATCCAGTTCCAGCACGCGTTTGGCTTCTTGCATGGAGACCGGATCATATACAGCTACAGTCGCACCTGCGCGCAATAGCTCGCCCAGCAAGACACGTGAAGACGCCGCACGCATATCATCGGTATTGGGTTTGAATGCCAGGCCCCAGATGGCGAAATGACGGCCACTAAGGTTTTCACCAAAGCGCTGCTGTATTTTGTTACCCAGTACTTGCTTTTGCCGCGCATTGACGGCTTCCACTGCCTGCAGGATCAGGAGATTCAAGCCATAGTCCTGGGCTGTGCGTTCCAGCGCCTGTACATCTTTGGGGAAGCAGGAACCACCATAGCCGCAACCGGCATACAAAAAGCTGTGGCCTATGCGCGGGTCAGAACCTATGCCATGACGCACGGCTTCAATATCGGCACCGACATGGTCAGCCAGATTGGCCAGCTCATTCATGAAAGAGATACGGGTCGCCAGCATGGCGTTCGCGGCATATTTGGTGAACTCTGCCGAGCGTACATCCATCCAGTAAGTACGCTCATGATTGCGGTTGAAAGGCGCATACAGCTTCTTCATCTGGCTGCGTGCTTTTTCGCCTTGCGGTGTCTGGTCGCAACCAATGACGATGCGGTCAGGGCGCATGAAATCTTCTACTGCTGCACCTTCTTTCAAGAATTCTGGATTGGAAACTACCGAGAATTCCACAGTTGCAGAGCGCGTTGCCAATTCAGCCGAGATGGCGGCGCTGACACGGTCAGCCGTACCAACAGGCACAGTAGATTTATCAACGACGACCTTGAAGTTCGTCATGTACTTGCCTATGTTTTTTGCCGCAGCCACAACGTATTGCAAATCAGCAGAACCATCTTCATCCGGTGGCGTGCCGACAGCGATAAACTGCACATCACCGTGCTTGACGCTGGCTTCGACATCGGTAGAAAACTGTATGCGACCTGCAGCGCGGTTGCGTGCGACGATTTCTTCCAGGCCAGGCTCATGGATAGGGATGCCGCCATTATTGAGGATATCAATCTTGCGCTGATCGACGTCCAGGCAAAATACATCATTGCCCAATTCAGCCAGGCAGGCACCTGTGACAAGACCGACATAACCTGTACCAATAATTGTGATTTTCATTTTTTGATCACCAAATTTAATAAGAAGACGCGACATCAAACCTGACACTGCTTGCCATATCTGGGCTAGCTTGGGAACATATATCCTGTTCAAGGCTGGATGAATGCGGATCTAGTTCATAACATTGAGTTCTTCTGTACGACGCGGCGGGTAAGTTTCCCATTTACTGCAGCCTGGGCAATGCCAATAAAACTGCCTGGCCTTGAAACCGCAATTGGAACATTGATAGCGCGCGAGTTTTTGCGCATAACCATGTACCAGGTTCTTGATAATGGCCAGCTCAGGCCGGACTTCTGGCGGCACTACCATGATGCGGCCATCCAGCAATTTATCCAGACCCAGCAGTGTCGGTGTGCGGCGCAATTCTTCGCTGACCAGGCTATTGACGGCTTCCACACCCTCCAGCTCCAGCGTGGCCTTGAAGGCGACTTCCAGTAAGTCGATGGATGGCGCATCCGCCAGATAATTTTTGAGCAAATTCAAGCCCTCTTGTGGCTTATCGAGCTTGCGGTAAGCATCCATGAGGCGCTGCGCCACCAGTGCCACATGGGGCACGCTTTGCTGCTCCACTCTGCGCCAGGTAGCCAGGGCTTTCTCAGTATCGCCATTGGCCATATACACATCACCCATGAGGATAATGGCACGGACATTATTGCGGTCTGCTGCCAGTGCTTTTTCCAGGTTAGCCAGGGCTGCGTCGGCATTGGTATGCACCAGTTCATCCTGGGCAATTTCACAATAGAACTGGGCAATTTCTTTTTGACGGCCACCAGCGCCGCATTCCTGCAGGGCATTGGCCGCTTCTATAGCGCGCGCCCATTCTTTTTCACGCTGGTAGATTTCCAGCAGGGCGCGCCTGGCCTGGGCTTCAAACGGGCTGTTGACGAGCAGGTTATAAGTTTCTTCGGCACGGTCAAGCAAACCGGCTTTCAGATAATCCTGGCCCAGTTCATACATGGCCTGGGTTTTTTGTTCGGTAGGCAGGTCTGGCCTGGCCAGCAGGTTTTGATGGACGCGGATCGCGCGCTCAGTCTCACCGCGGCGGCGAAACAAGTTACCGAGGGCGAAATGCAGGTCCACTGCCTCAGGATCGAGCCTGACGATGTCGATGAAGGCATCAATGGCCTTGTCCGGTTGATCATTGAGCAAGAAATTCAAGCCCTTGAAATAGCCACGCGGCAGGCTGCGGGATTCCGAGATCAACTGGCGTATATCTATGCGCGCAGCAGCCCAGCCCAAGGTAAAGAATAGGGGGATACCTAGTAACCACCAGATTTCAAATTCCATGTGCGTTTTTTCTTATTGTGTTTTCAGGTATTGCGAATGCTATCAGGCTGGGGGGCTTGTGTGCTGGCCCTTTGCGCTGCTTCACGTTCTTTTTCAATTTCTGCAAGAGTCTTTTTATGCTTGTGCAGGTCGCGTCTGTGACGGAACACCATGGGCACCATGGCCAGCGCACCCAGCGTGGCGCCACCGGCAAAAAAAGCCAGCAGCATGATGACCAGCGGCGCAGACTGATGGTAGCCCCAAAAGTATTGCAGCGTGACTATCTGGTCGTTTTTCAAGGCAAAGCCAAAGAACAGGATAAACAGCACGATGGCTAAAAATCTTGAAATATATTTCATGT
Organism: Undibacterium sp. JH2W; assembly: GCF_049340425.1. Classification (NCBI taxonomy): domain Bacteria; kingdom Pseudomonadati; phylum Pseudomonadota; class Betaproteobacteria; order Burkholderiales; family Oxalobacteraceae; genus Undibacterium; species Undibacterium sp. JH2W. The sequence goes on along the minus strand of NZ_JBMPOT010000015.1, from coordinate 108,109 downwards.
ATGCATCCTTGATGGATAAGCGGAAAAATCGTTAATTAAGCAATTTATCCCGAAAAGAGCATTGTACTGAAAAAAAACGGCATATCGGAAAACCGATATGCCGTTTTTATTTTTACATCGCTGTCGAAGCCCGAACTTTGACCAGTCAACCTGACTTAGTCATCGTGTATCGGTTGCCCCACCATGGCATCAACACGTTCGCGCAATTCCTTACCTGGCTTGAAGTGCGGCACCCGTTTTTCAGGGACCATCACCTTGTCACCAGACTTGGGGTTACGACCTATCCGTGGTGGACGACTGTTCAGTGCAAAGCTGCCAAAACCGCGAATTTCTATGCGTTGCCCCGTTGCCAGGGCATCCGACATTGCATCCAGTATGGTTTTAACAGCAATATCCACATCTTTAGCTACCAGCTGCGGATATCGCTCTGCCAGACGAGCTATCAGCTCCGACTTAGTCATAGTGAAAACCTTATGACTTAAGCTTAGTTTTTATTGTCGAGCTTGGCTTTCAACAAAGCGCCCAGGCTGGTTGTGCCGGATGCTGCGTTGGAATCAGTAACGGACATTTTTTGCATAGCTTCTTGTGTTTCAACGCTATCTTTAGCTTTGATAGACAATTGGATACCACGAGCTTTGCGGTCGATGTTCAATACCAGGGCTTCAACTGTGTCGCCGACTTTCAGGTGTGTACCAGCATCTTCCACGCGGTCGCGGGAGATTTCGGATGCACGCAGGTAGCCTTCAACGTCGTCTGCCAACTGGATTACTGCGCCTTTGGCTTCAACAGATTTAACTGTACCAGTAACAACTGCACCTTTGTCGTTCATTGCGCAGTAGTTATTGAATGGGTCGCCTTCCAGTTGCTTAACACCCAGGGAAACACGCTCACGCTCAACGTCGATTGCCAGAACGATGGCTTCCAGTTCGTCACCTTTCTTGAAGCGACGTACTGCTTCTTCGCCTGTTTCATTCCAGGACAGATCAGACAAATGTACCAGACCGTCGATGTTGCCAGACAAACCGATAAATACGCCGAAATCAGTGATGGACTTGATCGCGCCGCGAACTTTGTCCCCTTTCTTGTGGTTGATCGCGAAATCATCCCAAGGATTGGCTTTGCACTGTTTCATGCCCAGGCTGATACGACGACGTTCTTCGTCGATTTCCAGAACCATGACTTCAACTTCGTCGCCCAATTGAACAACTTTGTTTGGTGCAACGTTTTTGTTAGTCCAGTCCATTTCGGAAACGTGAACCAGACCTTCGATACCTTGCTCGACTTCAACGAACGCGCCGTAGTCAGTCAGGTTCGTTACTTTACCGAACAGACGTGTGTTCGCTGGGTAACGACGGGACAAACCTGTCCATGGGTCGTCGCCCAGTTGTTTTACGCCCAGGGAAACACGGTTTTTCTCTTGGTCGAATTTCAATACTTTTGCAGTGATTTCCTGACCAACTGTCAACACCTCGGAAGGGTGACGTACACGACGCCATGCCAGGTCGGTGATGTGCAACAAGCCATCGATGCCACCCAGATCAACGAACGCGCCGTAGTCAGTGATGTTTTTAACAACACCAGTAACCACTGTGCCTTCTTTCAGGGTTTCCATCAGTTTTTGACGCTCTTCGCCCATGGACGCTTCAACAACAGCGCGGCGGGACAGCACAACGTTGTTACGCTTGCGGTCGAGCTTGATAACTTTGAATTCCATGGTTTTGCCTTCGTAAGGAGTTGTATCCTTAACTGGGCGTGTATCAACCAAAGAACCTGGCAAGAAAGCGCGGATGCCGTTCGTCAGAACAGTCAAACCACCTTTGACTTTGCCATTTACTGTACCAGTAACGATCTCGCCAGACTCCAGCGCTTTTTCCAGCGCGAGCCAGGAGGCCAGACGTTTAGCTTTGTCACGGGACAAAATTGTGTCGCCGAAACCGTTTTCCAGCGAATCAATCGCTACGGAAACGAAATCGCCGATATTAACTTCCAGGTCGCCCTGGTCGTTTTTGAATTCTTCAACAGGGATAAAGGCTTCAGACTTCAAGCCAGCGTTAACGATCACGAAGTTGTGGTCGATACGGACGACTTCAGCAGAAATCACTTCACCGGAACGCATATCCTGACGTGACAGGGATTCTTCGAACAAAGCTGCGAAGCTATCTGCACCGGTTGCGAAATCTTGGGACATGAAAACAGTAGACATAGTATTTACAAGTTAGCCGGAACGGTGCAAAAGACACTATTTACCGGGTTAGGTTGAACATCCCTTTATTAACCTTGCGTCAATAAAGGCACTTGAAACGACACCTGCAAACTTCACCAGATACTAAAATACTTACTTATATGGCGTTGTTTGCCTGTGTTTGCGCATACCAGACCAGTACTTTATTGACCGCTTCTTCAGCAGTTAATTCAGATGTATCCAGGATGATCGCGTCTGGCGCGGGCTTGAGCGGCGCTGTGCTGCGGGCACTATCTCTCGCATCACGTTCCATCAAATCTTTTACCAAGTTTTCCATATTAGCAGAAATTCCCTTTTCAATCAATTGCTTATATCGACGGCTTGCGCGCGCCTCAGCACTTGCTGTTAAGAAAACTTTTAAGCTGGCATCGGGGAAGATGACCGTCCCCATATCGCGCCCGTCAGCCACCAGGCCGGGCGTATAGCGAAAAGCCACCTGCAAATCAACCAGGGCCTGGCGTACTGCTGGCAAAACAGCAATACGGGAAGCTGCCACGCCGACTTCTTCTGCTCTTACGGCGTCGGTGACATCGGCGTCTTCCAGAAACACATGGCCGTGAACAAAACGACAAGGCAGGGTTCTTGCCATGCTGGCAATGGTGGCTTCATCTTCAAGCACGATGCCATGGCGGGTAGCCATCAGGGCAGTCAGGCGGTACAGGGCACCAGAATCCAGGTAATGAAAACCCAGATGCTTGGCGACCCTGTGCGCTACCGTACCCTTACCGGATGCGGTAGGGCCGTCTATCGTGATAACAGGACTAGGTACAGTCATAGATAACTATAAAAACCTTTAAAACAAATCTTGGTGATTAATCTTGGCAAAGACTTCAAAATAATCAGGGAAAGTCTTGGCCACGCATTTTGGATCGTTGATGCGCATAGTAGCACCTCTGCGGGCGCGACCATCGAGGCTGGCCAAAGAGAAGCACATGGCCATGCGGTGATCGTCATAGGTGTCGATAGTCGCAGGCAGGATATGCTCGGGCGGCGTCACCGTCATATAGTCTGCGCCCTCTTCCACTATCGCCCCCAGTTTGCGCAATTCTGTTGCCATGGCAGACAGGCGGTCGGTTTCCTTGACGCGCCAGCTGGCGATATTGCGCAGGGTCGTGGTGCCATTGGCATACAGAGCGGCTACCGCGATCGTCATGGCTGCATCGGGGATATGGTTAAAGTCCATGTCTATGGCTTGCAAGACACCTTTCGAAGTGGCTTCTATCCAGTTATCACCACGAGTGATGCTTGCCCCCATCTTTTCCAATGCCTCGGCAAAACGCACATCGCCCTGTATGCTTGACTTGCCTACACCTTCTACACGGATAGGGCCACCAGCGATGGCACCTGCAGCCAGGAAGTAGGAGGCAGATGAGGCATCACCTTCGACATGAATAACGCCGGGCGACACATAATGCTGGCCTTTTGTGACTGTGAATGCCTGCCAGCCATCACGCTCTACCGTCACGCCAAATTTTTGCATGAGGTTCAGGGTGATCTCTATATAGGGTTTGGAGATCAGCTCACCGACTACTTCTATCGTCACATCATGTTCACGCGCCATCAAAGGTGCGGCCATCAGCAAGGCCGTCAAGAACTGGCTGGAGACATTGCCTTTGACCTGCAATCTCTGGGCATGAATATGACCACGGTGTATATGCAGGGGTGGGTAACCTGGGTTGGCGGTATATTCTATCTGTGCACCAGCTTCATTCAAAGCATCAACCAGGTCACCGATAGGACGCTCATGCATGCGGTGCACGCCGTGGATGGTATAGTCACCACCCAATACGGCCAATGCGCCCACCAGCGGGCGTATCGCCGTACCGGCATTACCCATGAACAGGTCTGCCTGGTGTTTGGGGAACTGTCCTTTGACGCCCTCTACCGTGTAATTCTGGCTATCGCCATCCTGCTCCCAGTGCACGCCCAGTTGCGTCAGGGCGTTCAGCATGACTAGGGTGTCATCGGATGCCAGCAAGTCCATGATCTGGGTCTTGCCTTCAGCCAGTGCTGCCAGCAAAAGTGTGCGGTTGGAAATACTTTTTGAACCTGGTAATTTGACCGTACCCTGCACCTGCATAACGGGTTGCAGATCAAGGTAATGCGGATAATGTTTGCTTGCTTGTGTCATGGTCGTTTTCAATTCTGAGTTTGTCGATGTAGAGCAGAGCTAATCTCTTTCAATCCCCACCTTCACGCTGCTGTTTTTCGGCTGCCTCAATCGCGCTGATCCAGTTATGGCGCGCACGCTGGGCATTGGCGTAAATACCCGCTATGCCTTCGCTGTCGGCATCCACCAGATGCTGGCGCAAGATGGACAGTCTGGCAGTGTAGGAATCCAGTTCCTGCAACATCGCGGCACGGTTCGCCAGACTGATGTCACGCCACATTTCTGGCGATGAACCGGCAATGCGGGTAAAGTCGCGAAAGCCACTGGCAGCATACTGGAACAAGGTATCTGCATGCGGCTTGCGGGCGATATCATCGACCAGGGCATAAGCCAGCAAATGTGGCAAATGGCTGACTGCGGCAAACACAGCGTCATGTGATGCCGGGTCCAGATGATGGATGATGGCACCGCATTGCTGCCAGGCCCATGCCACTCTGGCAACGTCAGCATCGCTATTTTCTGGCAGGCGGGTGATGACGGCTTTTTTGCCGACATACAAATCCACCAGTGCTGCCTCAGGCCCATTCAATTCACGCCCGGCTATAGGATGCGCAGGTACAAATTGTGCGATCTTTTCAGCCAGGCTCTCGCGTGCTGCTGCCACCACATCAGCCTTGGTGCTACCAGCATCCGTGACTATCGTCCCTGGCTGCAAGTGAGGATAAATCGCTGTCAATATCGCGCCAGTCTGTGCCACGGGTGCAGCTATCAGCACCAGGTCACAGTTGCGTAATGCCTGCTCAGCATTCAAGGCGATTTCATCAATGATGCCGAGTTGCTTCGCTTTTTCCAGCGAAGCCTGGCTGCGCCCTACCCCGACTATCTGCTCAACTACCCCTGTCTTTTTCAAAGCCAGGGCAAATGAGCCACCTATCAAACCTACGCCAAAAATCGCTATGCGTTGAAAAGCTTTTTGCATCAGGCACTCACACCGTACAAGGGTAAGAACCCAGCACTTTGAAGAAGGCCGCCTTGTCATTCAACTCCGCCATGGCATCTGCCACTTTGGTATCCATGACATGGCCCTCTACATCGACATAGAAATAATATTCCCAATTGCCAGTTCTTGCAGGACGCGACTCAAAACGCGTCATGGAGACGCCATGTTTTTCAAGCGGAGCCAGCAGGTTGTAGACAGCACCTGCCTTGTTGGGCGTAGCCAGCACGATGGAAGTCTGGTCCTTGCCGCTAGGTGTGGTGCGCAGGCGGCCTATGACTGCAAAACGCGTACGGTTATGCGGATCATCCTGGATGTGTGCAGAGACTATGCCCAGATTGTACTGATGACCAGCAATCTCGCTGGCAATCGCCGCCACAGTATAGTCACCGCTGGCCATGCGTGCTGCCTCTGCATTCGATGCCACGGCATGTCTTTCCACATGCGGGAAATGCTGGTTCAGCCAGGCCTGGCATTGTGCCAAGGCTTGTGAGTGGGCGCAGATGCGGCTGATGCCTTCCATATTGCCAGACTTGCTCATCAGGCTATGCTGCACAGGGATTGCCAGCTCACCACTAATGGCCAGGCTGGTTTGCAGCAGCAAATCAAGGGTGCGGTTGATCGCTCCTTCAGATGAATTCTCGATAGGCACGACACCAAAATCGGCCGTACCAGCTTCGGTCGCACGGAAAACTTCATCAATGGATACACAAGCCAAAGGCTGGATAGCATGACCAAACTGCTTATAGACAGCCTGCTCACTGAAAGTCCCTACCGGCCCCAGGAAAGCCACGACCACGCGGCGCTCTAGCGCACGGCAGGCCGACATGATTTCACGGAAGATCAGTTGTATATCGTCACTCAGCAGGGGGCCGGGATTGCGTTCAGCCACGCCACGCAAGACTTGCGCCTCACGTTCAGGGCGAAATACGGGCGCATTGGTTTCTGCCTTGACATGACCAACTTCTTCGGCCACGCGGGCGCGCTGGTTCAGCAAATCCAGGATTTGTGCATCGATGGCATCGATCTTGATGCGCAGGGGGAGTAATTTATTGTCGCTCATAATGACCTAAAAACCGTGTTTGATAGGGTGTGGGCAGGCAGCAATACTGTAGCGCATGGCTGCCTTGCCGGATATGCTTTTTTCGCCAGGCTTTTGACCTGGTTCATCAGCGCCACGGTTTCCAGGTGATGGTGAGTGCCATGCTCAGAAAGGGCTGATGATGAAAATAATTAGCGGCGTCTGTCTATAGTGTAAACAAAACAGACGCCATGTGCTCAAGCCACTGGCTCAAGTATTTACGTATGATTGCGGGCAAACTCTTGCATGAAGCTGACCAAAGCCTGTACACCTTCTATAGGCATGGCGTTATAAATCGAGGCACGCATGCCGCCTACTGATTTATGGCCTTTCAACTGCAACAGACCATTTGCCTTGGCTTCCGCCAAAAATGCAGCATTCAGGTTTTCATCTTTCAGGTAAAAAGGCACATTCATACGTGAACGGCTGCCTTTTTCTACCCGGTTTTCATAAAAATCTGTGGAATCGAGGTAGTCATACAGCAGGCTGGACTTGGCAATATTCTTTTGCTCCATCGCCGCCACGCCGCCTTGTTGCTTGAGCCACTGGAACACCAGACCCGCGATATAAATCGCATAAGTAGGCGGAGTGTTGTACATGGAATCATTGTCGGCAACGATTTTCCAGTCAAAAGCCGATGGGCAGATGGGCAAGGCATGACCGAGCAAATCTTCACGCACGATGACGATGGTCAAACCTGCCGGGCCGATATTCTTTTGCGCACCACCAAAGATGACGCCGTATTTGGAGATATCAATGACGCGCGACAAAATGTGCGAAGACATGTCGGCAACAATCGGCGCATCACCTGTTTCTGCCGCTACATCAGGGGCAAAATGGTATTCAACACCATCGATGGTTTCATTGGTACACAGATGCACATAGGCAGCATCTGGTGTCAGCTTCCAGCTATCGCGTGCAGGCACGCTGGTATAGCCGCCGGCCTCACCTGAGGCTGCGATATTGACGTTACCGTATTTTTTTGCTTCCTTGATGGACTTGCCCGTCCAGGAGCCGGTATGCACAAAATCTGCCGTTGCAGGCTGCGGCTTGCGCCCCATGAGGTTCATGGGGACGATGGCGTTTTCGCCCAGGCCACCGCCTTGCAGGAACAGGATTTTATAATTGTCCGGTACCGCCAGCAGCTCGCGCAAATCGCTTTGCGCGGCAGCGAGGATGGACATAAACTCTGGCCCGCGGTGACTCATTTCCATGACGGACATGCCACTGCCATGCCAGTCCAGCATTTCGGCAGCGGCTTGCTGCAATACCTCTTTCGGCAATACTGCCGGGCCTGCAGAGAAATTGTAGATCGTCGTCATAGATGGTTTACTCCGCTGCGTCGGCTTCTGGTGCGCTGCCTTCTGCTTCATTTGCACCAGTATCAGCACCACCAGCCTCCAGAGCTGCATCTACGTCTGCATCTGTTTCCACGATACGTTGCAGGCCAGACAGCTTGGTGCCGTCTTCTACTGCAATCAGGGTCACGCCCTGGGTTGCACGGCCCATTTCACGGATTTCAGAAACGCGGGTACGTATCAGGATGCCACCGGTAGTGATCAACATGATTTCATCCGTTGTTTCTACCAGGGTAGCTGCTACAACCTTGCCGTTACGCTCGGAAGTCTGGATCGCGATCATGCCCTTGGTACCACGGCCATGACGGGTGTATTCAGTGATAGGTGTACGTTTGCCGTAGCCGTTTTCAGTCGCTGTCAACACAGATTGCTGTTCATTTTCAGCTACCAGCAAGGCAATGACCTGTTGGCCTTCATCCAGGTTCATACCACGTACGCCACGGGCTGTACGGCCCATAGGACGTACATCGTTTTCATCAAAGCGCACTGCCTTGCCGGAATCAGAGAACAGCATGACATCATGCTTGCCATCGGTCAGTGCCGCGCCGATGAGGAAATCGCCTTCATCCAGATCAACCGCGATAATGCCGGCTTTACGTGGGTTGCTGAAGTCAGTCAAAGGTGTTTTCTTGACTGTGCCCAGGCTGGTGGACATGAAGACATAATGGTCTTCAGGGAAAGTACGGTTATCGCCAGACAAAGGTAGGATGACTGTAATTTTTTCACCGTCCTGCAATGGGAACATATTCACGATAGGCTTGCCGCGTGAAGTACGCGAGCCTTGTGGCACTTCCCATACCTTCAGCCAGTACATGCGGCCACGGTTACTGAAGCACAGGATGTAATCATGGGTATTGGCCACGAAGAGTTGCTCGATCCAGTCATCATCCTTGGTCGCTGTCGCCTGTTTGCCGCGGCCACCGCGTTTTTGCGCACGGTATTCAGACAGGGGTTGCGACTTCATATAGCCGGTGTGCGACAGGGTCACGACCATGTCTTGCGGTGTGATCAGGTCTTCTGTACCCAGGTCAGTGGCATTATGGGTGATTTCTGAACGGCGTACGTCTTTATTGCCTTCGCCGTATTCATTGCGGGCCAGGGTCAGTTCATCGGTGATGATGACGGTGACGCGTTCTGGCTTAGACAGGATGTCGAGCAAATCGGCGATCTCAGCCATGACGTCTTTGTATTCATTGACGATCTTGTCTTGTTCCAGACCAGTCAATCGTTGCAAACGCATTTGCAGGATTTCTTGCGCCTGGTCGTCAGACAATTTATACAGGCCATCAGGCTGTATGCCGTAATGCTTGGGCAAATTCTCAGGGCGGAAAGCATCGATGCCACCAGAATTATCAGCCGCAGTACGCGTCAGCATCTCGCGTACCATGGAGCTATCCCAGGCACGGGTCATCAATTCCTGTTTCGCAATCGGTGGCGTAGGCGCAGCACGGATGATGGCGATAAAGTCATCGATATTTGCCAGCGCAACTGCCAGACCTTCCAGTACATGGCCACGTTCACGCGCTTTACGCAGTTCAAACAGGGTGCGGCGTGTCACTACTTCACGGCGGTGCGACAGGAAGCAGGACAGCATCTCCTTCAGGTTCAATAATTTAGGCTGGCCATTCATCAGGGCCACCATATTCATACCGAAAGTGTCTTGCAACTGCGTCTGCTTATACAGATTATTCAGTACCACATCAGGTACTTCGCCGCGCTTGAGTTCGATGACCACACGCATGCCCGACTTATCGGATTCATCGCGGATATCAGAAATACCATCGAGCTTTTTATCACGCACCAGCTCGGCGATACGTTCCAGCAAGGACTTCTTATTCACCTGGAAAGGCAATTCGTCAACAATCAGTGCCGTGCGGTTTTCTTTGCCAAACTCTTCAAAGTGGGTCTTGGCGCGCATAACAACGCGGCCACGGCCAGTGCGGTAACCATCGCGCACACCTGATACACCATAGATAATGCCGCCGGTAGGAAAATCTGGCGCAGGGATGATCTCTATCAGTTCATCTATCGTACATTCGGGATTGCGCAAGACGTGCAGGGCGCCATTGATGGTCTCGGTAATATTATGAGGCGGGATATTCGTCGCCATACCCACAGCAATACCTGATGAGCCATTGATCAGCAGATTCGGGATGCGGGCAGGCAGAACCGAAGGTTCTTTCTCTTTACCGTCATAGTTGGGGACGAAATCGACAGTTTCTTTTTCGATATCCGCCAGGATTTCATTGGCGATCTTGTCCAGGCGACACTCGGTATAACGCATCGCCGCAGCATTATCGCCGTCGATGGAACCGAAGTTACCCTGGCCATCGACCAGGGTATAACGCAGGGAAAAGTCTTGCGCCATACGCACCAGCGTGTCGTAAATGGAGGCATCTCCATGGGGATGGTACTTACCCATGACTTCACCCACCACACGTGCACATTTGACGAAGGGGCGGTTATAGACATTGTTCATTTCGTGCATCGCGAACAATACACGACGATGCACAGGCTTTAAGCCATCACGCACATCCGGCAAAGCGCGACCTACGATAACGCTCATCGCGTAATCGAGATAGCTTTTGCGCATTTCTTCTTCAAGGGAAATCGGGAGTGTTTCTTTTGCGAATTGATCCATTGGCGGCCGGCGAATTAGAGCTTGGTTAATTAATAACGTCTTAATAAAGTCTTTAACTACGTCCTCAATAACATCTTATCAAGACTATTAAAGACTGACGTTTAACTCTTGATTCTAACATGCCTGCTATGCCGAATTCCATTTATAGCAATTAAGTCAGTCAAACTCGGTGATTAGCGCTAGTGTGGACTACAACACTGTCATTTAAATGACAGCTTCGTGGCAAATTTTTATGATTTAATCAAAACATAATAAAAAATACCCTAAAAATCCACGGAGACAACAATGTTGAAAAAATTGACAGCACTTTGCGTGCTTGCCGCCCTTACCCTGCCTGTCTCATTCGCATTAGCCCAAACCAGCGCATCAGCACCGGCAGCACAAAATGCGGAAGCCCCCGCCTCCGTAGCAGCAGTACCCCAGACTCCCTCTGCACCCCCAACACCTCCAGCCCCACCCAAGCGCTGCGACTTTGCACTCACGCTACAAAGTGATGAAATTTTTGAACACAGCAAATTAACGCAGTTATCTACACTTAATAGCAAAGGCAAAGAGCGCATAGACAATGAAGTCATGGCCAAGCTAGCCAACTGCGCAAAAGTCGATCTGATCGTCGTCAGTGGCCACACTGACTTGACTGGCAACCACCAGCAAGCCCAGAAATTGTCTGAAAAGAATGCAGATGCCGTGGTGGCCTACCTGGGCAGCAAGGGCCTGGATGCTCCCATGGATACCATGGGCATGGGTAAAACACAACAGATCAAGGCTTGTGACGACAAGTTAACAAAAGCCAAACTGGCAGAATGCCTGGCCCCCAATCGCCGCATTGTCATAGAGGGTCGGGGCCTCGCCAAGTAAGCCTGAAGCAAAAGCTCCATACGAACGGATAAAAGCAAAACATTTCTTTTATGGAACTGGTATTAGCTTGCCACATAGGTATTTCGTTGTCAAAATGAGACATATTTAACTAAGTGTAACTTTGCCGATTTAACAATTTTCGTCTTAAACTAGCTAAATATGGCAAAATAGCGTCAATGTTGATAAATGGCCTGATGATGTTTGACGAAATAGTAATGTCATCATCGCCGTGTTAATATCTGGTTTTATGCAGTAATTTCGCGCAGTTCATCTGCGGTAATAATCTCACCCGAGAGGAGAAATATGAAAAATTTAGTCAAGCTCGTTATCGCAGCGTCCGCAGTAGCATCCTTTTCTGCTTCCGCACAACAAATCACAGACATCATGGCTAACAAGCCATACAGCGCCTATGTACAAGATGGCCGCGGTGTAATTGCACGTGACCCATTTGGTCTGTGCTGGCGCACTGGCTACTGGACACCTGCTGACGCAGTTCCAGGTTGCGATGCACCACTGGTACAACCAGCACCGGCAGTTGTAGTAGAGCCAGCCAAGCCAGAAGTTAAACCTGAACCACCAAAAGTAGTTGCGGCTCCTGCACCTACTTCTGAAAAAGTAACGTTCGCAGCTGATGCATTCTTTGATTTTGACAAAGCAGTTCTGAAACCAGAAGCTAAAGTCAAACTCGACGACATGGCATCCAAATTGAAATCCATCAATCTGGAAGTTGTGATTGCTGTTGGTCACACTGACTCTGTAGGCTCTGACGAATACAACCAAAAATTGTCTATCCGTCGCGCTGAAGCAGTCAAAGCTTACTTGGTAAGCAAAGGTATCGAAGCCAACCGTGTTTACACCGAAGGCAAAGGCAAAAAACAACCAGTAGCTGACAACAAAACAGCTGATGGTCGCGCCAAAAACCGTCGCGTTGAAATCGAAGTTGTTGGTACACGCAACGTTAAGTAATTCTGTAATTGAAGCCTGGCTTCTGAAAAACCCGCTTCGGCGGGTTTTTTTATTTGTGCTGGCACTATTCAAGCCTAGATCATTTCCACTTCATGTTTGTTCTTCACCAATGCGATATCAGCCTTAATCGCCTACAATAGCGGTTTTGCAGCTTATGCCCTGACCCGGCACTTCAAACCACATCATGTCGACCTTGAACGCTGACCCCGCAGAAATCCAGAAATTTAGTGAACTTGCCCATCGCTGGTGGGACCCGACTTCCGAATTCAAGCCCCTGCATGAAATCAATCCTTTGCGCCTGGAATGGATCAACCAGCGTGTACCATTGGCAGGCAAGCAAGTCATCGACGTTGGTTGCGGTGGTGGCATCCTGGCTGAATCCATGGCAAAAAAAGGCGCAACCGTCACCGGCATAGATTTGTCCGACAAAGCACTCAAGGTAGCCGACTTGCATGGCCTGGAATCTGGCGTGAGCGTACGTTATAAAAAGATCGCCGCCGAAGATATGGCAGAAGCAGAAGCTGGACAGTTCGATGTCGTCACCTGCATGGAAATGCTGGAACACGTGCCTGACCCGGCATCCATCATCAAGGCTTGCGCCAAGATGGTCAAACCCGGTGGCCATGTTTTCTTTTCCACCCTGAACCGCAATGCCAAGGCCTATCTGTTCGCCGTCATCGGTGCAGAATACCTGCTGCAAATGCTGCCCAAGGGCACGCATGACTATGCCAAGTTCATTACCCCGGCAGAACTGTCGCAAGATATACGCAATGCAGGGCTAGAATTACATGCGATGAAGGGCTTGAGTTATAACCCCCTCACCCAAATCTATTCACTGAATGCCGATACCAGCGTCAACTACATGGTTGCCTGTACACGCCCAATATGAATAACGATTTAGCTTGAACAACACCACGCCTTCATCAAACATGAAGGCCAGCTTTTGATCTCTTTGATCCTTTATTATGCAAACTCCACAAGCAATTCTGTTTGACTTGGACGGCACCCTGGCAGACACAGCCCCCGACCTGGCGGCAGCAGTCAATGTCATGCGCACCAACCGCCAACTGGCACCTGTTCACTATCATAGCTTGCGCCCCCATGCATCCGCCGGGGCACGTGGCTTGCTCGGCGCAGGTTTTGGCATCACACCAGAACACCCCGATTACGAAGCCATGCGTGTTGAATTCCTGAACCAGTATGAATCCGCCATCGCCGAGCAAAGCAAATTGTTCAAGCAAGTGCCAGACCTCTTGCGCGGTCTGGATGTCATGGGCGTTTCCTGGGGCATCGTCACCAACAAGGCCATGCGCTTTACCCGCCCGCTGATCCCCTTATTAGATTTGCAAGAAGCGCGTTGCGTCATTGCTGGCGACACCACCCCGCATGCCAAGCCCCACCCTGCCCCCTTGCTGGAAGCAGCAAGGCAGTTGGGCATAAGATCCGAAAACTGCTGGTACGTAGGCGACGACCTGCGCGACATACAAGCCGCCGAAGCAGCAGGCATGACCAGCATCGCCGCCGCCTGGGGCTATTGCGGCGCGACCGAACCCAAACACTGGAAAGCCGACGCCATCATCGACAGCCCGCTGGAACTGCTGGAACTGGTACGTGCCAAACATTTACAAGCCGTTGGCTCTTGATTAATGCAAGACCATCCCTAAATGGGGTATACTGATACGACTTTGGGGACGACCTGGTTTCGACAGGGGTTGCAAAGCAGCGCAGGGCATACCGAGGCCAGACTACCTCGTAAATACAATCTGAACTATATAACTGCAAACGATAACTCGTACGCATTAGCCGCTTAATACCGGCTAACCTTACACCACTTCGTCCATAGGGTGGGCTGGCAACAGCAGTAAGGACATTCATATGGAATCGTCTTGAGCCGGGTTACTTGGCTCTTGATTAAATAATAGGTAACTCGTCCTGCCGCAGCGTGTGCGTCCGCGTCGTCAGGATTAAATCAAATGGCAGCACTAAGTATGTAGAACTGTCTGTAGAGTGCTTCTGGACGCGGGTTCGATTCCCGCCGTCTCCACCAAAATATTAAAAGCCATCCAATTTATTGGGTGGCTTTTTTATTTTGACGATCTGTGGAATTGAACCCGCGGGACGCGGGGATGAGTGTGGACAGATGAAAGCACCTGCGTGCTTTCATCTGCCTCACGAATCTGAGCAGCTTGCAAGCTGCGAAGTGGAGAGTGGGGAATTCGAGCTGCATGCAGCGAGCCCACGAGCGACATATCGCTTGCAAGCGATATGGCTGGCCAGGATGGCCGATTCCCGCCGACTCCACCAGAATACAAAGCCATCCAATTTATTGGGCAGCTTTTTTATTTTAACGATCTGCGTGAATTGAATCCGAGGGCCGCGTGGATTAGTGCAACAGGTAACAGCACCTGTGTGCTGTTACCTGCCTCACGAATCTAAGCAGCTTGCAAGCTGCGATGTAAGAGCAAGGGTTTCGAGCTGCAAGAAAACGGTGAGCATTAGCTCATTGTTTTTGTTTATACCACTTAAGCGGGACCTTCTGCCCCCCCGACTTAAGTAGTAAAGCGGTTGGGCGTAATGACCGAGGCAATGACGCGGAACGCGTATCCATTCCAAGGCTCAACTAAGCTAATGCAAAGGACTGCCTCTCCCACGATATAATCGCCGTTATGTTGAGCAAGGTAATACTCTTCGATCTCTGGATCAGTTACCGAAACCAGATGCCGTATTCCAAGCACGGAAAACTCTCCTCGCACACGTCGACGTGGTGGATTATCTCTTGAGGGATCGTTACAAGCTCCTTTAATTGAAGACAAAGCTTGGGGAATACATGAAATTACTCATTCCATTGTTTTCGATGATGGAGAGGAATTTATTAAGGAAGGCGACGAATTACGAAAACGAAATGTCGCCATGCGCTTAATAGAGATAAATATCACTCGCGTAGTAAATATTAAAAAGGAAACAAAATACGCGGATTTACGCCGCACCTCTGAATATGAATATATAGGACGCGGTTCTTATTGGGGTAATCCCTATTCAATGTTTGCAGAAGGGGACACGCGCGAGGAGGTAATTCGCAAGTTTAAATACGACTTCGACTATGAAAAATTCCCCAACAAAAGTAAATCAGAAGTTTTCAAATTGGTAGGGAAAAGGCTGGGTTGCTTTTGCAAACCCGATGCCTGCCACGGCGATGTGTTGGCCGACTTTCTGAATGAATGGGATGATGGGAAGTAATAGCTAAGTGCTCAAGTGAAAAAAGATTGTATTCATTCACTCTTACCCCAAACCGCTTCAACTGCCATTAATCGCTCTACCCAGGATTAAACCCTGAAGGAGTATTAAGTATGGTATTAAATTGTTAGTTTGCGCTGGATCATGACCCGTCCTCGCTCATCCTACCAACTTTATATAGGCATAAATTCCTGTTTGAATCCGATCGCTTCATCATCTTGATGATCTGGGGAATCACAACAATAGCCTCCAAGAAAAAATTTAGTAAATAAAATTTTACTTTACTGAATATGCTATATTCACATTCCCAAATAAATCTTGCCGAAGCCATAAAGGAGACTAAACATGGATAGTGAAGCTCTGGTGCAACTTGCGCTGGAAACTTTATCGTGCAGTCAAAAGGACCTCGCTATTCGCCTCGGAGTATCACCGACTCAGATTAGCAAATGGAAAAAAGGCGAACATATGTCCTATGACATGGCGGACAAGATTAGTGCGATAGCCAACATAGGTCATAAAGACCCTTCATTCGTGGTGTGGGCAGGCTCTCTCGAAGCAGCCATCAAATGGGAAAAGCTAATTCACTTTCTGGCTGAAGTCGCAGATGACGCTGCAGAAACTGGTTACAACACTGATCCATTAAGGGATGACTTGGACCTATTGTGCTGGCATACTTTCTATACCCTAAGAAAGATGGGCGTTGATTTGCCAAAAACGTTTCCCAACGATTTGGACATTGATTACGAAGAAGACCCAGATAAGCTGTGGGACCTGATTGAGAAAAATCCATATTCGTCATTAATCTACAAGATCTACAAATCGTTCACGAATGTGTATGGTTTCTACATCGCATACGTTTATGAGGTGGTTTTTGACGACGAGCTAGAGCTATGGGAGGCAGTAGGTTGTGACATTGATTCCTGTCTGCTGGAACTTGCCGCCGCCAAAATTGATATTGAGGGGATTAAGGAGTTAGCGACTAATTTCCAAGAATTCAAACACCTCACCACAAAAAACTATGAGGAATGGCTCAACGTCGTTAAAGAAAGAGCATTCCGCGGTGGTGTTCCACTACGAGCTGAACTTTTGAGCATGGTGTACGGTACCGATGAAGAACTTGGCAATAACGCGGAATCAGAAAGTCTAGGGCTTAACTCCTCACGGTTACATCCCGACATTTACATGAATGAACTCCTGTGCGGCATGAGGATGATTCATCAGGTCTTACCCGCCATAATGAAGAAGCTTGGCATGGACGACGAATTCACATTAGACACATCGGAGCTTCGAATCAAATAAAATCGAGTTATCTGTCGACGCTCTTTGCACTTCTCATTTTGCATTCTTACAACAACATCAAGCAAATGGTGCACGCAGTTCATATAACGATGATTCGTTGAGATAGCGACAAAAAGGCCAGGGTCAAATTTTACATTCATACATTTTAAAAGAATGTCTCGACCTTAATGTATTTCGCAGAAAGGACAAACACGCAAACAGCATGTACTCATTCCTTCTTCCCCCAAACCGCATCAACTGCCATTAATCGTTCCAATCCAGGATTAAGCCCTGAAGGAGCATCAAGCATGGCATTAAATTGGTGGAACTTTTCATCATCAAGATCGAAGAAAATCGGATTCAACAAGAAAGCCTGGGCACGTTCGCAGGCAACTTCAAGTATAAAATCTGAACGGTTTTTACCCAGCAAGTTCGCAGCCTGATCAATGAGATCTCTTTGCTCTGGAAAAGCAAGGATATTAATTGCAGCAGCGCGCATGACTAAGCTCCTCGTAATGACAACAGATATACACAACAATCAATTGCATAACTGGTATCAACATAATTGACAAGACGAATCCCAAGCAGCTCTGCCATTGCTAAAGAAAGATAAGAAGGCACCGCCAACTGTTTGTTGGGGTTATGTTGTTGCCTAGCATCCACCGTAAAATCCAAATAGCTTGCAGGCTACCAATTCAATTTGCGAGAAAATCAATTCCAGACTAATCCCTATCCGGTGTCCCAAGCGGAAATAACTGCCGATAAGGCCGTGCCTCTTCCACTGCCCTTGCGAATGATGGGCGGGTCAGCAGGCGGCTGCGGTAGGCGCGCAGTCTTGGATATTTTTCTGTGATCTGCTGGGTCCAGTCTGCATAGAAAAGTGAAGGTGCGGCGGCGCAGTCTGCCAGTGTGAAATTTTCGCCGCTTGCCCATGTGCCGATGTCGGGATGACTCTCCAGCCATGCATAGGCGAGGTCGAGTTTGCTGGCGGCGTGGGCCAGCCCTTCCTGTCTTTTTACGGTGTCACCTGTCAGTGCGGCGCCAACCGCATGCTGGACCGGGGTCATGACGTGCAGGTCGAGGTAGCGGTCAAGAAAGCGTACGTCCAGTGCCTGCATGGGGTCTGCGGGCAGAAGACGCACTGGGTCAGGGTGGGCTAGTTGCAGGTACTCGATGATGATGCTGGTCTCGACGACGTTACGCTCACCATCGACCAGCAGGGGGAATTTGCCCAGGGGCCAGCGTTGCAGCCACTCTGCTGTGTAGGCAGGTGTATCTGGCCCTATGCAGCGGAATTCAAAGGGCGTGGCATTCTCGTACAGTGCGATGAGTACCTTTTGGGTGTAGGAAGAAAAGGGGTGACCGTATAGTGTGAGTGACATGAGCTATGCCTTAACAAGGTGTTCGTTGATGACGTTCGCGTTGACCAGAAACTTATTTCAGAAAATCAGGATCATGTAAGCCTGCACGACTTCTACCCCATGCATTTGCATGCATGACCAATTAAAACCATTTCAGTGATAGTAGACAAGAAAAGACTAGCCTTGGAATCGCAGCCAGCTCCCATAATATCTGGCAGGTGCCAGCCATCAGATGTTAGGCTTTTCACTACTAATATGCCATGACTAAAATAACTCCCTTTAGAGAAATAATGGCATCAAAGAAAACCATAAGCACCTGGAAAAACGCTGAAGCGAGGCATACATTGATTTTCATGGAATTGCGTCTAAGCTGCCCAGTCTTTTCTTGGCAATAAAACCTGAGGTCAAACAAGCAAAAAATAAGAATTACTTCACCTTCTTCAATTGTTCCAGCATCTGCTTTTGCTGCGCCTCCAGCTCTTCAATGCGAACTTGTTGTGTCCTGGCCGATGTTTTTTCTGGTCCAGATTGTGTCGATTTTCCCGCACTCTCGACTATTATCATTTGCCTGTCAACAGATGCCGAGTTGAGTATATTGACCAGATCTACGTAGGCTTGAACTGGTGCATCTTTGTCAGCATCAATCAGTGCATAGATACCAGCATCGGTCTTTTTGGCTAGTACAATTGCCTCAGCCAGGTTGGTCTTTTTTTCGCGCCTGTAACTTACGCTCCCACCCTTTGGCTTTCCCGCTTTATCACTCAGTTGCAAGGCATAATCGCCAGTCGTAGAAATCTGGACGGTGATGTGTGCAGCGTTTGTGGCCAAGCTGGCTGTGGGTGCCTGTACCGTACACAGACTCGTTTCTGTAGTGATCGTAAATTTATTCTGCGCTTGCATGAACTGCGTGGATGCAATGTCTACCAGATATTGGAATCTGGCAGCTTGCTCCGCTTTGATATTGACTCTTATCTCACTTGCCACGCTCTTCATTTCCTGCATTTTTTTGTTCAATGCATCGACATCGCCTGAACTACCCAGCTTGCCTGATTTTTTGAGATTTTTATCCTTTTCAGAGCTGAGTATATATTCACCCTTTGCCGTCAGTGTGATGGTCAAAGAATTTGTCGCGGCTGCGTTGTTTACCGCAACCGGCGTCATATTATTTTTACTGCTTGCGCTGAAGGTCTGCGCATGGGAAACCATTGAGCAAGCAGTCGCCAGGCTGAGTAAAAGGAAAACATGTTTCATAATTATTCCAGATCCATAAAGATTTTTGCTGCAAAAAATCAAGCATTGATCATGTTTGAATCAGCATATCCTCGAACGATAGCCATAAGTCCAGTGCTTGTCAAAATCAATCCGGCGAGAACAAAGATTAGTCTTTATCACACAATTAAGTAGCCAAATACGCAGCCAAATAAAATACTTCACAAAAAAATAAGCCACCTCATGGTGGCTTATTTACAGATAAAGCTGTCACAAGCATGTGCAATCAGGCACGCACATATCTGCTCTCAACTGCGAAGGTGGTGGATGAGCTGCCTATAGCTTGTATGGTGAACAGTTCACCATTGCGCAGCATGAAGGCGCCCTGGCTGCTGCCGGATGAAACGTCTATGGTCTGGGTCAGGGTAGTGTCCTTGAAGACAAATTTCCATACGGTTTTACCATTGACCACGGAGGAAGATACGGCACTACCGACAAAGTTGATCGCGCCGCCACTGGCAGTCGCATTGACGACATCGACTGAAGAGGCGACGGTTTCGCCGGTCAGCATTTTGACGCTGGCATTGGCTTCTGTCCTGACATGTTGCGCGACCAGGAAAGGTGATGCGTAAGTGCCCGTGGCGACGATGGCACCCGTGCAATTGGCGTTCTCATAGTATTCCATTTTTTGAGAGACAGATAAGGCTGTGCCAGCACTGGTTGCGCTAATCGTTGTGGTAAAAATTTCGTGATTCTGGCAACCTTGATTCCAGACACCCACATATTTGCTCAGGGGGCCGCTACTGGCGTCAGCCGGTGTCACTGCGCTCGTGCTACCACCACCCGAACCACCACCACAGGCAACCAATAGCACAGCAGTCATTACACTCAAACCAATTAATTTAAATTCTTTCATTTTGCATCACTCGTTAGTATAAAAATAAGCCCTTCGCATTATGACAATTTTTTTAAAAAAAACTTGGCAAACAATTGCTTTTTTATATGAATTTAACAATTTCATACTCGTGGGGCAAAGCGATCCCTGATGTTTCTCATGTGACATAGACATGTGTCTTTATCACGACAAGCACAAGATCCAAGAAGTTTGCAAGGCCAGGATCAGGATCATTAAAAATCAGGATAATCTTCAAGATTAGGACTTACGCAAAATTGTCCCAGCAAGGCTATCACTGTGGGAAACATTCCTTGCAGGGGATGTTTGTTTCGTTGGCAGACAATATGTTGTCTGAAACTCCCAAAACACCGTAGCGACGAACACAGTACTTTAGTACCTAATTTGCTAAATGCAGGAGCTGCAACGCAGTTGGGGCGGTTTTGCGTAAGTCCTAAAGATCAAAAACATTGCCAATCTCAGCTTATAAAGGTCTCACAGGAGCACGCTTGACGCATAGTTCATGACGATATTGCAGCCTCCTGATTTTCTGGTTTTCAGTCGATTCAATTTGTTGCGATTGAAATGTGTCGATTTGTCATGATCTAATGTGCGATACTTTGTTTTTTGAAGTTGCATGTCTAAAGCACAAAAATCTCATTGAGTTCACATGGCTGGACGTGTGGTGGAAGCCAGCGATGGCTGGAAAATTCATTCACTGCCTGTTCGCCAATACTTGACCTTAGATCCCCCCAAAAAAATATTTATGACCAGCAAACAAGTCAAACAACAATTACAGCAAGACCTCGCGCTTTGGCGTGCCGATGGTCTGATTGAAAAATCTGCGTATGAACTCCTTTCCCTACGCTATGAAGTAAGCAAGTTCGGCCTGGTCGGGGTAGTGAAGTATTGCGGCATTTTTGGTGGATTTTGCGCTTTTCTTGGCTTGATGGGCTTAATCAGTGCCCTCTCACAATCAGTGGCGTTCGCGGCCTTGCTTGGTGCAGCCATCAGCATCGCTTTAAGCTGGGGTGGCTTGCGCCTGGCTGACGATGTGCAGCAACGCTATGCCACCTCCTCGAAGTTTATCGTCACTCTGGGCATCGCTTTTTGGGCCAGTACAGTGGGAGCGTTTTTGAGTGAAGTGCTGCACCTGGACTACGGTGTGGTGCTGATACTGACCGGATTGCTGACCATCCCACTGGCCTTTTACCTGGCTTACCAGCGCCACAACACCTATTTGCTGATTCAGGCCTTGCTGGTGCTGTTTCACTGGGTAGGCTCGTGGTCGGCCATGTTTGGTCGTTCCACTTATGCACTGGAAATCCAGGATCCAAAGATGATGAGTGTGGTCGCCCTCATCGCTATTGCCATAGGTTACGCGCATGAGCGCACGGCTTACCCCGCCACGGGACGGTTTTATCAGGCCTGGCAGGCAGTCGGGCTGATATACCTGAACATGTCGCTGCTGATTTTATCGGTCTGGCATCACGATCAAGCTGAGACTGTCTTCTGGGTCTTTGCGTTCAGCATCGCTACCGTTGCCCAGATAGTGGCAGGTGCACGTCTGCACAGTGGTTTGCTGCGTGGCTTTGGTATTACTTTTTTCGGCATCAATCTGTTTACCCGTTTTCATGAACATTTCTGGAACCAGCTTGATTTGGGCAGTTATCTGGCTGCTGGCGGCTTGCTGCTGCTAGTCACCGGTACGTTGATGGAAGTCATTTCACGTAGCCTGAACCAGACTGGCAACAGTGTTCAAAACACCGACGGAGGTGCGGCATGAACCAGCGCAGCCTCAACCGTGCCGTACACAATGAACTCGATGATCTGGTCGCACTCAAGATCATTGAGGCAAAACAAGTAGAACAAATCAAGCTGCGCTATCCGACCGAAGCCTGGAATATGCTGGCACTGGTGCGTTCATTCACGGTACTGGGCGTGTTGACCTGCGTGGCTGGCATACTCATTTTGCTGCGTGAACATATGAACTGGTGGCTGCTGGGTGAGGCCACCCTGGCAGGCGCTTTTGTGGGTGGGCTGGCTTTGGCGTACTGGCTTAAAACCCACCGCAATATGCCCATCCTGGCAGAAGCGCTGGAATTGGCAAGCGGTATGGCCTTGCAGGGCTTGAGTATCGTGCTGGCCCTGCATCATTCCAGTGGCAGCAAAAACTGGCCTGCACTGCTGGGTGTTGATGCGGCCCTGTTGTTGGCGCTGGCTTATGCACTGGCCAACCGCTTGCTGCTATGGTATTCGCTCGCGCTGTTCTTCTTCTTTTATGGGGCGGAAACGGGCTACATCTCTGGCTGGGGAGCTTATTACCTGGGCATGACCTATCCGACACGTTTTCTTGCCATAGGCGCTGGCGTGCTGGGCCTGGGCTGGCTACATATGGAATTTTTGCGCGGCCGTCTGGTGCCGTTTGCCCGGGTATATTTTCATTATGGCTTGCTGCTGATTAATCTGTCCTTATGGTTTTTAAGTGTGTTTGGTTATTACGAGAACCATGATGTGCGCTGGGACGATACCGAGGGCGAACGCCTGGCGTTTTCAGTCTTGTGGGCGGCAGTGGCCGGCGGCTCGGTATGGGCCAGCCTGCATTTCAATCTGCAACTGTTGCGTGGCTATGCCTACACTTTTTTAATGATTAATTTATATACCTTCTACTTCCAGTTCCTTGTCAGTAAAAGTCTATCACTCTGGTTTTTCCATTTATTGCTGGTGGGTGGCAGCCTGCTGGGTTTGGGAATCTATGTAGATGGGCTGCGCAAGAAAGGCTCTGTGCAAGCTGAGTAATTGAGTAATTGCGCTTGGCAACTAGCTTACCCTAAGGTGTCAGCAGCTGTATTTGGCTAGGTTGCAGATATTGCCCTCGTTTTTTCGCGGCTGAAGCCGCTCCTACAGAATGTATGGGATACCCGGTTGGTTCCGGGCATCCCCTTCTCGGCATGCCGACGTTTTGCGTTTGTCATGCCCATCGTTTACTCCTGATTCGTGAGCAAATCCAGAGCGAGAAAGTAAACAATCAAATTGTTGCTAATTTTACACAAATACAAATCACATCAAAGAAAGCATCTATAATGACAACAAATATCAAATTTGCAATTTATTGACGGAATTCTGACAACAGCAACAATCATTGCTGATTAGCGAGGGCTAAATGAAAATCCCAAAAATAAAACTGAAAATACGGCATGGCTTTTTGCTGTTGATCTTGTTGTTCGTCCTTCCACCTTTGATCATCGTGCTGACCCAGCACTGGGAAGTGTCTGACAGCGATCCTGATCGCGGAGCAGTGACGGTGAAGCAGGATGTGTTCGGCGACAGTGCCAGCAAGATTGTGTACCTGAAACAAAACTGGAAACCTGAGCAAAGCCTGTGGTTCTATACCACCACCCAGGGCTCAGATTTACTACCTTATGATTTTTTCCTGGTGCTGGAACAGGCTGATAAGCCAGAGTTGTTTCGCAGTGATGAAAACATCAATCGCTACCGTTACCTGCCTCAGAAAAAAACCTCAAGCAACCCTGATGCCTTGCCCGTAGGCTTTGTCAAAGACAATTACCTGAGCAAAAATTACATGGGTTTTACCTGTGCGGCTTGCCATACTGCGCAAGTCAATTTCAAGGGTACAGGCATGCGCATTGATGGTGGCCCGGCCAGCGCTGACATGCAGGGTTTCCTCAATGGCCTGACTGCGGCGATGGTGGCTGTCAGGGACAAACCGGACGTGCAAAAACGTTTCGTGAAGGCTGTCATGGCGCTGGGTGCCTACAGCAGCGAAGCGGATATCATTGCCGATATTAAAACCTATACCCTGCGCCTGACCAGTTATAACGTCATCAATCACAGTCCTGTCGATTATGGCTATGCCCGGCTGGATGCTTTTGGCCGCATCTATAACCGCACGCTGGAACATCTGCTGAACCGCAAGCAAATCGAAGAAGTGCTGGGTAAAATATTGACCGAGGATGAAATGAATACGGCACTGGCAGGTATAGGCCAGGACATCAGTTCTGCCGATCGCGACAAGATCATAGAAAGAGTGGCGACCTCGGCCAAGAATATCGTCAAGCTCAGGCAGGAATTATTCATCAAGGCAGATGCACCTGTCAGCTATCCCTTCTTATGGGATATTGCCCAGCATGATTATGTGCAGTGGAATGGCCTGGGCGGTAATGGTGGCCTGGGGCCACTGGGGCGCAATACGGGAGAAGTGATAGGCGTGTTTGGTTCGCTGGACTGGCATGAGGGCAGGCACTTTTCTCTCAGCTCATTGCTCACGGGTCAGGGCTGGGCCAAGAAGGTGGTTGAATATAATAGCTCGGTCAATACAGAGAATTTACGCCGTATAGAAAACCAGCTGACAGAACTACAGTCGCCCAAATGGCCGCAAGAAATTCTGGGCAATCTGGACCAGACCCGCATCAAACGTGGTGAAAAACTGTTTGCCAGTTATTGTATCCGTTGCCATGCTGAGATAGAACGCACTTCGCCACAAAGGCGTGTGGTGGCCCATATGTCCAAGCTGGAAGAAGTCGGCACCGACCCTACCATGGCCGATAACAGCATCAAGTATGAAGGGTATTCAGGCATCTTGCGCAATCAATACGTGGGTGCCGGTGTAGGTGATGTCTTGCTCGACAAAAAAGCTCCTATTGCTGCCCTGCTGACCAAGGCAACTTTGGGTGTGGTCACTACGCCAGATGCCGATAAGGGTTTTATACGCCGCTGGTCTGAGTGGCTGCATAATATTGTCCAGGCCTGGTTTGGCAATGAAATTCATGACTCGAACAAGCATGGCAATTACAACCCTGATACGACGATGGCGCCCTACTCTTCACTGCAAGCCTACAAGGGGCGTTCATTGAATGGCATCTGGGCAACCGGGCCATATCTGCATAATGGTTCTGTGCCTACCCTGTATGATTTACTGCTGCCAGCGACCTGCCCTGCAGATCAAAAAGATGCAGAATGCCGCCCTGAAAAATTCCTTGTAGGCTCACGTGAATTTGATGCAGAAAAAGTCGGCCTGAGGAGTAGTGGGTATGAAGGTTTTACTTTCGATACCAGGTTGAATGGCAACCGCAATTTTGGCCATGAATACGGCACCAAGGCAGCAAAAGAACCTGGCGATTTGCCTATGCTGACGAAAGAGCAAAGACTGGATTTGCTGGAGTATTTGAAGGCCCAATAAAATGCTCGCTACAAGGTTCAGCGCAAGACTCAAAACAGTTTGACATCACTGGTGTTGGCCCACCGTCAGCACCAGTGAGCTAATCCATTCTGGCACCAAGCCATCCTTTGACTATATCAAAGGTCTTGATAGCTGCTGGCCAAGTAGCGCTTGCAGGCTGGAGACGCCCTGGCATCTCCCGATCACCTCAATGTTACAAACACTTACCAGTATCCTCACTTTAAATATTGACCCAATCCATATTCGCCGGATAATCCATTGCCTTATGGCATTGCTATCGAAATACCTTGCTTGTCAGCAGGATAGACCTCGCCTGGGTAGCCAGCGGGTTTGCTACTGTCCACAATCCATGGCTTATTTAATATCAGTTAGCCCAAGTTCTCTGACCACCACTTCCATTTCCTTGAAAAAGAAAGTGAGTTATCCCCTCATGACGACACAGAATTCCCCTACCTTAGGTCAGCACAAGCTGAGTATATTGGCAAGCTGTATGGCCACCATCATGTTAAGTGCTTGCGGCGGCGCTCCCAATGGAGCCACTGCAAATAAAGACATGGCGCGGCTAGGTCTGAATAATGGCGACTCAGCCAGCCTGAAGGCAATTCCTGCTGGGCCACCGCCAGCAAGCCAATTGGTCGCGACATTCGACAGCAATTTGCTAAAAAGCAGATATAGCCAGACTTGCACCGCCAACCAAAAACCGGACTTCATCTCAGTCCTGCCCATGGTATTCGGCAAAATCTATCCTGAAGACTGTGCTATTGCAAATAATACGTCACCCGTCTTGCAATGGCCTGCAGGGAATATCTATCCTGCCGCCACGGATACCACTCCATGGAATATACAGATCAATAAAGACGGCAAGTCTTATTTGACAGCCAGCAGCAAATTCCCGCACTTCCAAATTCCTGCCGAGCTTCCCGCTGGTGAATATCAATGGACAGTCAACTACAAGGCTAGTAATGGCAACATCATCGCCAGTAGTCCACGTCGTTTTTTTGTTGATGTCAGTGCAGTATCCTTACCTATCATCACGCCGAAAAATATCGTAGACGCTGCAAAAATAGCGAGCCGTCCACGTGGTTTGCCACACAATGTCAGCCGTGAGCAAATGCTCGACAACATCACCAGCAATGCAACAGCCCCTTTTGCTGTCTTGAACGCCAAAATTAAAACGATACAAGCACAAAAAGTAATTACCGAGCCTCCTATGATGCAGCCCGGCGACTTCACTGTGCCGACGGACTATACGCGCTGGGTCAACTCCTTGAATACGACAGCCACCACCGCCGCAAGTGAAATCGCCTACCTCGGCTATATGGCAGCACTGACAAATGATTCCACTACCAAGGCAGCTGGCAAAGCCAGGTTGCTGGAGATGACAAAATGGGATGCAGACAAGGGCACGACCAGCTTCCAGTTTCAGGATCAGGCTGCCAGACAAGTACTGCTAGGCTTAGCCAAGGGATATGACTACTTTTACGCAGACCTGAGTGCGCAAGAACGTGATCAAGTGATTGCTGTCATCAAGAACAGAACCAAGCAGATGGTTGCGCTGATCACCAGCATACATACGAAAAAATTGAATTCGCATGGGGTGACTGATGTAGGTTTCATGGTTAATGTCTTGTTGCTGCTGGCTGGTGACAGTAACTTCCCTGAAGCAGAAACTTATTTGACAGATGCCTACAATACTTTCCTGATCAGCAGCACCGCATTCGGCGGTGATGACGGTGCCTTCCAGAATGGTAATGGCTATGGCTGGTATGTGGCTACCCTGCTGGAAACCCTGGTCACCATCAAATCAGTGACAGGTATAGATCTCAGCAGTCTGCCGTATTATGCAAAATATCCAGATTACCTGATGGCTTTCACCGCGCCTTTATACAAGGAGTTGATGGTGCCATTTGGCGATGACCACGCCTATACGTATTTTTATCTGGCTTCTTCCTTTGACACCTTGCAACCTTATGCATTATTCACCCAAAATGCCTATCACCAATGGTATTTTGAAGCAAATGCACAGAATGCCACTAATCAGACGCTGCGACCTGTTACTTACTTTAATCTGGTGGGAATGGGCCAGCGCCCGGTAACTAAAAAAACACCAGATAAAAATAACTGGTACTTCCCGGATGCAGGCCTGGCTTCACTGACCACAGATATCAGCAATGCTAACAGGTCCAGCCTGGCTTTCAGGTCCAGCAAATGGGGTGCCTATAACCATTCTTATGCAGACCAGAACAGTTTCACCCTGGTATCGAATGGCAAGGACATGCTGATCAGCAGCGGCTATTATTTCTCATACGGCTCGCCTCATCATTTGCAGACCAGGGCCAGCAAGTCGCACAATGTACTCACTTTTGACGGTGGCATAGGCCAATCTGAAGCGGCATCCAGTGCCATCCCCTTGAAACCGACCAACCCGGTCGACACCACAGATTCATCTGGCGACCTGATCAATGGTGGAGAGGCGAATGGCATTGCCATTGTCACCGGTGATGCAGCCAAGGCTTATCGTCGCCAGGCACCGGCACCGACCAACTGGGTGCCTTTGCTCAACAATGCGATACGCTCAATAGCCTATTTCAAGGAAGAGAAAATCAGTGTTATCTATGACTGGGCGACCAGTACCACACCGAGAAAATGGGAATTGAACTTCCACGCCTTGCAGGCATTTGATTTAAGCACACCGGGTTTTGCCAAAGTGGTCAATGGCAATTCATCGATTTGCATTTATCATCAGAATTTCCCATCCAGCATGGCGACCACAGACCAATTTGAAGTACCAGCAGACCCACCTAGTGGAACCCTGGCACCCAATCAATTCCATTTGCGCTCAACCGCCAATCAGGCGTCAACAGAGTTGAGCACAGTCACCGTCATCAAGGAAAATTGCTCAGCCACAGCAGTGAATGTCAGCATCAATGGCAGCGATGCCGTCGTCAGCATAGGTAGCAAGGGTGTGGAATTCAATCAGAAAGTGGTGAACATATTCAATAACTAAAACAGATCATGTTTATATATTGAAACTGGTCAATCTATAGAAAAAGCCACCTGATATCAGGTGGCTTTTTCATTGTTACTGGCTACTTCAGTACTTCAAAAAAACTATTCTTTTCCAGGATTACGCAAGGAGCGACTCAATTGCGTGAAATGCGGCAGGCTTGTCGTTTCTTGCACAGGCTTGGTCGCAGTGAGTGTTGCCCTTACTGGTTTGTTTGCCGTGCTTGCCACCGCTTCAGTGGCAATCTCGGCTGCAGGTCTTTCCAGGAACTTATAGAGCAGGCTGCGCTGCCCTGCCGTCAGGTCGCGTGTTACCGGCATGAATAAATAACTTTCAAATGCAGCAGGATCGGTCAGACGGCGCAGTATCGAGGCATAGCCATGTATCTGCGCCGGATTGGCCAGGTCCAGCCAGTTATCCATGCAGGGGGCCATGGCATTCCAGTTGATGAGCACGTGTTTGTAGACATTGTCCCAGGTGGCTGGCAGGGCAGCAATATCACTGTCGGCAGCTCGCACACGCACATAGGCATAGGTGTAGATCTGGGTGCTCAGGCCATCTTTTGGTGCAGGTACGTCTTTACCAGGCACCGGGATATAGGCATATACCTGACCTTTGCTGGCGTCAGCCTTGACACGCAAGCTACCTTCCCCATCAGTATGCAGGTTTTGCGTGGCGGTTACCGTGCTGCCATCTGCCGACATCTGGAACAAGGTGACATCGCTGGCCTGGAACAAGGGCTTGCCATGTTTATACGCCTGGAACTTGACTGAATTTGCCGGCCCCTGATCAAGATACAGGTTAGGCGTGCGTGGTATCAGGCGCACGGGAGCTTCTGCCAGCAAGACTTTGCCATCAGCGGTGCGCAACTCCCAGTCAGCCTGAGCGGCTTCAGTAGCATGGTCAATGTTCATGCTGACTATACCTGAGCCTGCCTCATAGGCAGCGCGGTCATACTGGTTGTAGTTGAGGCTGCCCAGCAAATATTCTTTCTTGCTTAGTTTGTCGACGGCAAAGAGTTGTAATGTACCCCAATCATATTTTTTCAAATCAGCCCCGGTTTCGCTGACGCTATTGGACAAGTCCAGGCTGACCTGGTTTTTATCCAGGCGCGCATGGGCAGCCGCAAACAATGGCCTGACTTTGGGTAGCGGCGGCAGCAGTGCCCTGTCACCTGGTTCATGCATGGGCTCCCCTGTGCGCCAGACGCCAATAGTGCCGACTACCATGCTGCGCGCCGGATTGGGTTGAAAACCGCCAGCCATCAATTTGTCGTACAACTGCGCAGACTGAGCGTCACCAGATCCATCGACGGCATTACTGAGCGTAGGGTCGTCAAAATAGATCGTGCGATAGGCGTTGAAACTGATGACCAGGCCTTGTGCATCTGGTTCTTGCAAGGCGTGTTGCAAGGCAGCCAGGGCGGCACTTTTGTGGCCATCAATTTTCAAACCTGCTGTTGCGAACGAGGTTTGCCAGTTGACTGAAGCCCCACCAGCAGTATAGCCAAATGAATTGCGTGCGAAATTGATATAGCGTGCCGTAAAGCGCTCATTGCGCGGTGCGACGATGCGGCAACCGCCGTCTATACCAAAACTGACGGCATCAAAAAACAATTGCGAGGTGCAGGCACCATAGGGTTCCAGGTCTATCAACATGGCATTCAGGCTGCAGGGTGCACCACAGAGTTTGTCTGTCGTCACCAGGCCATGGCCGAGGTCAACGGAGGATACAAAGGCATCAAAGAACTTGACCCTGTGCGTGCCATGCGGGTTCCAGTTGCCAACGGTTTTTACTGCATCAATGGCAGACTGGCGAAACTGGCTCATGCTCTCGGGTGGTGTCAACACCGCTTGAGATGTGTCTTCATTATAAAAATTCTCGTAATTATTGGTGACGATGGGGTCCCAGGAAATTTGCCCCTTGAAATGGATACGCGGTATTTGCAGGATACTCATGCTGTTCTCTCCCGTGTCAGATTTTTTTGTAGATGAAGGCCGGACCAGCAACTTTGTGCTTGTCTGCCAGAGGGGCATGCAAAGCCTGGATGGCTGCCATGCGCAAATCAAACATTTTGCGCACCGCTATCCCCAGTTGCGCCGCATTGCCATTCAAAGCCAGGTTCAGGGAATCAACCATGGCGCTGTAGGCGATGGTGCAAGCGTCTTGCGCCTCCCTGGCAGCGGCTGGTTCTTTGGAAAAATCATGCAATTGCGGATCAGCAATCGCGGGAAATACCTTGTCATAGTCCACACCCAAAGGCCCGCCCCAGGAAAAACCTTGCGGTGAATCACTGCTGGTCAATACCTGGTTGCGATAGATTTCTTCAAAGCGATAGAAGTGCGCCAGTTCCTTGCCAAAATCCAGCGGGTCAGTACTGCTGCCCTCGCCTTCGGAAATAATGGTCTGGATCGCCCTATGTGCATCTGCATAATTATTCACGGCAAATAATTGGCCAGGAAAGAATTGCTTGTCGGCGATCTGGTTGCGGCCTGCCTGCCAGGCCGTGGCAGGCAAGGTTTTCAAGTAGGCGTCCAGGGCTTCGTAGAACTGCCCTATGGTGACGGCCTTGACTAAGGGTGCTGCAGCCAGTGTCTTTAACTGCGGGAAATCGATAGGATCAACCGGCATTTCTATATTCATGCCCTGTTGCATGGCAGGCTTGCCAAACGGCAGGATATGCAGGGTCAGGACCTTGCCGTCATGCCCTATATCCCCAGGCAAAGGGCCGGGATAAGTGGGCGGATTGAGCTTGGGGCTGCCACCCAGGGCATTGAGTATATTTGCCGCCAGGCACAGATGTATCATTTCCTGGTGGGTAATCGATTGCAGGCGCGCCATGGCTGGCCCATTGCTACCTGGCAGTATCGTCAATTGCGCATACAGATACGGTGGCAGCGTACCGAATTCTACATTGATGGCCGTTTCCAGCATGGCCTGCGCCTGGGCAATACTGGTAATGGGCGCTAGCTTTAACAGTATCATGTTCCCTCCTTGCAGGCTTTGGGATAAACGGCGGGAATTTGCGTGTTCATATGACTTTCTCCTAGTATTGAAGAACCTATGACAAAAAAGATTGCGGATGCGGCAATCGCGGGTTTGCCTCATGCAGTACATGCAATGGCGGGCAATACTTAATGTGCTTGAATGGAATACTCTGGCTGTTGAAGCAAGCTTGAGAAGGCGAGAAATTATTATTTTAACTTTACTATATGATAATAATTTTGCACTGATTATTTTGACAAATTTGCATTAATGAGACATTTGTCAACATTTTCACAAAGATTGTATTTTTACCGGGTAATTGAAAGTTACCCGGTAGTTGCGCAGATAAGGCTTAAGCAAGCCCATCCCGCTCAGTTGATGGGAAGAAGATCAGGCTATCAAGGCTTGCACGGCTGCAATTTCATCAAACAGGAAGAAATGTCCTCCCGCAAACAGGTGCACTTCCGGTGCCTGCGCAAAACATTCGGCCCAGGCCAGACCATCGGCCAGGGCTATCCTGTCGTCCTTGCCCAGCAAGATGCGCACAGGCACATCATAGTCACGCAGGCTGCCATCGACATAGGCTTCTGCCGCACCTACGTCAGCGCGCAAGATGGGTTCAAATAATTCCATGAGCTGTGGTTCTGCCAGCACTTCTGCGCTGATGCCACCCATGTTTGCCACCCATGCCAGAAATTCTTTTTGCGGTAAATCTGCATGGTGCTGCAAAACCCGGCTATGTGGTGCAGCTGCACCTGAGAGCACCAGCCTTTGTGGCAGGCTGGCACCAAGTTCCACCAACCTGTCGAGCATGGCCAGGGCAATATAGGCCCCCATGCTATGACCAAACATGACATAGGGCTGGCCCGCCGTGGCACGCAGAGTGGGTTCCAGCAAGGCTGTCACCATCTCGGGTATGCTGTGCATCAGGGGATAACGCATATTGCTGCCATGGCCAGGTGGATCAAAGGTGATCCACTCATGCCCATGTTCACGCGCCAGCCTGGCATAGCTATAAGTGCTGCCACCAGCGTATGGATAGGCGATAATCTTCAATATGGTTTTCCTTTGACACAAAAATAGATTGCACTAGTAAAGAATATAAGTCACGCATGTCCGACCACAATAACAATCCGACCTTGAATGCGCAGGCAGAAATCTGGATAGCCAGACTCACGGATCTGCGCGAATACAGGCAAGAGCTACTGGCACTATTGAGCGATACTGAACATACCCGTTGCGCGCGCTATTTGCAACAGGATGACAGGGACAGGTATTTGGGCGGCCGCGCCATCGCCAAATTGGCGGCAGCCAAAATGACGGGCCTGCCATTGACAGATATCAGCATCATTCTGGCATCATCCGGCAAACCAGCGATAGCGCTTGCGAAGCAGGATTTCAAGGCACCGGCCATCAGCATTTCGCATGCTGGCGAGTTGGTCGTCGTGGCATTAGGGCATGACGCCGATATCGGTGTCGACGTGGAATTATTACATCACGATGTCAATCTTGATGATTTGATGGGCGTGGTTTGCGACTGCCGGGAAATCGCTGCCATCAATCGCCGTGATCAGAAAAGCCGGACACAAAAATTCTACGAGTTATGGGTATTAAAAGAAGCTTATCTGAAAGCCACTGGCGACGGTTTGTCTGCCGATGCCCGACGGCTGGTGTTCAGCGTGGATTATGGATCTGCAGTCAGCCTACTGCAAGGACTGGACAATAGCCCGGGTCATGCATGGGACTTTTTACTGAAACCATATGACCAGCAGCACGTATTCGCACTCGCAAGAAGAAAAACATCAGGGATGAAACTAAAAGACAAAGGCATATCAGCGCAGGGCATGACTATTTTCATGGATGCAGCGTCTTTGTTCAGGGATTTTTGCTCAGGTAAAACGAGATAGTAAAAAACGAGATCATGTCAGACTTGAATGCATCAGGCACATAGCCCGGATGAGCCATGTGCTCTACTCTGCTAGCGGGGAATTATTTCTTAATACTGAGGACGATAGAACCATTCCAGTTTGCACCACCGTTTTCAACGAGGATGCTCAAAACATTGGTGATTTCTGTCCATTCCATAGTGATTTTTGCACCGCCGATGTCAACGCCATCAGCTTTCAGTGTGCCATTTGCGTCAGACAGCAATTTGGTACGATATGCAGGATCTTGTGCGGATTTTGCGATTGCAGATGCCAGTTGGTCATATAAATGTGCCATTTTTCTTACCCCTAGTTTACGTAGTTCAACGAAGATTTTATCGGAATGAAACGAAACTCTCTGCTGCCGCAAATTTAAAACTCAAGTTCAAACCAAAGCTCAAATTTTAGGCAGCGAAGGCTATACTACACGCGCACAGAAATGATGTCTAGCTTTTAACAAATCATAAAAATATATTATTATTTTTGCGTTGTAAAAAGTACGGTTTGGATCAAAATTACGTCTAGAATATGCAGCATCTGGACCACAAACTTTCCTGTCAGGATCATTATGCCGAATATAAAAACCTTTACGCCTGCTGGCCGCCTCGACAGCAATAATTCTGCTGCATTTGAGAAAGAAATTCTCACTGCTATCGAGGCTGGTGAAGTACACATACTCATCGATTTTTCTGAGCTGGCTTACATCAGCAGTGCGGGCCTGCGTGTTATCTTGCTGACCGCCAAGAAAACCAAGGCCGCCAGCGGCAAGCTGGTACTCTGCAGCCTGAATGATTCTATCAATGAAGTATTTTTGGTCAGTGGCTTTAATACCATCCTGGATATACAGGCGAACAAGGATGCGGCGCTGGCACGTTTTTGAATTCATCAAACGGTCATAAAAAAGCCCCCGATTTTTTTTGCGAGGGCTTTTGACTTTGCGCAATGAACATCAAGCGTCTGCTGCTTCCATGATAGCCAGCGTCCACTCTGCCGCTCTTTCATAGGCTGTCGTCGTCACCGCTTCTTTCAGTTTAGGATCAGCATCCATGAGTTCCATGAATTGTTGTCTGTCAAGACTGATGCAAGTGCTATCGACCACGGCACGCACAGACCAGGTACGAGGTACTGGTCGTATCAAGGCCATTTCGCCAAAGTAGTCGCCATCATCCAGCATGCCCAGCGTTGTTTCTTTGTCGCCTTCTATCTTCACGTAGTTTTCCAGCTTGCCACGGGCAACAATATAGAACTTGCTGCCAGGCTCACCCTCTTCAAATACCGGCTTGCCTGCGGCAAAAGATTCTGACACCAGTGATTTTGAAAGTTTTTGCAAGACTTCGTCCGAACATTCTGACAGGAAAGGGATACCCCTGAGGCGTTCGACAGAAACACTGGCCTTGCCATCGTCGGTAATCGTGAAGCCGCTTTGCTTGCGCCACAGCATGGCATAGCGGCCATCTTTGGCCAGCAACTCTTCATGCGTGCCAGACTCGACCACCAGACCTTTTTCCATGACGATGATGAGATCGTAATTAGTGATATGGGTAAAGCGATGGGTCACGGATACCACGGTCCAGTCGGCAGAGATGGCATCGAGGGTCGCGCCTATCTCGGCCTCGGTATGGGCATCGAGTGCCGAGGTGGCTTCATCCAGGAAGAGTATGCGTGGATTGCGCAATAGTGCCCGCGCAATCGCAATACGCTGACGCTGACCACCAGACAGGCTGCCACCCTGGCTGCCGACCACGCTTTGATAGCCATTCGGAAAAGTCTCGATCAAGTCATGGATGCCAGCATCCTTGGCGGCAGCGATAATTTCTTCATCTGTTGCGTCCAGCCTGCCCATGCGTATGTTTTCAGCGATGCTGGTATCGAACAAGGCCGTGTTTTGCAAGACCACGCTGGTTTGTGCACGCAGCGATGCCTCTGTGCCATCGCGCAAGTCCACGTTATCGAGCAATATCTTGCCCTTGTTGGGATCATATAGTCGCATCAGCAAGGACAAGACCGTGGACTTGCCTGAACCTGAACCGCCGACGATGGCCACTGTCTTGCCCGCCGGGATTTCTATATCAACGCCACGCAAGATGGGGTGGTCGGCCTGGTAGGCAAATTCCACGCTTTGCAATTTCAAATTCTCTTGTATCGCTGGCAGCACCTTTGCAGTTGGACTATCCGGCAATGCTGCCTGCGCACCCAGCAGTTTTTGTATGCGCGAATAACTGTTCATACCCTGCACCAGCAAGGGGATGGCCTGGGTAAGGTTGTCAGTGGCTCCTCCAATGTTCAACAATAAGCCTATGAAGGCAATCAGCAAACCCGTGGTCAGAAAACCCATGACAGCCAGAATGGCACCCACACCGAGCACACCTATCTGCAGGAAACCGGCGGCAACATTGGTTGAACGTCCTATCATGGAGGTGAAAAAATTAGCCCTGAAATCATCTTCCTGCAAACGTGTCAATCTGTCGCCAAATTGCTGCTCGCGGTATTTGCTGAGATTGAAGGTGCGTATGGTCAGATGATTCAGTAAATTCTCTTGCACCATGCCGGCATTCCCGGATTGGAGGTCATCACGCGAGCGGCCAAACTTGCGCGCACGTGGGCCAAAAGGCTTGGGCGCAAAGGCAATCATGGGCATGAGTATCAGCGCCACCATGGCCAGCCGCCATTCAATGACGAATAGCAGGGTCAGGCTGGTGACGATGGTGACCAGGCGCATACAAAAACTGGGCAGGCCACGCACCAGGGCAGTTTCTATCGCCATCACGTCAGGACCAAAACAGGCGATGATGTCGCCCTGTGGTGTCTTGCTGAAAAAGTCAGTGGATTGCTTTTGCAGGTTGGCAAACATTCTTTCCTGCAAGCTCTTGGAGATGCGCGAACCTATGGTGGCCGTACCATAATCCTGCATCAAGCCTGCCCCCGCATTGAGTATGAAACCGACCGCCAGGACGCCCAGCAAGATCGCCAGCAAACCCATGTCCTTGTTGACGATGGCCTTATCGAAGATGTAACGGTAGCTTAAAGGCATGAGCAGATTGAAGGCAATTTGCACCAGCAAAGCCAGTGCCACCAGGCTGGCCAGCAACCTGTAGGTGAAAGCCAGGCCCAGCGCCTGACCGATAAATCCCCAGAAACTGACTTTATGTTCTTCCCCTGTCTTACCTGATTCATTCTTGGGTGTTACCGTTTGATTGCTCATGGTTGCTCCAGTTTACCGATTCGATGTCACTGCATCTGTGGAAGTGAGATAACTCATATTGACTGTTTCTGCTTTTTAACTCTGAATCTGCTTTTTAACTCTGAACAAAATTGTGTATGTCACCGGTATGACACCCAGGGTCAAGACCGTCCCCAGGGCCAGGCCGCCCACTATCACAACTGCCATGCCAAACCATAACTCACCGCCAAAAAGCATCAAGGGCACCAGGCCCAATATGCAAGTGAGCTTGGTCATGACTATGGGACGCAAGCGCTTAAGTGCAGCCATGACCACGGCTTCATAATGAGATTTTCCTTCATGGAGTTCTTCGGCGATACGCTCCAGCAGCAAGACGGCATTGTTGATGATGATGCCTGCCAATGCCAGAATGCCCATGATGGCCATGAACCCAAAATTCGCCCTGGTCAACAATAAACCGGCAACCGCACCGACCAGGCATAAGGGTATGGTGATGGCGATGACCAATACTTTTCGATAAGAAGAAAACTGCCACAGCATCAACAGCAATATGGATGCGAGTGCTACAGGTAAAAATTTCACCAGTGCCCCCTGGGCATTGCCCGAGGTTTCCAGCTCGCCGCCTACGCCTATGCGGTATCCCTCATCAAGCTTGATCTTTTCTATCTGTGGCCGCATCAGTTTGACCAGTGCATTGGCTGACAGACTCAGGCTTTTACCGGATACTGTCACAGTCCTGACACCATTGCGCCTGCGTATGGCACCGTCTTCTGGCACGCCTATGAGTTCTGCGATTTGCACCAGTGGTACCGAGGTCTGACCATTTTCGGAAAACACATTCAGGGTTTTCAACCTGTCGTAGGACATCATTTCCTTGTCCTTGCCCGTAACGACGATAGGGATGGTCTGGTCGCTATCGCGAAAAACACTGACTTGTATGCCAGTCAGTGCACCATTCAGGGAGAGCGCCACATCAGAAGAGGTGATGCCTGCCCGCCTGGCCAGGGCCTGGTCTATCTTGACCTGCAATTTCCAGGTGCGGTTTTCCCAGTCATCCTTGACATCAATGGTGTCTGGCAGGCCGCGCATCTGTTGCTTCAACTGTTCTGCCAGGGTCTTGAGTACGGTAGCATCACTACCGGTGATGCGAAATTCAACCAGGCCGGTTTCCGATCCACCCAGCCAGAATTTTTTGACCTCAGCCCGCAATTCAGGGAAGTTGGCATACAGGTAGTTGCGGGTGCGCTCCAGCGGCGCATCGACACTGGTGCCCAGCGGTACATTGACGACGATATAACCACGATGCGGCGCACCCGCTACCGGTGCCATGGCCAGCACAAAGCGCGGGCCGCCATAACCTGCATAAGCAACTACGCTACTGATTTCGGGGTTGGTCTTTTTATCCAGCAGCCAGGCATCCAGCCTCCTGATGGCCTGCTCGGTTTCCGCATAGGGAGAACCAGCCGGTAGATTGATGAGCACCATGTATTGGTTGCGTTCAGAATTCGGGAAAAATTGCTGTGGCACCAGACCAAAGCTTGAAATGGCAAGAACAAAAGCGAAGCTGACCACACCCAGAAAAATCAGTGGCTGCCGGAGTATGCTTTCCAGCAAGCGACGGTAACCACGATAAAAGCGACTGTCATAATGCTCTTCTGATTCTTGCTGATGGCTGGCAGATACCTTCATGAAATGGTAGCAGACCAGAGGCGTGAAAGTCAGCGCCAGCACCCAGGAACTAAGCACTGCAATGCTGGTCACCTGGGCCAGTGAGCGCACATATTCCCCGGTCTGGTCATCTGCCAGCAAGAGTGGCATGAAGGCCAAGACTATCGTCAGGGCCGAGGTCAGCAAGGGGGTCGATAAACTGACGCCTGCATCTATGCAGGC
Organism: Undibacterium sp. JH2W; assembly: GCF_049340425.1. Classification (NCBI taxonomy): domain Bacteria; kingdom Pseudomonadati; phylum Pseudomonadota; class Betaproteobacteria; order Burkholderiales; family Oxalobacteraceae; genus Undibacterium; species Undibacterium sp. JH2W. The sequence continues at coordinate 69,694 of NZ_JBMPOT010000015.1, read as the reverse complement.
TTGCCGGCGCTCTTCGCCAGCCACCAGGCGACGCATGATATCTTCTGCGATGACGATGCCATTGTCCACCAGCAAACCCAGGGCAATGATCATGGAGGCGATGGAGACACGCTGCAATTCTATGCCCATCAGGCTCATGATGATGAGTGACATCAGCATGGTCAACGGCACGATGATGCCCACGATAAGACCCGTGCGCATGCCCAGGAAAACCATGACCACGATCAGCACGATGACCAGGGTTTCATACAGAGTGCGCTCCACATCGGCGATCAGATGACTGACCACTTCCGGTTGAAAAGTCGCAAAATCGAGCATGAAACCCAGCGGTAAACCGGCCTTGACTTCGCTTATGCGTGCCTTGAGGCTGTTACCAAAGGCCACCACATTGCCACCTTCCGCCATGGAGATGGCCAGCACGATGGCGGGCTTGTTATTGAACAAGGCACCGGTACTACGTGGCTCTACATAGGCACGACGCAAAGTCAGGACATCGGACAGGGCTATCGCCTGGCCGGTCCTGGGGATGAGGATGGGGGTTTTTTCTATATCCGCCATGTCATTGAAATTGCCGGTAGGTTCCAGCGTGACGATGGCTTTGTCTGCGACGACCTGGCCACCAGGCAAGACCACATTTTGCTTTTGCAGGCTGGCCAGCACATCACCTAGCGACAGGCCCAGGCGCGACAACTGTGCCGGTGAACCTTCCAGGTATATTCTTTCTGACGGCAGTCCATGCACTTCGACTCTGCGCACACCAGGAAAACTGCTCAGGTTGTCACGCAACTTGAGCGCCACCTGGCGCATCTCTGCCATGGTGAAACCATCCGCAGTGATGGCCAGCGTGGCGATTGCGACATTACCAAAATCATCGTTGACGCTGGGGCCGCTGATACCATCTGGCAGGGATGAACGGGCATCCGCCATCTTGTTGCGCAGCTTTTGCCATAGCGGTTCAAGCTGGAAATATTTGTCATACAGTTTGACGCTGATGATGGTGCCGCCAGTAAAGGCGGTGGAAGTGATTCTTTGCACTTCAGGGATTTCGCGTATCTTTTCTTCCAGTGGGCGTGTCAGTAGTTGCTCTACCCGTTCTGGTGACATACCGGGATAATATGCACTGACGATGGCTTCCCTGACCTTGACAGGTGGATCTTCCTGCGCAGGATAATTCAGGAACAGGCTGATGCCTAGGCCAGTAATCAGGACGATACAGGCCAGCAGCAGACGTGGATTCTTGAATGCATATGCGGTGAGCTTGATCATTACTAAGCCTGTGAAAAATCACTTCGGATAATCTGCCGGATGCCCGTTAACTCCTGATCCCAGCCCTGGCCTTGACCCCAGCCTGGTACCAGCAGGGAACCCCATTCAAATCCTGCTGCCGCCTTTGCCATCTTTCAGCAAAGCCTTCACCACCTGCCCATCCGACAAAAAAGCCACGCCTGCCACCACCACTTCGTCACCAGCCTTCAGCCCTTCATCGATTTCTACATCCTGCTCATTGACTGCCTTGATCCTGACTTCCACACGCCTGACTTTGCTGCTCTGCCCATCCAGCACAAAGGCAAAACCACGGCCTGGCGCGTTGCCTGGAACAATGGCTTGCAGGGGAACAATAATGTTTTTCCCGAACTGTACTTCCTGGTTTGCTACGCCTGCAAGTGCAAACTGCACATTAGCCGTCACACCAGGGCGCAAACCCGTGGTATCGCCAGACAGGCTGATATAGCTGGGAAAAGCATCACCAGCCGTGGCCCTGGCATCAATACGGCTGACCTTGCCTTCCAGCTTGCGCTCACCTATCTGCACCTTGACGGCTGTGCCCAGATCAAAGCCAGTCATCAGCTTGTCGGGTACACGTATCGCTACCCGCAAACCGGCTGCCCCATCCAGGCGCATGATGGCTTGCCCGGCATTCACATCGGCAAAGGCTTCTATCAGGCGGGCAGAAATCCTGCCATCGGCGGGTGCCAGCAACAGGGTGTAATCGAGATCACGTTTTGCCAGCGCCAGGGCAGATTCACTATTGCTGAGACGAGTCTCTGAAGCTGCCAGTTCCACCCTCTGCTTCTCCAGCATATTGCCTGTCATATAGCCCTGCTCCCTGAGTTTGGATTGGGCGGCCAGGGCATCGCGCTTTTCTTTGCGCTCTGTCATCGCACTTTGCAGACCGGCCTGGGCGTTTTTCAACTTGAGTTCATAGGCCATGGGGTCCAACCTGGCCAACACCTGACCTTTCTTAACCTTATCCCCCTCATTGACGGCAAGTTGTATAACCCTGCCCTGTACCGGAAATGCCAGGTTCCAAACCTCTGCTGGCTGCAACTCCCCAACCAGGGAACGGAAGCGCTGTTCACCACCAGCCTGTGCCGTCACAGTTTTCACCCTGGGGGTGATATCTGCCTGTACTGCCTTGGGTTTGTCACCACAGGCAGCCATGAAAAAAGGCAGCAAAACGAATAACAGCAAACTGCTCAGGCAGTGCTGTCTCGGATCACAGAATACGATGCGGCGAGAAACTGACATGATGACCTCATTTCAGTGCGTGTGTCCCGGAAAGCAAATCGGCAAGATAGCCAGACAAAAGGCGTATCGTCGGATAATCCCAAATGATGGTTGATTCAATTTCCATACCCAGTAATTCATCGAGTTCCACGATAAGGTCCATGACATCAACAGAATCCAGGCCCAGGCTATTGAAGGGCATGTCGGGATCAATATCGTCCGCCAACTGCCCCTGTATATTTGCCACACGCTTGACCAGCCAGTCTTCCAGCTGATCTGCCTTCCATTGTCTATTTGCGGTTGCGTCCGTCATTGTCTACCCTGGAATGTAATTTGACTTACTCTTTATTGCGATATTCTGCCGATGCAGTGCGTGATCTGATGTTGTCAGGCAATTCTGCAAAAACCCTGCGGTTCTGCCCATAACTGGTCTTGCCACTGGTGGTCTTGCTGATGCCCATGGGGCCAACAAAACGCAGATGCGTAATCGTGATTTCTGCCGGTGCTATCGCCAGCCTGATCTGGTTGGCGAGTTTTTCCAATTCCGTATTCAGGATCTGTTCATGGCTGTCAGAAAACCAGCTTCTGGCAGTACGTGCCAACTCGCAGATGACGATAATGCTTTCATTTTTGGCACTCGCATCATCATAGGAAAAAACGGCAACATCCTCAATCCCGGCGACTGTATTCTGTATCAATGCTTCCACATCATGTGGATATATATTGCGGCCATTCAGTATCATTAACTCTTTGCTGCGCCCGGTGACGTAGAGTTGCCCATCAACAACGGCACCGATATCGCCTGTCACCAGATAGCGCGATTGAGGCTGGTCAGCGAGCTGGGCATGGAAAGTCAGCTGGCTTTGTTCAGGGTTATTGAAATAGGTCTCGGGCACACTGGGGCCAGTGATCCAGATTTCACCTATCTTGCCATCGACCAGCCTGAGTTTGCTGAGAGGGTCGGCAATGGCTATGCGCTCAGGGTCGGCATAACCACTGGCGACCAGTTGACGGCTGTCATCTTCATTCAGCGGTGCACCTAGATTGCCCTGCTCCAAACCCAATACCGACACCATGCGTATGACAGGATCATGGTTGCCGGTGGCAAACAGCGTGGTTTCTGCCAGGCCATAGCAGGTCAGCATATTTGTATTGGAATAGCCGGCCTGGGCAAAACGATGTTCAAATTTTTGCAGGGTGATGGCACGTATCGGTTCGGCACCGTTGTAGGCTGTCTTCCAGGCTTGCAAGTGCAGACTACATATATCCTCATCCGCTATCCGGTCAGCGCAAAGCTGATAGGCAAAATTGGGGCCGCCGGACATGACCTTGCGGCCATCATCTTGCGCCGACACCAGTTGCAGCCACCGCACCGGGCGTTTGATGAAGGCCGATGGTGCCATGCTGACGCAGGGTATACCACCGTAGATGGGCGTCAACAAGCCACCTATCAAACCCATGTCATGATAATGCGGCAGCCAGTTAACCATGACAAACTCGGGATCGACCCTGAAGTCTTTTTGTATCTGCGCCAGATTGGCAGCCAGGTTGCTGTGGCTGACCAGCACGCCCTTGGGTAAGCTGCTGGAGCCGGAGGTGTACTGGATGAAGGCATAGTCTTGCGCCTTGCGCCCCGTCATGTCCCTGCCCACACCCAATACTTTCAACTGTATAGTGCTGAGTATATGCATGCCTTCCAGAACCGGGCTGGAGGCAAACACATCTTGTAATCGCAACACTTCAGTCTCGCTGGTCAGCAACATCGTCGCACCGCAATTGCTGACGATGGCTTCCAGTATATGCGCCTCACGACCACGTCTGGGCATGGCAATGGGGATGGCGATGATGCCCGCAATCTGACAAGCCAGGAAAGCCAGTATGAAATCCAGCCCCGGCGAAAACGCCAGTATCATCATGCGCGGATGATCATCAGTCCAGCTCAATTGCAACAGGCCCTGGGCTATGCTTTCACTGGCGGCATACAGCTCCTGACGGCTCAGGTGCTCGGCCAGGTCTTGCGAGCGTTCTGGCACCCAGGACATGGCTGCGGCATCAGCATCCAAGTCCATGTGGGCACGGTATTGATCCAGTAATGTCAGGGGACTGGCCTTCATGTCTGCATATCCGTTGGCAATTGAAATAATTCAGCCAGTGCGACTATGGCTGCACGCTTGCGTTCTTCGATATGCCACATGTGGTAGATGATGATGCTGTCGGCATCGTAGCGCTCCTGTATCGCCAGTATCTGGTCGCGGCAGGATGCTGGCGTACCACAGATATTGACGCACATGGTACTGCCTATCCAGCTTTCTACCTGTTGCTTTTGAGCCTGGGCAATCTCTTCGGTATCAGCACAGACGCAACTGAGGGCAATGGCGATTTTTGCCTTGTCTGTATTACCCTGGTATTCGCCATACTGGCGTTGATAGGCTGCGGTGATGGCAGCATCTTGCGTACTGGCACGGTGGAATAGCGAGTAGGCATAGCTGGCTGCCGACTTTGCTGCCAGCTCTGCCGTACCAAAGCCTGAGCCCATGATCCACAGTGACGGACGCTCCGCAAAGCATGGCGTTGCTGCGTGGGCAAAGCGGTGTCCATCAGGGAAATCACCATCCAGGTAGCGCTTCAGATTCGCCAGCTTTTCAGCAAACTGTTTGGTGATGACAGCGGGTGGTTCATCAGAACCTGTCAATGCGGCCAATGCAACTGGATCAGCAGGCACGCCGCCACAAACTCCCAGCACGACACGACCACCTGACAAGACAGATAAGCCGCGGTAATTCTCTGCCACGGCCAGCGGGCTATATAGCGGCAACAATACGGCCGCAGAACCCAGGCCTATACGCTGCGTGGCTTGCGCCAGCGCAGCCAGCATCATTTCTGGTGCTGCCCATGAGAAATGGGATTCGTGGTGTTCGGCCAGCCATAGGCGCTCATAACCCAGTTGATCGGCCAGCTTCGCCATCCTGAAGGTTTGCGCCACCACATCGACACCATTCTGGCCGGGGGCAATAATACCCAGATCCAGCAGGGATAAGCTCAAGCTACTCATGCGGCCGCCTTTGCAGTGATTGTGGAAGGGTCAGGATCAACCGCGCTATAGGTATTCCAGAACAGCACACGCCGCCCTTGCAAGGTGGATTTGCGGAACATCGCCAGGGTCTTGGAAATATAGGTAGTCTCGGTGCGGAAATTGCTGGCCTCTGCCACTTCCCTGGCAGCTTCGTCGGCATCTGCATTGCTTTGCCCGTAACCTGGTGCGGCAAAGTCATCAACCCAGAGTATGTCGCCAAACTGTGGTTCTTTGGCATAACCAGCCTGGCGCAACAGGTCCAGGGTTTTCATCGCCAGTTTTTTCATCTTGGCAGGCCCCGTGATCATCATCGGTACCATGCGCACCGCCACCACACGTATGGGCAAACCCGCCATTGCCAGGCCCAGCCAGACGCCGGATGCGGTGGCGCAAGTACCGGTGGGTATGACGATGTCATCGATCATCGGTAGCTCACCGCTTTTGATGGCAGCCGCAATTTCCAGAGCGCCTTCGATGACGCCCAGCACGCCTATGGGATGATGCGAGCCTGGTGGTATCCAGTAAGGGCGCTGTCCCTGATGACGACGATAACGTATGCGCAGGAAAGCCATCGGCACGTCAAGGAAGCGCTCACAGCGCAGGAATTCCATCCCCAATGCTGGCAGCAGGCGCTTGTTCAAGCCTGCCTCATGTACATTTGGCTGCGGTGTCAGCAAGGCACGTGCATGCAGACCGTGTATGCGTGCAAAAGTCGCTGTCGCCAATACCTGATGGCTGCCCAGTGGCCCCATGGTGGCGACGCTGGTCGCGCCTTTGGCGATAGCGTCACCAAAGAAATATTCGAGGTTCCTGACCTTGCTGCCGCCGTATATCGGTGAGCTGAGATCATCACGCTTTACCCATAGCGCTTGCAAATTCCAGCGTGCTGCCAGGCTGGTTTCATGGCTGATGGGTGTCGGCCTTTGTACCAGATCGACAGGTTTATACATCGCATCCAGGCCGGGCACCATGGCGGTAAGCAGTCGCGCTGTCATCATGCATGCTCCGCTGGATTGAGCATGGCCGGGCTCAGGTACTGAAATTCTTCCGCCAGTGCACTGAAACAGCTAGCCTCACTGCGATCCAGATAAGCTTGCAGGCGTGGCTCCAGATCAGGATAGGTGCGCAATCTTTGCAAGAGTGCAGGCACGACTCTTTGCAGGCAGGCCAGCATGAGTAGGGATGGGTTGCGGTATTCCGCCTCTACATCGGCCACCGGCCCCAGCATGAAGTGGCGCACGGTTTTACTAAGGTCAGCAAAAGCAGCCATCAGCATTTCCATGAAAGCAGCATCGCTCCTGACTTCAGCCATGGGGATGATGGAACCCAGATCGACAAAACCACCATCGATGACGGCATTTTGCATTTCCAGACAATGACCTATGCCTATGTGTTCTGTGCGGCCAGGCAAGAAACCCAGTACTAGCATGCGGGCGACCAGGTCTATCCAGCGGTCTACCACCTGTTCTGGTGTCAGGCCATAGCCCGCCGTCAGGCTGCTCAGTCTCTGCAGCCAGGGTGTATCGCCAAGCTTTTTCAATTCCACAGGCAAATGCGCAACACGTAATGGCAGACTGGGGTAATGATAGATAATTGCCGCCAGGCCATCTGCGGATGAAGTTTCCACTATGCGCATTGCCCTTTCTGACAGCAGACTACGCAAGGCCGTGAGATGGCTATCGCGTGCCGACGCAGGCCAGGCTAGCACCAGCAAGGGCGTCGGTATGCAAGCCAGTTGGCCGAAACGCCGTAGATGCGCCTGCTGCAACATGCAGGCAGCTTTCGCATCCTCCACTGCTTCAAAGGCACTGATGGCCAGCGGGATTTTTTGTTCGACCAGGGCAAAATGCTCAGCCGCAGAAAACAGCGACTTACCGCGCACGGGATAATCAATGCGAAATTGCGCCAGGACCGCCAGATGCTGGTCACGGTCATGCGCATACACTTCCGTACCCTTGTGCGCCAGCACACCTGCGCCAGTATCCTGGTAAAAAGCCCGCAAGTGGCGATAAGGCCGCTGGTATGCACCAGACTGAAAAGGGTTAATGCCATGTGCGCAAGGCAGATTGACACGCAGTGCTGCCAGCCGCGCATCGAGATCGGGCAAAATGGCTGACAGGGCTGTATGCAGCTCAGCCGCTACTGTCGTCACATCCCACAAAACCCGTTCTACTTTATGGGCAGTAATGCTTGCTTGCTCCGTCATCGCATCTTTCATGATGGTGTTGCTCATGGTGTTACCCCTGGCTTGCGCAATTCTTTCAGTCTTTGCAAACCACTCTTGCGCAAATCACGTTTTGCCGCTTCCTGACGCTCTGCACCATCGAGTGACAACATGCTGGTCAGGCTGGCATAGCTGATGCTGGCGTCGGCAGCGACCTGGCCCAGCACGGCGATAAATTCTCGTTGTATGCTTTGTGCAGTTGCTACGGTAAATAAGTCAGTACTGAATTCCAGTGTGGCACGCAATTGTGGCTCATCAATGACAGTCAGCAGCAAATCGTATTTGGCGGTGTCAGTATGTAAATCGACTGCCTGTATTTGGAAGTGTTTATTGTCGAGTTGCGCCAGCGGTGCATTTTGCAAAACAAACTTGTGCTGGAATAGTGGCATGCCGCCAGCATCGCGTGGTGGGTTCAACTCCTGCACCAGCAAGTCAAATGGCAGGTGCTGATTGAAATAGGCTTGCAAACTGGTTTGCCTGACCTTGCCCAGTATATCGGCAAAGCTGTGGCAGTCAGCAAAATTGCTGCGCAAGACCAGTTGATTAACGAAGAAGCCCAGTATTTTTTCTGCCAGTGGATGATCCCTGCCTGCGATATCGCTGCCAACAACAATATCATCCTGGCCAGACCTGTGGCGCAGGACGACATGAAAAGCCGTCAGCAAGAGCATGAACAGGGTAGCGGAATGCTGGCGTGCGACACGGCGCAAATCATCGGACAGTTTGCTATCAAACCCGAAACCGATACGCGCACCAGCATGGTTGCTGTTTGCCGGGCGAGGAAAATCGGCAGGCAAGTTCAAGCGTGGCAAGGCAGCAAGTTGCTGCTTCCAGTATTGCATTTCCTTATCCAGATATTGCGCCTGCACCTGTTGTTCCCACCAGTGGCTGAAGTCAGCGTATTGCAATGCGGGTTCTGCAAATGCCTGGGCGTTGCTTATCTCAGCGGCATAGGCTTGCAAGAGTTCTTGCGCAAACAGCGCAATCGCCCAGCCATCTGTGGCGATGTGATGTATCAGTATCAGCACATAGGTTTGCTGCTCGCCATTGAGCAAGAGGCTCAGACGTACCGGTCTTTCATTTTCCAGATCAAAGACCTGGCTGGCCAGTTGTTTGAGTCTGGCATTGATCTGTATTTCATCCAGATTTTCTTTAGCGATATCTTCAACATTAATTGACAACTCAGCGTCATCAGCCACAACCTGCATGACAGCACCCTGCCCTTGCTTTTGTATGCACAGGTTAAGGATTTCATGGCGTGCCACCACTTGTTGTACCGCGCGCTGGAAAGCAGCCTGATCCAGATTGCCATCCAACCGTGCCGCCAGTGCGACATTGTAGTTGGCGCTGGCTGGCTCCATCTGGTGCAAAAACCACAGGCGCGATTGCGCACGTGACAAGGGCAAACCCTGAGCCCGATTCAATGTGGGTAAAGCCGCAGCCTCTACTGGCGCATGACCGCTCAGTAATTCGCGTACTGCTCTTGCCAAAGAATGCAGGGTTGGATATTCAAATATCAGGCGCAAAGGCAGGTCCACCGAGAAGGCAGCGCGTAACCTTGCCATGACGACTGTTGCCCGCAATGAATGCCCACCCAAGGCAAAGAAATCATCACTGGCATGCACGCCCGGCACAGACAATACTTCTGACCAGGCCGCTGCAATGATGTCCTGCACGGCATCAGTACTAGCCTGCTGCTGTGCATGTGCATTGCCCTTGCGCTCAGGCAGTGGCAGGTTTTTCCTGTCCACCTTGCCATTGACTGACACTGGCACACTGTCCAGCTGCAAGAAATGCGAGGGTAGCATGCTGGTGGGCAGTTGCGCTTGCAGATGCAGGCGCAACTCCTCTGCTCCCAAATTCTGGCCGTGGTGCAGGACATAGTAGGCAATCAATTCCTTGTCGGATTTACCCGAGGCCGGGCCAGCGTCATTGTGGTCATGGACTATGCAAATCGCATCACGTATCGCTGCATGCCTGCCCATGGCGATTTCTATCTCACCCAGCTCTATGCGAAAGCCGCGTATCTTGACCTGGTTATCGAGACGACCAAGGAATTCCATGACACCATCAGCATAAAAACGGGCACGGTCGCCCGTTTTGTACATGCGTGCATCCTGCACATCCGGTCTTGCATGGGGATCATGCAGGAAGCGCTCTGCCGTCAACTCAGGCTGGCCCACATAACCTTCGGCCAGGCAATCACCACCTATATACAAGTCGCCGGGCAGGCCCACAGGCAAAGGCTGCAAGTCTGCATCAAGGATATAGTAACGGGCGTTCTGTATAGGTCTGCCATAAGGGACGCTGACCCAGTCTGGCTGTAACTGTCCCACGATATGGTAATTAGACCAGATCGTCGCCTCAGTCGCACCTCCGAGGGCAACGACGCAGACGCCGGGGAAAGCGGCTTTCATGCGGTCTGGCAGGGCCAGCGGTATCCAGTCACCACTGAGGAAGATCAGGTGCAGCCTGGCAGTGGCAGTGACCGCAGAACCTTGTGGCAATAATGATTCCAGTTGCCATAAAGCCGCAGGGGCGGAATCCCAGAAGCTGATATTTTCCGTTTCTATTATTTTCAGCAAACGCTCAGGATCAGCAATCTCGGCCTCACTGGCGATCCTGACGACGCCGCCTGCGGCCAATATGCCAAAGATGTCATACACGGACAAATCAAATGCGGGTGAAGTGACAAACAAGAGTTTGTCCTGCGCGTCTATGTCAAATGTGTGGTTCACCCACTCTATGAGGTTAATGGCTTTTTGATGCAAGACCAGCACACCCTTGGGCTTGCCGGTGGAACCGGATGTAAAAATCACATAAGCCGGGTCTTGCGGGCGTGCCCGATTTTGCAAGGCTGCGACTGGCAAGACTGTCGTCTTATCAACACAGACGACTTGCAATTGCCGTTCATTTGCCAGGGCCTGCGTGCTATCCATCAAAGTGCCGACCGTCAGTATGCAGCGCACCGGCAGGCTATCAAAAATTGCCATGACGCGGGCAGCAGGCAGTTGCGGTTCGATAGGCACATAGTGATGGCCGCTGGCGACTACCGCCAACAGGGCAACCAGCATGTCGCGGTCACGCGTGAGTCTGATGGCGACTGGTGAATTCGCGCTCAATCCCAGGGCATTGATGGCATGCACCACCTGGCTGACCCTGTCTTGCAAACTGGCATAGCTCATACTGCCTTGCGCGTCAATGAGGGCTGTTGCGTTCGGTGTACGAGCTGCCTGATCTATGAAAATACTCGCCAGCGTGGCCGTAGTGTCATATGCGCAGGCAGTGTCATTCCATTGCTGTAATTGCAGTTCACGCTGCTCTGTTGTCAGCAAATACAAATCGCTGACAGGCTGCTCGCTATTCGCATGCGCCAGTTGCTGCAACAAGAAGCGGTATTGATACAGCATGGCTTGCGCTGTTGCGGGCTCTATGCGCGTAGTGTCTGCCAGCAGGCGCAAATGCAGGCCATCATCTTTCGGCTCGACGATCAAGGTCAGCGGATAATTCGATTCTTCCTGCAAATGGTAATCGATGATGCTGGCACCACCCAGTTGATTGCCCTGCACCGCCAGCGGGTAATTTTCATAGACGACGATAGTGTCAAACAGTGCCTGGCCCGACGGCAGTTCACTCCATTCAGCCACGCGACTCAGGCTGCTGTGCTCATGTTCACGCGATGCTGCCAGGTGTCTGTGCACATCGCTCAGCAGGCTGGCAATACTGTGGTCTGCGCCATGCCTGACGCGCAGCGGGATAGTATTGATGAACAGGCCCACCATCTGCTCTACCCCATCCAGTTCAGCAGACCGGCCAGATGTGGTGATGCCAAACAGCACGTCCTTGCTGTCTGCATATCGTGACAAGAGCAAACCCCAGCAAGCCATGATGGCGCTGACTGTGGTGACGCCAGTTTTTTGCGACAGGGCTGATAATGCACTAAAGTCATCAGCAGCCAGCAGGCTTTCAAAAGCCAGGACTTTTGCAGCCGTTCCTGTGTTGCGTTTCAACACCGGTAAACTGGTCGCTTGCTCAAAGCCGCGCAGGGTATGACGCCAGTAATCTTCTGCTGCCAGGTTATCGCGTTTGCCCAGCCAGTGTAAAAAGTCAGTATAGGGGCGCTCGGCTGGCAGGCTGGCTGCCTTGCCCTGCAATAAATCTGCATACTGTTGTGCCACCGCAGCCAGCACCAGGCCAGATGCCCAGCCATCGAGTATCAGGTGATGATGGCTCCATATCATCTCCCATTCATGTTCGGCCCAGCGTAATATGCTGACGCGCATCAGCGGCGCGCTATCCAGTGCAAAGCCTTGCTGGCTGTCTGCCTGTAAGAATTGCTGGCGCAAGGCTTCATGCTCGTACCTGGGTGAACATTGATAATCGACGACTTTGAATGGCAGGACGATCGCAGCCTGCAATTGCTGGCGCGGCTGATCCCCTGTCCACAAGAAACGCATGCGCAAGGCGCAGTGATGGGCAATGACGGTTTCCCAGGCTTGCTGCAATTTTGCGGTATCAAGATCACCTTGCAGGCGCACTTGCAATTGCTGGAAATAAGCAGCGCTGGCCGGTTCACGCAAGTGGTGAAACAGCATGCCTTGTTGCATGGCCGTCAGGGGGAAAACCATTTCCATATTTGTTCCAGCCCTCATCAATGTTTACAGTAGGGAAAAGTACAAAAACAAGTTTTTCATTACTAGCTACAGGCCCAGCATGGGCAAGAGTATTTGCCGCCCCAGGCCATGCAGGCGCTCGACTTCCTTCAATTCCTGGTCCAGGGCTACTACTACCGCATTGACTCTCGGTGTCTCCATCATCGACATATGGTCGCCGACAATATCGCGCACCTTGACAAAGCAGAGTTTGTCCCAGCCCAGGTGTTTTTCTTCCGAGTTGTAGTGCACTGCTGCTTCACGTATCGCTTCTGGCAAAGCCTGTGTGGCTTTCATGAGCAAAGTACGGCGTGGCAAAGGGCCAGCAGCATAGCGGCCTATGACAGTCACATTTTTTTCAAACACATGGAACAGCCGGGCGATTTCTTTTTCATCGGCATGTGGTGGTACATAGTCGGCTTCGCGTGCCAGTTCCAGCAAGCGCTGCAATGCGATATCAAATGGCAGGCCAGATAAATCTGGACAGGCGATGTCTGCCTTGTGCGCAATCAGGCGTGAGATGGAGCGCAATAAACGTTCACGCGGCGGCGCAGATTCAGCCAAAGGTGCAACCTGGCTGTCTATCAGGCACAGGAAGGCAATTTCATAACCGCGCGCCAGCGCCTGCCTTGCCATTTCATAGGCGATGACGCCACCCGATGACCAGCCTGCCAGCAGATAGCGCTGGTCCTTGACCAGTGGGGTAATCTTGTCCAGATACAGGCTAGCCAATTCCTCCACGCTTTCATAAATCGCTATTCCCATGAGGCCAGGGTCTTGCAGGGCGATGACTGGCCGGTCTGTCGTCAGACCACTGGCGAGGTCGCGATAACACAAGACACTGCCGCCGGTAGGATGTACTAGCACGATGGGCGTATGTTGGGGATTGCCTGCACGTATAGGTATCACGACAGGATCAAGTTGCAGGCTCTCATTGCGCAACAGCTCTGCCTGGGCTGCGATGGTGGGCGCAGAAAATAGCGAAGTCAGTGGCAGCCTGTGTGCAAATTCTTTTTCTATCTCAGCCATCAGGCGTACGGCCAACAGGGAATGCCCACCGAGGTCAAAGAAATTGCTGGTGATACCAACTTGGGATACATGCAGGACACTTTCCCAAATACGTTCCAAACGCATTTCCAGCGTGTCGCGCGGTGCCTGCGAGATGGCGGTGTTCGATGGCCGCAGCTTCAGCAAGGCCTTGTTATCGACCTTACCATTGGGCATGAAGGGGAAGTCATCAATCGGTATCAGCCAGTTTGGCAGCATATAGTCAGGCAAGGCAGCAGCCAATTTCTCCTTGATGCTGGCGACTGTCAGGCTCGCCCCTGGCTTGAGCGTATAAAAGCACAATAACTGGTCTATGTTTGCGGCATCCCTATCGACTACCACGACAGCCATCAACACCCCGGTCTGTGCGGCAACAATGGCTTCTATCTCGCCGAGTTCTATACGGTAGCCGCGCAGTTTGACTTGCCGGTCTGCGCGGCCAAAGCAATCGAGTTTGCCGTCCATGCGCCAGGCACCAAGGTCGCCCGTGCGATACATGCGTTCGCCATGCACGAATGGATCGCTGACGAAACGTTCTGCCGTCAAGGCATCACGCTGGTAATAGCCTTGCGCCAGGCTGGCACCTGCCACATACATTTCCCCACGTACGCCTATGGCTTGCGGCTGCAGATATTCATCAAGGACATAGATGCGGGTATTGTCTATGGGCTTGCCGATGGCAAGCACCACATCATCCATGCTGACTTTTTCATAGACGACTTGCACTGTGGCCTCAGTAGGGCCATACAGGTTGATACACTCTGCACCGGCTGGTAAAGCCGCCAGCACCTGGCGCGCCAGCTCGGCATCCAGCACTTCACCGCCACAACACAGGCGACGCAGGCGCAGGCATTTGGCGAATTCAGCTTGACCTACCATCATGCGCAACATGCTGGGCACGAGTTGCAGCACGCTGATATCGAAATCCTGCAGAGTCTGCAACAAGGCTTCTGGATCTCTTTCGACGCCGGGTGCAGCCAGTACCAGTCTGGCGCCTGCCATCAAGGGGGCAAATACTTCCCAGACCGAAGCATCGAAACTGATGGCAGTTTTTTGTAGCACTGCATCGTCTGCATCCAGCGGTAAATCCCTGAGCATCCATTGCATGTGATTGGCGAGTGCGCCATGTGTTACGGCGACAGCCTTGGGCTGGCCAGTCGAACCCGAGGTATAAATCAGGTATGCGAGGTCAATGGTTCGCAAGACAGGAAATTGCGGTTCCGCTATATCTTCAAGTGCAGGCAAGGTATCAACCGTGATCAGTTTTATCTTTTCCAGCAAACCTGCAAATGCAGCTTGCTGCTTGAATTGAGCTGCAATAGCCGCGCTGGTCAGCAATACGCTGACGCCACTGTTTTGCAACATGAAGGCAATGCGCTCTTCAGGATATGCTGTATCGAGCGGCAGGTAAGCTGCCCCGGCCACCTGTATCGCCAGCATACTGGTGATCATGTCCACACTGCGGTCCAGCAATACTGCCACCACCCTGGCCTTGGCTTCGTCCTGCTGCCTGGCCAGCAACACATGTTGTGCCAGTTCCGCTATGCGATGTGAACAAGCCTGGCCACTCAATAGTGTCAGCGGGCTTTGTATGAATATCTGTTCGGGATGCTTTGCCAGGCTAGCAAGAATATCTTGCACTGGTGCCTGCCATGGTCCTGCTGGCGGCACTGACGGCCCGGCAAATTCATGCATGATCTGCTGCCGCTCATTGGGGCCTAGCAGTGTCAATTGATCTATCTGTGCGTCCGGGCTCTCGACTATGGATGCCAGCAGGGTCAGTAATTCTTCTTCCAGATGATGCATACAGGCAGAGTCGCAGACTGCCATATCGTAATCAACATACAGTTGCAGCTGGCCTGTTGCGTCTGCATAAGCTGACAACACCAGCAGACATTCATCTGTCCAGGCGAAAGGCGCATCTGCTGTTATCAGTTTGCCTGGGCTCGCCTGCTGCCAGCAAAAACCTGACGCCAGGCCCTGTTTGCTATCCAGCGGCGCGATATAGTCTTGCAGGGCACAGACTTCATCGATGGTAGTGCTATACGTCTTCAGCAATGTAATAAAGCTGGCATGCGGATTAATGACAGTATGCAGCGGGATAAACCGAGCCATAGGCCCTATGGCTGTAGCCATTTCTTCATAAGCACGGCCATTGGCCTGATAGGCCACGGCAGGTGAATGCAGATTTAATCTGTATAACAATACTGCCCAGGAGAGATAAAGCAAATGCGCGATTGGCAACTGGTTTTTGTCAGCCAGGGCATTGAGGGCGGCGGACAAGTCCGCTGGCAATGCAAGTGGCTGGCGCTTGACATAGGGTGTGGCCTGGCGCTGCCTACGCATGAAAGGCCAGTCTGGCAGATTGCCTGCCCCCAGACTGTTTGTCGCATCCCAGACTGGCAACTGCACATCCTGGGGTTCTGCCAGCATATCGTGCTGCCATTGCGCCAGGCTGGTGAAAGGCAGGTCTTCTTCCTCAAATTTTATAGCATGCGGCGCGGCACGCCATGCTGTATTTGCCAGTCCTTCTGCCAGTTCTTCTTCGACTTCTCCCAATATCAGCAAGGCAGTCTGCGCATCTGCGCACAGCGCAGACAGACCGAGCCGATAATGACTGTCATTCAGTCTTTGCAGGCAGGCGCGCTGATCTTCATGGATCGCGGCCAACTGCGGTGGCGCTATTTGTGCAGATTCCAGTGTTTCGGCAGGTGCCTGCACGGGTAACTGCATGCCGGGCAATACCCCAAATTCCATGCGCAGGATTTCATGCCTGGCCAGTACATGGTCAAAGGCACGGCACAATATTACTTCATCCACGCCAGCGCAGCGAAAGTCAATGCTGACCAGATAAGTCTGCTGACCATCTCTTTGCGCCAGTTGCCACAGTCTTTGCTGGACTGGTGACAATGAAAAACCGCTTTTTAATTTGCTGCTCACTTGCGCATCCCTGGTTTCATTTGTTTTTTTAGCTTGTTGATCCTGGCAAGACACTGGCCGGGTGCACTTCATCACCCATGGCCGTCAGTATCTTGCGTTCACCGGTGAACCTGGAACGGCCATGCGCAACCAGCATATTGTCGAGCAAGAGCAGGTCACCCGGTTGCCAGCGAAACTTGACGGTTTCTGCATCATAGGCAGCACGCAGGTGCGCCACTACTTCATCCGGGATCACCGTACCATCGCCATAGAAAGTGTTATACGGCAGGTTCTCCACACCCAGGTCACCTGTCAGTGAGGTACGGATTTCATCTGTCATGCTGGATGGATGCCAGAAAGCGATGTGATTGAACCACAGGTCTTCACCGGTCTGCGGATGGCAGCGTATGCTGGAACGCACTTGTGAAGTGCGCAGCCTGTCGCCCTCCATCCAGGTCCATTGCGTATCTGATTTTTTCATATAGGCTTCGGCTTCTTCCCTGCTCTCTACTGCCAGCGAATGCTGCCAGGATGGCCCTATGCCAGAACCAAAATTACGCACCAGCATCCAGCCCAGGCGGCGGAACTTCTCTTTAACTTCAGTATCTATCGCAGCCAATACACGGCGCACATCGGCGATAGGCGTCTCGCCCTCAGTCTCGGCAGCGACTTCGCAAAAAAAGGCGATACGCCCCGGCCACTGGCGTACATAAGACAATTCATTATGCAGGGCAATCACATGTTCAGGCGGGAAAATGGTCGAGGTATATACCTGGCCATCCACCTGTTTGCGCGGCGTGGCTTTTTCTATGTAGTTCATGAGCTGCACGCCAAAGGCATTCAGGCCAGCCTGGAAATCCTGCACGCCGCGCATATCAAAATCACGGAATAGCAAACCACCGTATTGCAATAAATCCTGCTGCAACTGCGCCTGGTTGTCTCTGATCCAGCCCAGAAAATCCACTCCTTTTGCATGTGGCCGCAAGACCAGTGGCAAACCTGATTCACTGTTAAAGGGCTGCTTATCGACCAGGCTGCCATCCGACAGGCGCACAGCAGGGCGGCGCAGGTTCAGTCCGGGTTTGGGCATCGTGTTCATGCTATTTCTTCCTTCCTATGTTTTACCTCTGTCGCAGTGCTGCTGTTCAAGATGCTGGCAATGTGTGCCGCCATTTTCTGCGCGACGCTACGTATTTCCTGTTCCTGATAACTGGCTGCATGGTATTGCCACAGCAAGTGCAGGCAACCATCAACAATGTAAGCTTCTATCGCGAGCTTGTGCAGGCGTGGCAAGTGCCCTGCTCTTTCTGCATCTCTATCCTGACGGTCTGGCGACCATGACAAGAGCTTGCAGACATCATCAGGCGGTGGCTTGATCTGCCCCATGTAGTTCAGGCTGATCTCAGGCATCTGCCCTTGTGCCAGCGTGGCACGCACTTTGTCCGGGCCGAGGTAGCGCAACAGCCCATAAGAAAAGCCATGCGCAGGTATGTCGCTGCGCTGCGCTGCAATCTCACTGGCAGCAGACTCTGCATTGATATCTGTCAGGTCAAACCAGGCCGGGTAACGGCTGGTGAACCAGCCCACGCTGCGGCTGACATCCAGCTCAGCCTGTTCCAGTTGTCGACCATGGCCTTCCAGTTCCAGATAAGCGACAGGCTCGCCTGTCCAGTCACCCAGGCAGAGAGTCAGGGCAGCAATCAGAATATCTTCCGTTGCTGCATCTGGCAGACCCTGTAAAAAGCGGCTGGTGATTTCTGCGGGCAGGATGACGCTGATTTGTGCTTCTTCGGCAATGCAGCCATAGCCATCACCACTGCCAGGTAATTCCGGCGCGGGGATTGAGGTGCAGATTTCCCAATACTCAGCCTCTGCCAGTACGGCATCCTGGCTGGCCTGGCGCTTCAGGTGTTCTGCCCAGGTTTGTACTGATGCTGTTTTTCTACCCAATGCAGGGGCACGGCCTGCCTGCAAATCCAGCAGTGTCTGCCGCAAGCCTTCCAGCAAAATCTGCATGGAGATACCGTCACTGACCAGATGATGCACTACTAACAAAAGTTGCGATGCGCGTCCTTCGCTTGCAGGTGTCCATGCCGCAGCCAGCAAACACCTTTGTGTAGGCTGCAATGAGGCCTGCACTTTCTGGTAGTCTTTAGTCAGATGTAAAACTGGCGTATCAGGAAGTTCATTGAAATGCGCAGCTTCATCACTAAAGCTCAGGCGCAATGCATCATGTTGCGCTATCAGCACTTGCAATGCCTGCTCCAGCATTTCAGCACTGACCCAGTCTGCCATTTCCAGCAAGACGGATAAATTGAAATGCGCCGGCATCTCATGCATCAGCTCTTGCAATCTGAGTTGCGCAGGCAAGAGTCCACATATGCCTTCAGGTGAAATATCCGCACCAGCCACCTCACCGACAGGCAAGAGTTTCTTTGCAAAATCCGCCAATTGCGGCGTTGCATATAAATCCATGGCCTTGGCCTGCCAACCAGCCTGGCGCAAACGGGCTATCATCTGTATCGCCAGGATGGAATCGCCACCGCTCTGGAAAAAATCTGCCTGCGTATTCAGGTTTTCGCGCTGCAAGAGTTCGCGCCAGATTACCAGTACCACAGTCTCGGCTTCTGAGCTTATGGCATTTGGCGTCACTGGATTATCTTGTTCATCATCCAGTCTGGGCAAGGCAGCCATGTCCAGTTTACCATTCGAGGTATACGGAATGCTGTCTATGGCGATCACAGCTTTAGGCAGCATATAGTCGGGTAGATTCTGCTTCAGTTTCTCCAGCAGGCTTTGCGTATCAAGTGGATTATTCTGATCGGTAGCAACGGCATAAGCCAGTAAATATGGGCGGCCTGCTTTTTCTGCGGATTCGGGCTTATGCAAGATCACCGTCGCATTCGCCACATTCTCTTGCGCCATCAGGACAGCGACGATTTCTGCAGGTTCTATGCGATAGCCACGTATTTTCAGTTGCTCATCCTTGCGGCCCAGTATCTGTATGCGGCCATCCGTATGCATGACTGCGAGGTCGCCCGTACGATACAGACGCTCAGGTTCACCAGCGATATCGGCAAACAGGAAAGAGCTGGCAGCATCTTCAGGCACACCTACATAACCCAGTGCCAGGCCAGGGCCACCTAGATAAATCTCGCCAGCCTCGCCAAAAGCACATGGCTGCCCTGCGGCATCGAGTATGTGTATGCGGTTACTACCCAAAGGCTGACTGAAGCGCATGCCACTCAAATCGCCCTGCCATTTGCCCACCATGACGCCTATGGTCGCTTCGGTTGGGCCAAAGTGATTGAAGATGGCACAGCCTGGTTGCAGCTTACCCAGTTCTTGCAGGAGCCTGACGCTGGCAGTTTCTCCACCGAGTATCAGATGCGTCAATGGCAAGATGGTCTTCTTATCCTGCGCTGCCAGCATGGCTTCCAGATGCGAAGGGACTATCTTTAATACATCAACCGGCGTTTGTTGCATCAATGCTGCATAACCGTCGGCATCACGCGCAAGGGCGTTGCTGATAATAGAGAGGCAGCCGCCGCGGAATAGTGCGGGCAAAACCGTAGTCAGCCCCAGGTCAGCCGCAAAAGTCGATATCACGGCATAACGCAAACCAGGCTGCAAATCAAAGGCGGCGATAATGGCATCGAGATAATGCTGAACTGCTCTTTGTGGCACAGCAACCAGTTTGGGCTTGCCTGTGGAGCCTGAAGTAAATAGCTGATAGGCGCATGACTCAGGATCTATCTCAGGCAAGGACAATGGCTGATGATCCGGGACACTGATTTCTGCAAGACTGGCTGGCAATTGCAGGCAGGGAATGTCCAGTGCTGCCAAGGCATCACCCATATCCTGATTGTCTTGTAAGATGACGCAACAAGGCTTTGCCTGTTTTATCAATTCCAGTACGCGTCCTTGTGGCAGATTGCTGTCTATCGGCAGATAAGCTTTACCTGCCTTCCATGCCGCCAGCATGGCAACGGGGAAAGCCAGGCTGCGGCCCAGCAGCAAGAGTACAGGGCCTGCACTTTGTTCAGCTTTTAAAATATCCCGCGCAAGCCTGTCTGATAAGCGGTCAAGCTGCTGACGCGTCATGTGCTCAGTTGCATCTACACGCAAGGCAACGGCTTGCGGGTCTTGTTCAACTGACTGACGGAATGTTTGCAGCAAACCAGGCTTATCAGAAACTGGTACAAGCCTGGCAGGTAACCAGATAGCCCGGGCAGCAGCACGCTCATCAAAATCCTGGTCAGTGCCTGCCATGCGTTCTATCATGGCGACAAAACTGTCCAGCAATTCTTGCATATCCGCAGCATCAAATAACTGGCTATCGTAATCCAGTTCTACTCGCGCACCGTCTTGCCAATCGACCAGATTACAACCCAGGTCAAAACGTGCATGGCGTATAGGCAGGGAATACGCCTGCACCGTCAGGCCCGGCAAGCTCGGCATGGTCGCCAGTTTGTCGACGTTGAAGGTGATATTCACCAATGGCGGCCTGGCTGGGTCGCGCGCCAGACGAAGATCATCCACCAGTTGCGACAGCGGATAGTTGGCATGGCTGATGGCATCAAGAAATTGCTGCTTCACTTCTGCCAGCACCGTGCTGGTATTCGCCTGCGCAGGAATGTTCAGACGCAAGGGCAAGAGATGTGCGCAATACCCAGGCGTATGCGCCAGCGCTTCATCGCGTCCAGAATAGGGGACTCCGAGTACCATATCCCGCCCTGCCCCGGCACGCCGTAGCGTCGCAGCAAAGGCCGCAATCAGTGCCATGCTGGATGACATGCCCAGTTTGCCTGCTTTTCGCTCCAGCTGGCGCAAGATGGCCTTGTCAAGTTCATGTGTCAGACGCTGGCCTGCAAAACCTCGCATGCTGGCCCTGGCATGGGCACATGGCAGCTCTATGCCAACTGGTGCTTGCTGCAATTTATTTAACCAGTATTGCTTGTGCTCTTGTTCTTCTGGCGATGAGCCTGCATCTGTCATGCGTTGCGCCAATAAGGCATAGTCTGGTTTGCTGTCTGGCTGCCGACCATGCATGAGCACGGCAAATTCTTCAAACAGCATCTGCATGGATTGCCCGTCGATGAAGACATGATGGGCAGCAAACAGCAGAACAGCATGGTGTGCATCAAGCTCAAACAAGTCTATGCGGAAAGCGCCAGCCTGCGTCAGGTCAAAACTGGCTGCGACGCTGTTTTGCAAGGCTGCATCCAACGTGCTGGCAGTGACTTGATGGCGCTGCACTTTTACATCTACATGAGCTGCGACTTTTTGCACACCTGCTTCCAGGTCTATGGATGCCCTCAGGGCATCATGCCTGGCTACCAGTCTTGTAAATGCATGTGCAATTTCAGCATGGTTGATATCGCCCTGCAAATCCAAAGCAACGCTGACGACATAAGCTGCCGAACCCTGTTCAGATAAAGCTGCCAGTGTTGCTAATTGTTTTTGTGCTTTGGATAAAGAGAGAATTACTTCTACTGTTTTTGGTACTTGAGGTACATTGGCAATAAAGCCCGCCGATTTCAAGGATGCCACGCTCTCACTGACCCGGCTGACTATCTGAGCTATATCGTCATCAGTGTGCGCAGTCGACAGGAATAAATTACGTCCTTCCCACACATACAGGCCGCGATACAGCAAGTGATAAAAGAAGGGATCAAGGTTTTCGCTGAACACGAAGCGAAACAGCGAGCCGAAATTCTTCATGTGTATAGGTGCACCGGCCGCAGCAAAAACCTGATTGAGTTCCGCAGTCAGCCTGGCGGTATTGTCATTCAGTTTTTGATAGACAGCTGGGCCACCTCGCTTGATCTCGGTCAGTACAGCATGGGCTGCGGCCATCACCAGCGGATGCTTGTTGAAAGTGCCAGCGAAGAAAGTCGTATCCGCCGCCGGGTAAGAAGCATCACCATATTGCCAATGCCCGCCATCAATACCTGCCATGATATCGGCACGACCAGCAATGACGCCCACAGGCAAACCGCCACCGACTATCTTGCCGTAGGTGACTATATCGGCCTGTACATCAAAATGCGCCTGGGCACCACCGGGGTGTATGCGGAAACCGACCAGCACTTCATCAAAGATCAACAAGCTGCCAGCCGCCCTGGTCATGGCACGCAGGCTGCGCAAGAAGTCTTGCGGCTGCAGGCTGGGGTTACGGCTTTGCACAGGTTCGACCAGCACCGCAGCGAATTCATGCAGGCGGCCACGCAATAACTCCAGTGCCTCTGCCGATCCGTATTCAAAAAAAGCCAGGTCACTGACCATGCCAGGTGTAATGCCAGCCACACGTGGTATCACTTTCCATGGGTCATCATTGACCTCACCCAGCACACCATCAAAATGACCGTGATAACTGTCGCGGAATATCGCTACCTTGTTGCGGCCAGTAAAAGTCCGTGCCAGGCGCAGCGCTGTCATGATGGCTTCTGTGCCTGAGCTGCAAAAGGCAACGCGCTCTACTCCCGTCAATTCACTGATGAGGCTGGCAACCTCGCCAGCCATGTCTGACTGCGGCCCTATGCGTATGCCGCGCGACAGGCTTTCTGCCAATGCTTCTTTTAAAAATTTCGGCTCATGCCCAAACAACTGCACACCAAAACCCATGGAGATATCGATGTACTCGTTATCATCCAAGTCCCAGATTTTGGAACCGGCAGCACGCTGGCCCACGATGGGATAGAGCATTTCCTTGATCGAGAAACGGAAACCCGCCGAAGCGCGGCTGTCTGCCAGCACGTGACGGTATTGCTGGGCTTGTTGTTTGGACAGAGCAGTTTTTTTGCAATAGTCGAGACTAAATTCCGCTAGATGCTGGCGCTGCACTTCGCTCAGATTTGTTCTGAGCAGGATATTGCTTTTGGGTTTGGCGACAGGTTCTATTGGAATATCAGTTTCAACTTCTTTTTCGACGGCTGCATCAGTCGATACTTTAGCAACTTGCTGTTCCGCCAAATAAGTTGCCACTGCTTCAATGGATGATAAATTCTCAAAGAAAGCACGTACCGGTATCTTGACCGCGAACTCGTTTTCTATACGGCCCACAGCCTGCATCAGTATCAATGAATCCGCACCAATTTCCAGCAAGGGCGCAGCCGCATCTACCTTGCTGGCATCTATCGCCAGCAAGCCTGCGATGATGGCAATGATGCGTTTGCGGATAACAAGTGGATCGCTGATGACCATGCGCGCGCTTGCTGTTACTGGCTTGCTGATTGCGACAGCCTTGCCTGATGGCGCTACAACATTGCCACCATCGCCACCATTGAAACTGTTCAAACCCAGGCGCAGGGGGAAGACATCCTTGGCAAAAGGGTACGAGGGCAAGAAATCGCCAGCCGCGGTATTTTTTTTGTCTGCAAATTGCAGCTTGCTACCCAGTACATGCAGGTGCGCGACTGTTTTCAGGAATGCGACGCTGTCATCCTGAGTCACATCCAGACAAGGCAGGCTGCGTATATTGCTGGCGTTTGCGCTTGCAACATCTTCAAGCATGCCTGACAGCACGGGCATGGCACCCAGTTCCAGTGCAACATCAATGCCGGTTTTACTCAGCGCGGCGATGTTGTCAGCAAAACGCACGGCTTCGCGTGTATGTTTTAACCAGTAAGCTGTATCGTAAACATGGCCGACGGGCAGCAATTCACCCGTCAGATTAGAGCTCACTGACACTTGCAGTGGCTGCCACTCCAGCTCTTGCAAAGCCTGTTCAAACTCTGCCAGCATGGGTTCGAGCAACACTGAGTGGAAAGCAGTTTTTACGCGCAACATGCGCACCCGTATGCCATCTGCAATCAGCTTCTGGCTGAGTATATCCAGCTGATCTCTGGCACCGGAAATAGTCACGGATTGCGGGCCATTCACGGCAGCGATGCTGATATCTGTGCCAGCCAGATAAGACAGGATAGTTTGCTCATCAGCACGCACTGCAGCCATGGCGCCATCTGAAGTCAAGGCACCCATGAGCCTGCCGCGCTTTTCAACCAGACGCAGGGCTTGCTCAAAACTCAAAGCACCAGCAATGACAGCCGCCGTATATTCACCCAGGCTATGCCCTGCCATTACCGTGGGCTTGATGCCATATTCAGCCAACAGCCGCGCCAGCCCTACGCCCAACGCCAATAAAGCTGGCTGGGTGTAAGCAGTCTGGTCGATATTTTCATCAGAATTCAGCAGCAACTCGCTTAGCGACCAGGGCAACACCGCATCAGCTTCTGCGATTGTGGCGCGGAAGCTGGCAAACTGGAATAAACCCCTGGCCATGCCTGGCCTTTGCGAGCCCTGACCGGGGCAGAGAAAAGCCAGCTTGGGTGGTCTTCTGGCAGCAACAGCAGTGACAACTTGCTCAGCATAGGCTTTATCCAGCCATGCATGCAGATGTGTAGCCGCTTCACCGCCACTTGCCGCCACCAGCGCCAATCTGTGACGCAGGTGCGCACGACCATGCTGAGACAATTGGCAAATAGCGGCAAAGTCTTGCTGAACACCAGCTTTCAGCTTTTGTGCTGTTTGCTGTGCCAGCAAGCTCAGGGCTTCATTGCTGGATGCTGACAAGAGCAAAATCCCTGGCTCACTGGTTTGCAGATTTTCCGTTGTTGATCCATGAATAAATTCTTCAAGCACAACATGGCAATTGGCGCCACCAAAGCCGAAGGCGCTGATGGAAGCAGCTCGCGCGCCAGCCTCAGGATTGCTTGGCCAGTCCATCGTCCGCGCCACCACCTGCAAGCGCAATTGCTCAAAATTGATGTGTGGATTAGGCTGGGTGTAATGCAGGCTGGCAGGTATTTTTTTATGCTTGAGCGCCAGGATTAGCTTGATCAGGCCAGCGATACCGGCAGCTGCTTCCAGATGGCCGATATTGGTTTTGACTGAACCTATCAGCAAGGGTGTTTGCCTTGGCTGCTGGCCCAGGGTGCGCCCCAAAGCGCGGGTCTCGGTTGGGTCACCCAGCAAGGTGCCAGTGCCATGTGCTTCTACATACTGTATCGCTGATGGCGACAAGCCAGCATCGGCAATCGCTGCCTGTATCAAATTCTCTTGCGCCAGTCCATTGGGGGCGGTGATACCGTTCGAGACACCGTCATGGTTAGTAGCTGAGCCACGTATGACGGCATGAATACGGTCACCATCTGCCAGAGCATCTGACAGACGTTTCAACAAGACCAGGCCCGCCCCTTCGCCACGGCCATAGCCATTGGCTGATGCGTCAAAGGTCTTGCACAAGCCGTCTGGAGCCAGCATGCTACCCTTGCCCAGAGCGACACTACTGTCTGGCCTCAACATCAGGCTGACACCACCAGCCAGCACCATGTCGGCATCGCCTGCCTGCAAGCTGCGGCAGGCCTGGTGTACTGCCACCAGTGAAGATGAACAGGCGGTGTCTATCGTCATGCTGGGGCCGCGCAAACCCAGCACATGGGAAATACGATTGGCGATGATGGCATTTGACATGCCTATGCCCATATGGGCTTCCACATCATCAGTATGAGCAAAGCTGCCGAGGAATTCGCCATTGACTGCACCGATGAAAACACCCAGGCGGCTTTCTTTCAGGTTGTCGGCAGCTATGCCAGCATCTTCCAGTGCCCACCAGGCCAGTTGCAGGGTCAGACGCTGGCGTGGGTCCAGCGCAGATGCTTCCTTGGGTGAGATGCCAAAAAAGGCTGGATCAAAACACGCTGCATCATCAATAAAGCCCGCATAGGGAGCTGCCGAGACGGGCAAGTCTGCCGCGTCCCAGCGCTCGGTCGGTATGCGTTTTACGGCGCATACTTCCTGCTCAAGCAGGGACCAGTATGCCTCTATATTGGCAGCACCAGGAAAAACACATGACATGCCGATGACAGCAATCGCATGTGATGCGACTCTTGTAGTCATTGCCCTTTCATCGTTCATGATGGACAAATCAAAAGACAGGGGAAATCATGCCTGAAGGCAATGCATCGGTAAATTATTTTTGCATCCAAGCTCAACATGGCTATCAAATCCCTGGTATGCATAGCGGCCTTAATCCAGATGGCCTATATAGCGCAATATCGAGGCATCGATATCGACCAGGGTGTCATGGATCTGGGCGATGACTTTATGCCCCTCTTCGGCGCCATAGTGTTGCACGACCCGCCTTTCCAGCGTGGCAACCTCACCGAGCTCAGCTATAGTATTGCCCATGGTAAAAGCATGCAGCCTGACCGGCCCTGCAAAGGTAGCGAAGCAGAACAAGGGGCTGCCAGCGGTGGCAACACCAAGTTGCTGCAGGTTTTGCATGAGCTGGCCCATGCGGCCCGGCTGGGCTTGCAGGTTCAGGTAATACAAATAAGGGGGTGGGGTTTCGCGCTCTATCGGGTCTATGCCGTCATTGACACGGTTGAGTACAAAGCTTTCCATCTGCAAGACGCATTCCTGGAATTTTTCCAGCAAGGGCGTGCTCTCAGCACCATACACATCGTGCAAGACCTGGTCCAGTGAAGGCATACGGTCCATGTCTGCCAGCTCAGCCAGTGGCAGCATGATATAGACATAATTGGCGGGGCCAGCAACGGTAGCATAAGCCATCCAGCGCATGCGACGGCTATGCTGTTGATAGGCAAAAGCCACTTTGCCAGCCAGTTCCTTGAATTGCACATAGCGCTCGCGGCGCACAGACAGGCGCACGAAAAGACAATACGGGGTAGGAAACAACCATTGAGAATTCATTGTTTTTAACCGGCTGAGTCGATGTAAAAAGTTTAACCCATCTGGCAGCACCACAGCAATATGAATGCAGGCAAACAACACTTGTGGACAGATAAAATAAATTGCGAAGAAAACACGACAAATCTGTTATTTTGCGTTAGAAATCATCGACAAAAAATTCCATCGAGGGAATAATAGTCTGGGTTAGTCGCATCAGTTCTCGATGGCTGTCCATAGATCTGGAATTCCTGCATGGCACTGACCTTTTACTGCTTTCCCCGCGGCTAGTTTTCCAGCAATCAGTTTTAACATTCTTTAACCATGTGCATACTGAGTCTTTATATTGCCAGGTTTGTTATCCTATAGACGGGCGAATACCATCAGTTGAGGAGTCATGAATGCCGAATGACAAAACAGCGCCGGACCATGCCAGATTCCACCACGTCATTCCCGGTCATATCGCCGAAATTGAAGCACTGACTGAAGCCTTGCGTGGCTGGGCCGACAGGCTGGGTATACCTGCGCGCACTGTCAACAGTATCATCCTCATGCTGGATGAATTACTGACCAATGTCGTCATGCATGGTTATGGAAAAACTGATAGTGGCGAAATCGAAGTCACAGTGCTGAGCATCGCCAATGGCATTGAAGTCATCATACGCGACGGCGCACCTGCCTTTGACCCCTTCTCTATCGCCGAGCCAGATACCACACTGGATGTTGATGAACGTGACATCGGCGGCCTGGGTGTGCATTTTGTCAGGAAGATGGCTGACAGCTTTGCTTATCGCCGCGATGGCGAGATCAATGAAGTGCGCTTTAGCAAGAGTTTTCCATCCTGAACATTTCCAGAAAACAGACCAAAGACACCCAGCCCCCAGACACCGGATCAGAAAATGCCCAGCACTGTGCTACCAGTCAACAATGACAATATCAACTTCTTCCGCAACTATAATCGTCTGGTTGGTTTCACCTATATCGCCATCGTCGTGCTGACCATGGGGTTTTTCCTGTTCCAGATACGGCAAAAACACACGGAAGAAATCAAGGTCATACAAGGTCATGTAGACAGACATGGGCAGTTTGTTGAATTCATCTTGCGCTCATCTCTCGATAGCCTGGAAGCCATGCGCATTTCAGCAGCCGATTTCTACGATAGTGCGCCACCCGTATGGAGCGAAGCAGAAACGCATCCCGGACATACTCCTCTGTTCAAAAAACTGGAACAGGAAGCGCAAAGCTTTGATCTCAACAAGGCACCAGAAAAAGATGCCACTGGCAATCTGAATGGTATAGGCAAACTGTCAGGCCGCACACCTGAGTTTTATCTGGATGTGGAAATGGCGCTGAACCTGAACCAGATCTTCCAGGCCATCGCTTTCAATTTGCCAAATGCCAGTGAAAGCCGTTTCATTTCGGTCGATCATTTTTCCAATACCTATCCATGGATGGATTCTGCCAAGCGTCCGCATAGCGACAAGGTATATCAAAGCCAGGCCTGGCTCATGGGCACGCCTGAGAAAAACCCAACCGGTGAAAAGTACTGGGCTCCCGTATATTACGGTGGCACGGCTGCAGGCTTGCTGGTGCCGACTGCGGCCCCCATTTATCATGACGACAAATTCCGCGGCGTGGTCACCATCGATACCAGTCTCGATTATCTGAACCGCATCAATGCTGACTTTGCCTATACGCCTGGCACTGCCTTCCTGGTGGATGCCTATGGCGAAGTGGTTGCCCATCCTGAGGCTCACGCCAATGCCCTGGAAGTGCAAGCGACGCAAAGACTAGAAAAAATCATGCCAGCAGGCATACTCAGAGATGGCAAACGCCTGACCGACATTCCCGCCAATCAGGCAGTCGAGTTGGGTGACTACCTCTTGATACGCCATCCCTTCATTTCAGCACCATGGCAACTGGTATATGTCGTTCCCAAGAACCAGCTCTGGAAAAATCTCTTGTGGGAACGCGGCCCCATCATGCTGCTGGTGATACTGGGTCTGACTTTGCTGATGGTAGTCACTTATTATGTGACCACACGCGAATTCATTTCACCGGCCTCCAAACTGGTGGCACATATCGCGCAAGAAAGCCAGTTCACCCCCGCCCCTATACCGGCAGTACCCGGCAGCTGGAAGCCCTGGTTTGAAACCATCTCGCAAGCCTTCAAGCAAAGCCTGCAACTCGTCAGCATACGCCAGGAACTCGATATTGCTGCCAATATGCAGTTATCGATTTTGCCGCGTCACTGGCCGAATGAGAGAGAATTTTCACTATGGGGCATCATGCGCTCGGCCAAAGAAGTAGGCGGGGATTTTTATGACCACTTCTCGCTAGGCAATGGCAAGATAGGCATAGTTGTAGCCGATGTCAGCGGCAAGGGTGTGCCTGCAGCGCTATTCGGTATGGTATCAAAAACCCTGATACGCGCCACCGCCACCCGCAATGCCAGCGAGCCTGGCGAGATTATCGCCATTGCCAATGACATACTGGCGGAAGACAATGATGAATGCATCTTCGTCACCACCTTTTATGCAGTGCTTGATCCAGCGACTGGCATACTTACCTATGTCAATGGTGGCCACCCACCACCGCTGCTGATACATAGTAATGGCAGCACTGAATTCCTGCCCATGACGGGTGGCAGTGCACTTGGTATCATGGATGGCATATCTTATGCTCAAAAAACCATACAGTTGCAGGCAGGTGATTATGTACTCATGTATACCGATGGCGTGACTGAAGCCTTCAATCCGCAAAATGAAGAATACACGCCAGAGCGCCTGCCACCCCTGTTTGAACACCGCCCGATTGCAGATGTCAATGAAGCAGTCAACCGCACTGTGGCTGATGTAGACCTGCATGCCAATGGCGCAGCACAATCAGATGATATTACCTGTGTCGCCCTGCACTTCCATTTTGTAAAAGACCCTGCAGCCGACAATAAACCACAAGAAGATCAGCAGGCCTCATGATGACATACAAATCCAGCATCTTTAGCCTGGCCTATGCAACAATGCTCAGCACAATATTAATGCCGGGCAGCGTCGTGCAGGCGACCAGCCTGGCAGAAATCAAGCAACGCGGCAAGCTCGTCGTCGGCGTTAAAAAAGACGTGCTGCTATGGGGTTACCAGGATACAGGTAGCGGCAAAATCATAGGCATGGAACCTGATCTGGCACAGAGTATCGCCACTGAGCTGGGTGTGCAACTGGAACTGGTGGGTGTGCTGACGGCTGAGCGCATAGACGCCGTCAAAAGCGGCCAGGTCGATATCCTGATCGCCACCCTGACGGATACCCCGGAGAGGCAAAAAGAACTTAATCTTATCCTGCCGCATTACTATAGCTCAGGCGTCAACCTGCTGACCCGCAAGACTGAAAACCTCAAGGAATGGACAGACTTGAAAAACCGCCGCGTCTGCAGCCGCCGTGGTGCCTTTTATAATCGCCGTGTCACTGTCACCTATGGTGCTGACGTAGTTGCCCTGTATTCGAATGACTGGTCCAAGCAGGCTTTGCACGATGGCCGCTGTGCCGCCCTGGTGTATGACGACACAGCGATAGCCGCCATGTTGCGCGCACCAGAATGGGCGAATGACTTTGTCATGCCTATGACGACCATCTTCACTACGCCCTGGTCGATTGCGATTGCACCCACAGAACGTGGTGGTGAACTGGAAAAATACCTGTCCAAAACCATCATCAACTGGCACAGAAATGGGTATTTGCAGCAAGTCGAAAAATCCTGGTCCATACCGCCATCGCGCTTTCTCGATGACATGCATAAAACCTGGAACAAGAAAGTCGGTCATCAATGGTTATGCGGTGAGAGTATCAGCCCCAGCACACCGAAAGAATGCCTGTGAAAGATGATTTGCCAGCACCTATCCGTGACAATCATCAAATCACCGAGGCGATGACGGATTTGTATGACCGCTATTACACCAGCCATGAATACGAAAAACGTTATCCCAAGCCTAACCAAAGCACCCTGCACTTCCTGTTCGACAATGGTGCAAAAGAAGCAAAAGACATCCTCGATTTTGGTTGTGGCAATGGCCGCTATGCCCTGCCCCTGCTGCAACAGACTAAGGCAAGGCTGACGGCCTATGATATCTCGCATGCCGCGATTGCCGAACTGTCACGTTTTTTAAAAAACCACCCAGATGCAGCACGCATGCGTTTATTCGATGGTGACGCAGAAAAACTCAACGCCCAGGGTGGCTATGACATGATCATGCTGCTGTTTGGGGTACTCAGCCATGTCGGCGACCATACCGCCAGGATAGCCACATTGAGGCAATTGCGCAGCCTGATGCGGCCTGAGGGCAAGCTGGTACTCAGTGTACCCAGCATTTTCCGCCGCCGCCCTTTGGAATTATTTGCCGCTTACTGGCAACGCATGAGAGGCAAGGCACGCGACACACAAAAAGAACCAGGTAATATTTTCTTCACCCGCAATATAGACAAACAGGCGCATCAGTTTTTTTATCACCTGTATTCAGTCGCCAGCTTGCGTGCAGAATTGCAGGAAGCTGGCTTTGCCATTACGGCCCTGTCGCCAGAAAGCCTGTTGCCAGAATGGATGATTACCCAGTCTGATCTCTTGGGCAAGCTTGATGAAGCCCTGCTGCCCTTGCTGCCTGCCGCCCTTGGGTATGGCATACGTGCGGTTGCTGTGCCCACATAAAATTGATACAAAATGACGATGTATCCGAGAAAAATAAAATCCTATTGCCGCCTGCTTTTTTTGCCTCTCATTTTCTTCATGGGCGCAGTTCAGGCTGAGACGCAAACAGCAAAAAACCCCGGCCCCAGTGAAAGGCTGGCACTGATACACGAGCGTGGCGCCATCATCGTCGGTGTCAAAACCGATTACCCACCTTTTGGCATGCTGGACACCAATGGCGTGCCCGAAGGTTTTGAGCATGACCTGGCCGCCGATATCGCAAAACGCCTGGGCGTCCAACTGCGCAAAGTCAGCGTCACTGGTAGTAATCGTCTGCAAAAATTGCAGGAAGGCGTGATAGACCTGGTTGTTGCCACGACCGGCGATACGGCAGAACGTCGCCAGATAGTGACCATGATAGAGCCCAATTACTATGCCTCTGGCGTCACCCTGTTCATGCCACCGACAGCCAATATCAAGGACTGGGCAGATACCCGCGGTCATCCTGTATGCGCGACACAAGGCTCTTACTTCAACCGCATCATGCAACAACGCTACCTGATGGAATTGCAGATGTATAACAATGCCAGAGATGCCAAGCTGGCCGTCAAGGATGGCCGCTGCATAGGCTACTTGTTTGACAATACAGCTGTCATCAATGATCTCGCCAACCCTGAATGGCAGGGCTACAAGGCCCCCTTGCCACCTACCCTGAATACGCCCTGGGCGATGGCCATCAGCAAAGATGAAAAAGGCACGGAGTTTGAAAAAATGCTAGGTGACATAGTCGCAGACTGGCATCGCAGCGGTTTTTTGCAGGAAAGAGAAAAAATCTGGGGCATTCCCCCATCCAGATTCCTGGCCGATACTCACGCACTCTGGAAAAAGAATGAGGACGACAATACCGCCTTTTGCCATCGCATGACAGATGGTAACTGGCGCGCAGAATGTCGTAACCAGGTTTTCCTGACATCAACCGATGTAGGCGGCCTGGCACAACTTGGTTTATGGCTCAATGAAACCACGGGTATCAACCTGACCCTGGTGTATGACAGCTTTGACCGCAGCCAGTTCTTTTATGGCTTGCTGGTCACGCTGGTGCTGACCATCCTGTGCATCACTTGCAGCCTCTTGCTGGGCTGGGCTGGTGCAGTGTCTGCCGAATCCAGCGTGTGCTTATTGTCTGCCAGCGCACGCTTGCTGGGCACAGTGGGCCGCATGACGCCGCCTCTGCTGTGCATGTATTTGCTGCTGTTTGGCGTGGGTGCGATACTCAGTGAAATTGTCGGCATCGCGCTGCCAGCCTTTGGTGTGGTGGTATTTTGTCTCAGCGTGTACACCGGTGCAGGGGTCATGACTGCCTTGCTGGATGCTGCCGCTGCCTACCGTTTGCAGCATGGCGAATTCCGCCTGCGTTTTGCCAACACTTCCCACATCGCCAGGCTGGCCAGCGGCTCAGTCACGGCATCTCTCATCAATGTCTCCAAGGCCACCATGATGGCGTCTGCGGTCGCCGTGCCTGAACTATTGTCAGCCACGACATCCATCATTAATGAACGCGGCAATGTCGGTGTCATGATGAATGCCCTGCTCTTGACCTTTTTGCACATCATCTTTGCTGTGGTGCGTGTCATACGCAAGCTTGAACAAAAAATCCTGGCGAGGGTAGCATGATGGAAACCGCTGAAGTCTTCCAGCATCTGCTGACCTGGACACCCTATCTGCTGGGTGGCTTTGCCATGAATATCTGGATATCCATCGTCGCGATGCTGATAGGTACGGGCATAGGCTGGTTGCTGGCATCCTTGCGCCTGTCCAGCCATGCGCGTCGCGCCAAAATCAGCCTGGTGGCAACTGAATTTTCACGCAGCATACCCACTATCGTGTTCCAGTTTTACCTGGCCTTCATGCTGCCATCCGAAATTTTGCTGCCCTATTTCAAAACCATCATCAGCTTCCCGGTGTGGATCAAGGCGGCACTGGCATTGGCGATCGCCGTCATCGGTTTCACCAGCGATAACCTGACTATCGCCATGGACGAGTGGAAGAAAGGTAACCATCATGCAGCCTTCCTGTTCATCCCCAGCTGGACCAGCTATGCCCTCATCATCGTCATGGCATCCAGCACTGCATCCATCATCGGCGTCAGCGAACTCGTCAGTCGCTGCAATACCGTCATCAATGCGACAGGGAATACGCGGCTGATGCTACCGATTTATTTGTATGCCTGTCTGTTCTTTTTTTGTTTTTGTTATCCGCTGACTTTGTTGATGAAGCGGATTTCAAGACAGTTGAAGTTGCGGTATGGGATGGAGAGTTGAGGTACAGGTAGGTTGGGCAAATTCGTAGGTTGGGCTACGGGGTATCAGCCCAACACTTGGCATCTGCAAACGTATACGTTATTTAAGCGCAGAGTGTTGGGCTGGTGAATCGTAGCCCAACCTACACCGCTTGCCAACCTACGAAGCCGCCCAACGGGATTTCACCCCATCAACTCCAACTCAAATCCGTATGCGTCAACGGCAACTGCCGGACCCGCTTGCCGGTCGCTGCAAAAATCGCATTGCACACCGCCGGTGCCAGCGGCGGAAAAGCCGGTTCACCCAGGCCTGTCACGGGAAAATCCGTCTTCAGGAAATGTGCTTCCACCTTGGTATAACTGTCCTTGATGCGCAGCAGCGGGTATTCATTGAAATTACCCTGCACGACACGGCCATGCTGAATATCCAGCTCAGGATACATCAGGGTACTGATACCATCCAGGACTGAGCCCTGCACCTGATGCTCAGCACCGCTAAGGTTGACGATTTGCAAACCTATATCAGTAACCACAACCACCCTGTCGACCTTGAGTTCTCCCT
This sequence comes from Undibacterium sp. JH2W, assembly GCF_049340425.1. Taxonomy (NCBI): domain Bacteria; kingdom Pseudomonadati; phylum Pseudomonadota; class Betaproteobacteria; order Burkholderiales; family Oxalobacteraceae; genus Undibacterium; species Undibacterium sp. JH2W. The sequence goes on along the minus strand of NZ_JBMPOT010000015.1, from coordinate 35,044 downwards.
GCTTGCTGACGGTGACCTCGGCCACCTCGGCAATATAGCCGCGATGGCTGAAATGGAAGGCGATGCCCTGGCCCTGGCCGCGTGGGAATTTCTTTTTACCCCAGCCTGCCTTGACCGCTACTTCGTGCAAGACACGCTTCATACGCCCCACATGATAAGGCTGACCACGCTCACCTGTGCCGGGCACGATCTCTTTATCACCCAGGATATCGAGGCGGAACTCCATAGGGTCACGCCCTGCTGCATGGGCCAGTTCATCAATAAAACTATGGAATACCCAGGCAAACACATTGCTGCCAGGTGCACGCCATGGGCCCATGGGGATATGGCTATCCATCAGCGTCTGTTCCAGCAGGCAGTTTTCCAGCCAGCGACCAGGGAATTCATCGCCGGATAAGCTAGCACCACTACCGGCCTGTAATTGCGGCTTGCCATCCCGCATGACTTGATTGCCAAAGCTGACGAAGTGATTATGCCAAGCCGTGAGCTTGCCCTTCTCATCCAGCCCACCACGCAAGAAGTGGAAACCACCCGCGCGAAAATGATCATGCCGCATATCATCTTCACGCGACCAGGTCAGCTTGACCGGTGCATTGACGCGTCTGGCAATCTCGGCAGCTTCCACAATAAAGTCTGAGCTAAGACGACGGCCAAAACCACCGCCGCTACGGGTGATATGCAGCTTGATTTTTTCCTTGGGCATGGCCAGCACATCGGCCACCAATGCCTGGCCAGATTCTGGCAATTGGGTTGGTGCCCATATTTCAAGACTGCTGTCTTGCGCGTTATATGCAGCTGTGCAATTTTGTGGCTCCATGCTGGCATGTGAGATGAAGGGATAGCTATATGCAGCTTCCACCGTCTTGGCCGCCTTGCTAAAGGCAGCAGCGACATCACCATCCTTGCGCAACATAGTCGTGCCCGGCTGGGTAGATAGTTTTTTCGCCTGCTCAGTAAAGTCTGCCCAACTGGCGTTCGCCCCCTTGCCCTCATCCCATTTTACTTCCAGTAATTTGCGGGCGCTGAAGGCTGCCCAGGTAGTCTCGGCGATGATGGCGACACCGGGCATGAGGCCACGCAGGTTGTCTGTACCCTCAATGACAAAGGCATCCCTGATACCAGGCTGGGCCTTGATATGTTCGAGATTGGCACTGAGGACCTTACCACCAAAGACCGGACATTTTTCATACACGGCATACAACATGCCGGGCAATTTCACGTCGATACCAAACAAGGGCTTGCCAGCAACGATGGATGGATTATCGACCCCGCCTATGCGGGTGCCCAGCAATTTGAATTGCGCAGGGTCTTTCAGTTTGACATCCCTGGCATCTGGCACGGGCAATGTAGCAGCTTTGGCGGCCAGTGCTGCATATGTCAGCTTGCGCTGGCTGGCGGCATGGTGCACGGCACTGTCAGCCGCATGGCATTCAGATGCTGGTACATTCCAGATTTGTGCAGCCGCGCTGACAAGCATGGTACGCGCCGTCGCACCCAGCCTGTGGAATTCATTGTAATTCGTTGGCGTGGAAGTTGAACCACCAGCGCCCTGGCTGCCGTAAGCGGGATTGAGGTCACCCTGGATGATGCGCACATCTTTCCAGCGCACTTCCAGCTCTTCGGCGATCACCATGGGCAAAGAAGTCTTGATGCCCTGGCCTATCTCTGGCTGTTTGGATACCAGGGTCACCGTACCATCGCTGCCTATGCGTATCAGGGCATGCGGGACAAAATCTGTAGTGGCACTCATTGCATTAGCCGCAGGCTTGCTGATCTGTGCCAGCGCACTGTCACCAGCCCCCAGATAAGCCAATACCAAACCACCACCCGTGAATGCCGACATGCGTAAAAAGTCACGGCGAGCCGGGGAGCTGACTTCTGGCTGTGTCGAGCTATTCTCGATCTTGTTCATTTCGCCACCTTCTTCTTGCCGCTCTTGCCATTAGCCAGCTCAGCTGCCCTGTGTATGCCAGCTCTTATGCGGATATAGGTAGCGCAGCGGCACAGATTGCCGCCCATGGCCGCATCAATATCGGCATCAGTAGGATGGGGTTTGTCTTTGAGCAAGGCGGCAGCCGTCATGATCTGGCCTGCCTGGCAATAACCGCATTGCGGCACGTCCAGTTCTTGCCAGGCAGTTTGCAATGGGTGCATGGCCTTGGCATCCAGGCCTTCTATGGTAGTGATCTTTTGTTTGCTGAGGGCAGATACCGGCACCATGCAGGAGCGGGTAGGTGAGCCATTGATATGCACGGTGCAGGCACCGCACTGCCCTACGCCGCAGCCATATTTGGTGCCAACCAGGTTCAAACTGTCACGCAGCGCCCAAAGCAGTGGTGTATCCGGTGCAACATCCACCGCTTGCCCCTTGCCGTTGATATTAAGAGTCTGTTTGCTCATATTGCGTCCATCCCATAATTGGCCGACAAAATACTGGTTAAGGATTCAGTCTGAGCAGAGATTCTACGGCAAAATCACCAGCCCTGAATGCTGAAAAGAATTACGGTCACCACGGCGGTAACTGCGGTAGACATGCTTGCCTTCCACCGTCTTGCTGCACATGGTGCATGGCACGGCATGATCAATCTCGCTGATGCCGATTTCTTGCAAGGCGCGGCGTGCCAACACACTCAAGTCAATGTGACGATAACGCGGGTTAATGGCGCTGGCCTCCAGCTCAGGAAATTGCCGCACAAAATCCGCTGCCAGTTCTTCACTGACTTCAAAGCAGCATGGACCTATATGCGCGCCTATGGCCGCCACCCAGTCTTGCGGCTGCTCACCTTGCGCTGCCAACTCTTGCCACAGCGCTTGCACCACACCACCGACGATGCCGCGCCAGCCCGCATGGGCAGCGGCTATCATCTTGCCGTCCCGCCTGGCCAGCAAGACTGGCACGCAATCTGCAGTGATGACGGTTACGGGTATGCCAGGCAGGCGCGTGAAAAAAGCATCAGCATCGCCACATTGCTGAAATTTTTCAGTCACTTCCACCACGCGCATGCCATGAACCTGCAATTTATTGGGTACGGCATCCCAATACCCGCTCAAAATGGCCGGAACGAAATTGCGGGCATTACCAAAGCTATAGTGTATGCCGGGGACGCTGGAGAGAATGTTGCTATGGTGTTGGCTATGATGGCTTTGATACAAGGCTGGCTCCAGTAAATTCGTTGAGAGCAAGATTTTAGCGAGTTTTTGGTCCGGCATGTGCAACAGGTTTTGCTTTTAAATACCCACTACTGTTTTGTAGTAGCGACTTCAGCCGCGAAGCTTTTATTCAATATCAGGCATATTCAATATTCGCGGCTAAAGCCGCTCCTACCTCTGCGTTGGAACTTAGTGATAAGGAATAAGTCTGATTCCAGAATTCAGCCTTGCAATACCCATAACCCTTAATAATCCTTATTCAGCGAGACTATCATGCAATCAATTGTATTTCCTACCCTGGCCCTGCTCTTTGCCTGCATCAGCCAAGCTCAGGCTGCCAGTGAAACTTTGTACCCTGGCAAAACCTTGTCGCGCATAGCTTTGTTAAAAGAAGGCACGCATCATTATCTGCGTTATTTCAAGGATGGTGACAGCAATACGCCTCTGGACATCTGGTCGCGTGAGTTGCAGATTGTTGAGCGGGATGGTGAGCAACGCATACGTATCCGCCAACGCTGGGATGGTGCGGGCAATCCGGCGGGCAGTCCAGCAACTACCAAGCGTCTGGATTCATGGGCTCAATTCCCCAGCTTCAAACCCATCAGCCACGAACGTATCACCGACAAAGATGGCAAGCATCTGGTTGAAGGCTTTCTGTTTAGCGCCGACAAAATAACCGGCATGAAAGACCTGGCAGAGAATAGTCAGAAAGACTTCCTCATGCCATCGGCTGAGCCCAGCTACAATTTTGAAACCGACCTGGAATTTTTCCAGACCCTGCCGCTAGCGCCGGGTTATGAAACCAGGGTCAATTTCTACCACCCCGGCAGCCCTACTGCACCGACTTACTATACATTCAAAGTAATAGGCGAAGAAAGCATAGCCGGGCCCAATGGTAATGTCGATTGCTGGCTGGTGACCAGTGATTACAACCGCCCCGGATCTGTGGCCAAATTCTGGTTTGCCAAGCAAAGCCAGGTCATGCTGAGACAAGAGGGCAAAATGCCGGATGGGCGTATTCTGGTCAAGACGCTGATAGATTGACGTACTAAAGCAAGCGTTTCGGTCATATATTGAGTCAACTAGTGCCTGTTTCGTAGGAGCGGCTTTAGCCGCGAACATTGACTACCCAGGCTTATCTTGAGACTGGGCAATACCCTTCATCGGAAATTCGCGGCTGAAGCCGCTCCTACAACGACAAGGCAACCTGGCGCTTACCTTGTTCTACCTGCCGCTGTCCCGATGCACTGACCGAACTATCTACCTCGGTCATGCCCCCCATCGCCTCCCACAAAAAAAGCTGTCCATATCCCGCTTTCCACTTTGCAACACAATTCTCATTGACATCCAGTTTTCAATACACTACTGTATTGAAAACAAATCCAATATGGAGACTGCTGATGGTGGAGAGAATCTGGACGCGCAGTTATAGTGCCGGGGTACCGGCAGATATCGACGTGGCGGCGCTGACTTCGATAGGCGAGTATTTTGAGCAAGCCGTCAAGACCTATGGCAAGCGCCGTGCTTTCATCAGCGGCAGCAGTGGTGTCAGCTATACCTATGATGAACTCGATCTGCTGTCACGGCAGTTGGCCAGCTACTTCCAGAATCAGTTGAAGCTGTCCAAGGGGGCACGGGTGGCACTGATGATGCCGAATGTGCTGCAATATCCTGTCTGCCTGTTTGGCCTCTTGCGGGCTGGTTATGTGGTGGTGAATGTCAACCCTATGTACACGCCGCGCGAACTTGAGCATCAGTTAAAGGACAGTGGTGCAGTCGCCATGGTCGTGGTGGAGTTATATGCGCATACGCTGGAAAAGGTGATTGCCAATACCAGCGTCAAACATGTCATCGTCACTGGCCTGGCTGACATGATGCCGCCTGTGAAGCGCATGCTGGGCAATTTCCTGATACGCAAAGTCAAGAAAATGGTGCCGCCCTATAAACTGCCTGGGCATGTCAGTTTTCTGGATGTGCTGGCACAGGGCAAGGTAGCTGACTATCGCACTGTCAGGGTAGAACCCCATGAGCTGGCTTTCCTGCAATATACCGGTGGCACGACGGGGGTATCCAAGGGAGCCATGCTCAGTCACTTGAACATACTCGCCAATGCCAAGCAGGGTGAGTTATGGAGCGCGCCTTTCCTCGACAAGTCGCAAGAGATCACCAGTATCACGGCGATACCGCTTTACCATATCTTTGCCCTGGGTTCCTGTCTGGGCTTTGTTGGCCTGGGTGGCACCAATGTACTGGTGGCTGATCCGCGCAAGATACCTGAATTTGTCAAGATACTGGCAAAGTATCCCTTTGTCTCCTTGCCTGCAGTGAATACCTTGTTCAATGGCCTGCTGAATGACCCTGAATTTGCCAAGGTCGATTTCAGCCAGTTGCGCTTTGCCATAGGTGGTGGCACAGCCGTGCAAAGGCCGGTGGCAGAACGCTGGCAGCAAGTCACCAGCTCACCATTGGTGGAAGGCTATGGCCTGACGGAGTGCTCGCCTTCGGTCACCGTCAATCCTCTGGACATGAAAGAATACAGTGGCAGCATAGGCCTGCCCCTGCCATCTACCTATGTATCAATACGCAATGACAACGGGCAGGAATTGCCGCCCGGGGTAGCGGGTGAATTATGCGTACTGGGCCCGCAAGTCATGCAGGGCTACTGGCAGCGCCCGGACGAAACCGCCAAGGTCATGACAGCCGATGGTTATTTGCGCACTGGCGATGTCGCCATCATGGATGAACAGGGCTTCTTGAAAATCGTCGACAGGATGAAGGATATGATCCTGGTGTCCGGTTTCAATGTCTACCCCAATGAAATTGAAGAAGTCGTCATGATGCATGCTGAGGTCATGGAAGTGGCTGCCGTCGCCAAGGCCGATGCCTATGCGGGTGAGGTCGTGAAAATCTTTGTCGTCAAAAAGAACCCCGCCTTGAATGAAGCAAGCTTACTGGCCCACTGCCGCGAGCATCTGACAGGCTATAAAATCCCCAAAGAAATACGCTTTGTCGCCGAACTGCCCAAGAGTAATGTGGGCAAGATATTGCGCCGTGAATTGCGCAATCTGGACTGAGGAAAAATCATGACTGAACTTGTCGTCCGCCGTTTGCTGATAGACCTGGCCGCCCCTGTACCGGCACGCTGGAATGGCGGCGATGCCTTTCGCTCGGCATTCTTCAATGCGCTGTCGATGAGCTTTCCTGTGGGTGAACAATACTTCATCGATTCTGTTAAAGCTGGCTTGAAGACCTTGCCGGATGCCGCACGCGCAAAGCATGAACAGGAAGTGCGCGGTTTCATAGGGCAAGAGGCAACCCACAGACGCATACACAGCCTTTTCAATGCCCATCTGGAGCAACTGGGCTTTCCCAACATTATAGAAAGACGGGCCTTGCGACGCCTGGAAAAAAATGCCCATCTCGATGTACGCCTGCATCTGGCAGCCACGGCAGCGACTGAACATTTCACCGCCATCCTGGCGAACTGGATGCTGCGTCATCCACATGCCTTGCAGGGCAGTGAAGACAGATTGAAAACCATGTGGTTATGGCATAGTGCAGAAGAATCCGAGCATCGCTGCACCGCCTATGACATCTACCAAGCCGCAGGCGGTGACTATCCCAAACGCATCAAGGTATTTCGCTATATCACCATGGTATTCATGACGGATGTGCTGTACCAGACCATGCGTAATCTCTGGCACGATGGGGCGCTGTTCAAGTTATCCAGTTGGCGCAGTGGCTGGCGTTTTCTGTTTGGCAGGGACGGCATCATCAGTGCCAATCGCCAGGCATGGCGTGATTATCTGGCCCAGGATTTTCATCCCGATCAGCATGATGCCAGCCTGTCTCAGCAATGGCTGGCGGATAATGCTGGGCAATTTGCCGTGGTGGGTTGACCGTACTGAAGTAATAGCGAGCAAGCTCTGCATAAAACACATTTACAAAAAAATCTGGCATGAAATTAAAATCTGCAACTCTGGTAACACTGGGCTTTATTGTCGTCGCCGCTGGCACGCTGTATCTCAATCGCATCAATATCCTGCATTATTCACTGGGCTGGTACACCGATATCAAGCATCCGCGGGAGTCTTACAGGCCAGTGCAGTGGATGGATGGGCCAGCGCAAACCGCAAGTACTAGTCCACGCCTGCCGAATGTCATCATCATCCTGGCAGATGACCTGGGCATCAATGATGTCAGCACCAATGGTGGCGGCTATACCAGGCTAGGGGCAGCAACCCCGAATATTGACTCCATTGCCCGCGATGGTGTCAATTTTGTTGAAGGCTATTCTGGTGCTGCCGTCTGCACGGTATCACGCGCGGCCTTGCTGACTGGCCGTTATCCCTGGCGCTTTGGGGTAGAGTTCACGCCCCTGCCCGGTGCTATGGCCAGGGTAGTGGCAAAGCTCAATACCGAAGCAGACCAACTGCATCCCACCATCCTGAATGAAGAGAGAATCACAGAGATGAAAGACTTTGATGACCTGGGCATGCCAGCGTCTGAAGTCACCATCGCAGAAGTCTTGAAGCAACGCGGCTACCACAATATCCACATCGGAAAATGGCACCTGGGTAGCACTAAAGACATGCGACCAAATAACCAGGGCTTTGATGAAAGCCTGTTCATGGAAAGCGGCCTCTACCTGCCTCAGGACAGTCCTGACGTGGTCAATTCCAAACAGGATTTTGATCCTATCGATAAATTCCTGTGGCCGAACATGCGCTTTGGTGTCAGCTATAACGGTGGAAAATGGTTTGAACCCAACAAATACCTGACCGATTATTTCACTGACGAAGCCGTCACTGCCATCAAGAAAAACCGTCACCGCCCCTTTTTCATGTACCTGGCACACTGGGGTGTACATACGCCGTTACAAGCCAGCAAGGCCGATTACGACGCACTGAGCGGTATCAAAGATCACCGCCAGCGTGTCTACGCCGCCATGGTGCGTTCTATAGACCGCAGCGTAGGCAGGATACTGCAAACCCTGCGCGAACAAGGTCTGGATGACAATACCCTGGTGATCTTCTCCAGCGACAACGGTGCTCCCGGGTATATAGGCCTGCCAGAAGTCAACCGCCCTTACCGTGGCTGGAAACTGACCCATTTCCAGGGCGGCATACGCGTACCCTATATGGCGAAATGGCCAGGCCACATCACGCCTGGCCAACGCTATGCACAATCCGTCTCCAACATCGACATGCTCCCAACCATCGCCGCCGCCACGGGCGCTGCACTACCCACGGGCCGCAGCATAGATGGCGTCAACCTCCTGCCCTTCCTGGGCAGCCAGCCTGCCACACAAGCCCAGCGCCCCCTGTTCTGGCGCGACGGCGACTACCGCGCCGTGCTCTACCAGGGCTGGAAACTGATTTCATCCGAGTTGCCAAAAAAAGACTGGCTATTCAATCTGCAAACCGACCCCACAGAAAAAACCAACCTGGCAGTACTGCAGCCAGAGAAATTGCGTGAGTTAAAGCTCATACTTCAACAACACCACGCCAGCATGCCTGCATCGCTCTGGCCATCCCTGGTCGCCGCCCCTATCTACATAGACAAAACCCTGGACCAGCCGCGTGACAAGAATGATGAGTACACCTACTGGGCAAATTGAAAGCGGGCCTAGAACCTGTGTACGATCTTACTGCGCGAGCGTGATCGGGGCTCATGCGCTGCTCAAAATGCTCATGTACTAGAGTACATTCCGCTTTTTGCGCTGCGTTTTTTGTTACCCTGACCCCGCTGACGCCCGCTCGCTACAGATCGTAAACAGGCTCTTCGTAATAAGGTTCTTTAAAGCGAATGGTTAAGGCTGTTCGCTTTTTTTATGTGTAATACACACGTCAAGTAATAGCACCGGACGTCGCATTACTGCTGTTGCTGTTGCTGTTGCTGTTGCTGTTGCTGTTGCTGTTGCTGTTGCTGTTGCTGTTGCTGTTGCTGTTGCTGTTGCTGTTGCTGTTGCTGTTGCTGTTGCTGTTGCTGTTGCTGTTGCTGTTGCT
>NZ_JBMPOT010000015.1:0-25792 GCF_049340425.1 Undibacterium sp. JH2W | reverse complement strand
TGTTGCTGTTGCTGTTGCTGTTGCTGTTGCTGTTGCTGTTGCTGTTGCTGTTGCTGTTGCTGTTGCTGTTGCTGTTGCTGTTGCTGTTGCTGTTGCTGTTGCTGTTGCTGTTGCTGTTGCTGTTGCTGTTAGGTTTGACTTTGGGGTTGTTTTTTGACGTTCGCAGTTCCCATGTGTAGCTGCCATTTGTGCAGTACAGAAAATGGAAAAAGAAATGACCGTTGTTTGAGCCGCAGGCGAGTTTCGGGCATTTCCCATTTTTTTACTGCACAAATGGGAACCCCGAAGGGGCAGCTACGCCTGGGTCGCCTTTCTTTGAGTTCTTTCTTTGGCGACGCAAAGAAAGAATTTCGGCTGCCGGGCCGAGACCCGGCTTGGTTCTACGAAGGGCAATCGCTTTAATCAAAGTACGGCAATGCAAGAACGCCACTAGAGCTCCGGCTCAGCACTCTCCAGCTTTCATAGTGACGAATACGTGCTTGATAAGCCCAGTGTTGGGCTGATAAAGCGTAGCCCAACCTACGCGACTGTTGCTGCTGAGTTTGACTTTGGGGTTGCTTTTGACTTTTGCCGTTCCCATGTGTAGCCGCCGTTTGTGCGGTACAGAAAATGGATCAAGAAGGACCGCTGTCTGAGCGTAGCGAGTTTCGGGCCTTCCCATTTTTTGTACTGCACAAACGGGAACCCCAAAGGGGCGGCTATGCCTGGGTCGCCTTCTTTTGCTCCCTTTTCTTGGCGAGCAAGAAAAGGGAGTAGCTGCCGGGCTACCCCCGGCCTGCAATCTTAAATGACGAGTACGGTCATTTGAAAATCAAATCGCCCAAAGCTCCACTATTCAGAAGCTAATACCTTCACGATATGCCACGAACGCCACTGGATTCCTGCCAAAAGCACGCAGGAATGACGTTAAATTAATTGCCCTGGCATCAAATGCCTGTTAACCAGGACGAGCTAAAAAAATTAATTCTAAAGCTTACAGAACCAAGCATTCCGAAAAAATATCACCCTCAAAAAGCGTAAATACAAAAACCCGATTGACACATTCAATACACATATGTACTGTTAACAAAACCCATCCACCATCAGATTAAACAAACACCACGCCGATGACCTCCAAACCCTACCAACTCCATGGCTGGCACCTGTCCTACTTCACCGGCAAAGTGATGTGCTATCTGAATTACAAAAAAATCCCTTATGACTATCAGCAGGTCAATTTCTGGACACTGACCAGGACAGGCAAACGCAAGACCGGTGAAGTCGTCATGCCCCTGCTGGTAACACCAGACGAAAACTGGCTGCAGGATTCCAGCGTCATGATCGATCATCTGGAAGCACGTTTTCCACGAGCGCCAGTTATACCAACAAGCCCGGTACAAAAATTTGCATCTTATCTCATGGAAGCCTGGGGGGATGAATGGTGGGTGCCCATCGCCATGCACACACGCTGGAATTATCAAGAAAACTATGCCCTGTTTGAGCGTGAGGCAGGCAGTGCACTGCTGCCGCACTTCCCGCGGTTTGTGCAAAAACGTGCAGTCGCCTTTATTGCCAGCAAGTTGCGTGGCATGCTGCATGCCGTAGGCATACGGCCTGAGCAGTACAGGATGATGAATGAGTGGACCATCAATATGCTGGACTTGCTGGAACAGCATTTTGTAAAACACAATTACCTGTTTGGCGATGTGCCAACGATAGGCGACTTTGGTCTGGTGGGCACCATGTATGGCCATCTGGGACGTGATCCCTGGCCTGCGCGCGTCCTGGTGGCACCACGCCCCCACCTGCGCGCCTGGATAGACAGGATGGCAGCGGGCAAGGCTGCCAGTGCTTCCTTGCTTGCTGAGGATGCGCTTGCCCCTACTCTCACGCCTGTCTTTAAAATCATCTGCGCAGAGTTCATCCCCATGGTGGCGGCGATTAATCAGCAAGTCAAAGCCGTGCAGGCGAATGCCCCGGCAGGCAAGACCTTGCCGCGCAGGCTGGATGACATTAGCATGCCCATGGGAGGGCAACAGTTTTCCCGTGTCGCCTTGCCTTATACTTTATGGATGGTGCAACGCTGCCTGGATCAGTTGGCAGCAATGAATACGGTTGAGCAGGCGAAAGTCAGGCAGTGGTTGCAGTCGGTAGGCGGTGCAGACTTGCTGACCCTGGAGATACCGCGCCTGCGCCGTGTCGGTTTGCGGGTAGCGATCGAAGCCGGGCAAACCAGCAATGTAGTGAAATTAAAGACAGCATAAGGTCAGGCATGCGTAAAAACAGGCAGGTATATATCTTTATCGCAGCGATTATTCTTGTCGCCGTATTTGCCTTGGTATTTTTTAAAAAACCTGCCATTGCTGAAAAGCCCGATACCAGCCTGGTCTCAGTGAAAGCGGCAACTCCCGCGCAATGCGGCGTACCAGCAGATGCGGGCAAAACGCCTCACCCTGGCATGGCCTGGATACCGGCTGGGCGCTTTGAGATGGGTGACAATAAATATCCTGAAGAAATGCCGATACAGGAAGTGGCCGTCGAAGGCTTTTGGATGGACAAGACCGAGGTCAGCAATGCCGAGTTTGCTGCCTTTGTCAAAGCCACAGGCTATGTGACAGTAGCAGAGCGCCCTGTCGATGAAGGCCTGCACCCTGGTTTGCCAGAAGACATGTACAAACCCGGTGCTGTGGTCTTTGTCATGCCCAGGGATGCCGATGTGAATGGCCCGGCCAGCCAATGGTGGCACTATATCCCCGGCGCCAACTGGCGCCACCCGGGCGGGCCGGAGACGACGATAGAAGAGAAAGATAATTACCCGGTCGTGGCGGTAGTATATGAAGATGCCCTGGCCTACGCTAAATGGAAGGGCCACAGCCTGCCTACAGAAGCCGAATGGGAATGGGCAGCGCGCGGCGGCCAGCCCAAGGCGGGCCTGGATCATGAGCAACCCCAAAATGCGAATACATGGCAAGGGCTGTTCCCTGTGCAAAATTCTGGCGATGATGGTTTTGTCGGCCTGGCACCAGTCGCCTGCTATGCGCCAAATGGCTATGGCTTGCATGACATGATAGGCAATGTCTGGGAAATGACAGCCGATAGGTTCACGCCCGATCACGCATCCCTGCGTTCACCCAACCAGCCAGCAAAGCGAAATGAAGCTGCTGCCAGCCATGTCATCAAGGGCGGCTCTTTCCTGTGCGCGCCCAATTACTGTGTACGCTACCGCACTGGTGCCAGGCATGAACAAGAGGATGATCTGGCTGCCAGCCACCTCGGTTTTCGCACCATCTTGCGGGCAGCGCCACCCAAGCGCAATTAATAATCTAATAGCCAAATAGAGGTCATCATGAAACAAACCACCATAGAAGACTTGCAAATCCTGCTGACCATGCAGCGTGCCGCCTTTGCGCAAGAGTCCATGCCTGGGCTTGCCGTTCGTCTGGCCAGACTGGAAAAACTGCTGGCCATGGCACGCGAGCATGCACTGGAAATTGCTGCCGCCATCTCGGCTGATTTTGGTAATCGCTCTGTCCATGAAACCTTCTTGCTGGAGCTGGCAACCCTGGAAGAAAAAATCAAGTATTGCAAAAAACATTTACCACGCTGGATGAAGCAAAAGCGTTTGCCCAGCAACCCGCAACACTTGTTTGGCAAGAACCGTGTCTTGCCGCAGCCGCTGGGTGTGATAGGTATACTCAGCCCCTGGAATTATCCTTTTGACTTGTGCATGGGTCCGGCACTGGATGCACTGGCGGCGGGCAACCGTGTCATGCTCAAACCTTCAGAATTATGCCCGCAACTGTCTGCCCTGCTGGCCAGGCTGGTGGCTGGATATTTTGATCCATCCGTGCTGACCGTGGTGCAGGGTGATGCCAGTGTGGCTGCCAGTTTCAGCAGCCTGCCGTTTGACCATCTGGTGTTCACAGGTTCGACCGAAGTGGGTCGTATCGTGGCGCAGGCGGCGGCAAAAAACCTGACGTCCGTGACACTGGAACTGGGTGGCAAGTCACCAGCCATCATCGATGCCGATGTGGATATGGTCATCGCCGCCAAACGCCTTGCCTGGGGCAAACTCATCAATGCCGGGCAAACCTGTGTCGCCCCTGATTACCTGTTGGTGCCGCAAGAACAGGAGGCGACTATCGTCGCCGCCATCAGCACAGCCATGCAAGGCCTATACCCGCGCCTGGCTGATAATAAAGACTACACCAGCATCATCAGCACCCGTCAGTGGCAACGCCTGCAAGACTTGCTGGCAGATGCGGCGCAGCGTGGTGCCAAACTGCATGTCATCAATCCGGCAGCAGAACAATTTGACCCATCCCTGAAAAAAATGGCTCCCGTCATCGTCACCGGTGTCACGGCAGACATGCGTCTGATGCAGGAAGAAATTTTTGGGCCCATCCTGCCTGTCATGACTTACCAGCATTTTGATGAGACTATCAATTACATCAACCAGCGCGCACGGCCACTGGCTGTCTACTGGTTTGGCAATGACAACGCCCACAGGGACCAGGTGTTGCGCCAGACTATCTCTGGCGGTGTCTGCATCAATGATTGCCTCTTGCATGTGGGCCAGCCACAACTGGCTTTTGGTGGGGTAGGCCCCAGCGGCCAGGGGGCCTATCATGGGGAGGCTGGTTTCAATAGCTTTAGCAAACTCAAACCTATCTTCATGCAATCGAACTGGAATGTGATGGGTTTGGCTTACCCGCCTTATGGCAAGCTGGTGGCGAAAATGTTGAGCATGTTTACACGTTAATCTATATGTTCTCATGCGCTTGAAAAGACTGAAGCAGGCTGGCTGGATTATTCTTGCCGCCGTACTGGCCACTGCCGCTATCCTATACGCCAAACTTGACTATATCAAGGGTGGAGCTGAAGCCTATGTATTTGGCTACCCTCTGGTGATGATGGAGTTGACACGCCAGACGGCGGCGCAAAGCATAGGGCCGGAAAATCATTTGCGCCGTGTGCGGCAATTCCCTGATGCCAGCTTCAGGGATGTGGTAAGGCCCAATGTCGACACTCTCTACACCACGGCTTTCATCGATATGCAGCAAGGCCCCTGGGTATTTGAGATGCCTGCCAACCAGCAGCGTTATGAAGTCATGCCTTTCATGGATGCCTGGACCAATGTCTTTGCAGCACCGGGCAGCCGTATGAATAGCAAAAATAGTAAAGGCGATAGCAAAGTCGGGAGCAAATATCTTTTGGTCGCGGCAAACTGGCAAGGCCAGGTGCCGCCTGGCTTGCAAGTCTTGCGCGCTCCTACGCAAATTGTCTGGCTGATAGGCCGCACCCAGACCAATGGCGCAGCAGACTTTGCGCTCGTCCATGCATTGCAGGATAGCTTGCAATTGCGCAGCCTGGCTGACTGGCAAGCCAACAAACCTGAAGCTCCGCCTGTCTGGCTACCCCAGCCGGAAAAAGCCCTGCCACCTATAGTGCAAATGAGGCAAATGGATGTGATGCATTTCTTTAGTCACTTGAGCAAGCTCATGCAAGACAACCCTCCAGCCACTGCCGATGCGCCCATGCTGGAAAAAATGCGCCACATAGGTATCATCCCCGGTGTAGCGCCAGACTGGTCATGGCTGGACGAAAAATGCATCGCGCTAGGAAGGAGGCTGGCTGACTGGAAGATTGCACAAGAATTAAAAAAGCCGCGTGATGCAATCAATGGCTGGGTAACGCCACCCGCCAATCTCGGCAATTACGGTACTGACTATAATATCCGCTCCGTAGTGGCCATGATAGGCCTCGGTGCCAACCTGCCCGCCGATGCCATCTACCCCAGCGCCAGTGTCGATAGCCAGAACCGGCCGCTGGATGGCAGTAAACGCTACCAGTTGCACTTTCCGCCAGATCAACTGCCACCAGCCAGGGCTTTCTGGTCTGTCACTGCTTATGGAGCAAACGATTTTCTCATCGACAATTCCATACAGCGCCATGCCATTGGCAGCCGCGATGCGCTGGCCATGAATGAAGATGGCTCGCTTGATCTCTACATACAAGCCTTTGCCCCGCCAGACAAATGGCAGACCAACTGGCTGCCAGTCAAGCAGGGGCAGGGCTTTGTGCTGAATGCCAGACTTTACTGGCCCATGCCTGCCGCACTGGAGGGTCGCTGGCATATGCCGGTGCTGGAACGACTTGACTAATTTTTTTGAATTTCATTGATTGCATCCTATTTACTATGAGCCTGTCCGCTATTTTCACGAATATTTATTTGCGCTATCGCTTCAAGCCCGTACCGGGTGCTGCGATAGATGTTGCCAAGGCCAGGGAGAAAATCGCGCGCATGTTGCGCTACCAGGGTAAATTGCCAGCAGATATACAATACCTGCCCGTCGCAGCCCATGCGGGTTTATGTGCTGCAGCCTGGTTCCAGCCCGCACATCATGAAAGAACTATCCTGTACTTTCATGATGGTGGATATTTCTTTTGCGGCATAGACAGCCACCAGTCTGTTTGCGCTTATCTGAGCCGCGTCGCCCAGGCCAGGGTCTGCTCTGTGGATTATCGCCTGGCGCCTGAACATGCCTACCCTGCCGCTGTAGATGATGCCCTGGCCTGGTATCAGGAGTTATTGAAAACCACTCCTGCCAACAAAATCATTGTCGCCGGTGATTCTGCAGGAGGTGGTCTGGCCCTGGCTTGCCTGCTGGCGGCGCGCAAGGCTGGCCTCGCCATGCCGGCAGCAGCCGTCTTGTTTTCTCCCTGGGTAGATCTGGCCTGCGAAGGTGCCAGCATGCAAACCCAGGCCCATGCCGATGTCATGTTCACGCCCGATAGCCTGCCCAAAGCAGCAGCATTGTATTTGCAAGGGGCCCCGGCAAAAACTGAACTGGCCTCACCCCTGTATGCAGATTTGCGCGGTATGCCGCCACTACAGATCTTTGCCAGCCGCCATGAAATCCTGCTCGATGATGCCACCCGCCTGCATCAGCATGCACAGGCAGCAGGCGTCAGCAGCAGGCTGATTTTAGAAAACCGCCTGCCCCATGTCTGGCCTACGATGGTGAACTTGCCAGAGGCGAGAGCAAGCTTGCGCCAGGTAGCGGACTTTATCAGGCAAAACATCAAATAAAGGGTCGGCGATAGCGGCATTTGTAGGAGCGGCTTCAGCCGCGAACATTGGTTGCAGGCTTACGCGCACTTTCGCGGCTGAAGCCGCTCCTACGGAATACGAATTTACGGTTTCTTGTTCAGTGATACAGCTCGTGTTTCCCGACCAGCACACAATATTCCACAGGCACGGTACGCGCTAGCGGCGTGACGCCATCTGCGGCCACCTGGCCATACCAGATAGCATAGTGATCTTCAGGCACGTCCGGCATGCCATGGTAGCCAACGATGACGCCAAGGTGATCGCCGACGCGAACGAATTGCCCAAGTGGATGGATATCTACCATGAAAAATTACCACGATGAATGCTGGAATCAGCATTATAGGCGCAGCTGTTTTTTTGCCTGAGCATACCTTGGTATGTCCACCTGAAATTTATTTGTTTCAGTGGTTTATTTTTTCAATACACTAGTGTATTGTTAACTGCATGCGCAAGATAATGCGCTGCTAACCTACATAGAGCAAGGCAGGCAAATGACAGCATCCTCAATAAGTACATCCCTCCAGCAAAAAATCTACGATATCCTCATCGTCGGCAGTGGCTTTTCCGGCCTGGGCCTGGCCATTACCATGCAAAAAGCAGGATACGACTGGCATTTGCTCGAACAGGCAGATACCCTGGGTGGCACCTGGCGCGATAACCATTATCCTGGTGCAGCTTGCGATATCCCGTCGAATCTGTATTCGTTTTCTTTCATGCCCAATCCTGACTGGACACGCCTGTATCCACCGCAAGCAGAAATCGCTGCCTATATGCAGCGCTGCGCCGACCAGGCTGGCGTACGGCATGGCATGCAATTCAATGCCAGGGTAGTCAGCGCCAAATGGCTGGAAGAGCAGGCACACTGGCTGGTACAGCTAGCCAGTGGCGAAGAATTACGTGCCCGCACTCTGGCAGCAGGCACGGGTGGCCTGAGCCGCCCGCAAATGCCAAAGATAGAAAACCTTGACGCCTTTCAGGGTGAGCTGTTTCATTCTGCCCGCTGGCGACATGAGGTGGATTTGCGCGGCAAGCGCGTTGGCGTCATCGGTACAGGTGCCAGCGCCATACAGATCGTGCCTGCAATAGCAGCGCAATGTGGCAGCCTGAGCTTATTCCAGCGCACGCCAGCCTGGATCATCCCGCGTCATGATGAGGCTGTTCCAGAAGCCAGGCGCGCCCGCTACCGTGCCCAGCCCTGGCGACAGCAGTTAAGCCGCAAGCTGACTTACATCAAGCTGGAATCGCGCATGTATGCCTTCACCCGCGCCCAATGGCTATTGCGCCGGGCACAGAAGCAGGTAGAGACCTATCTCCAGCATCGCATCAAGGATACAGCCTTGCGCCAGAAACTGACACCCAATTACACCATAGGCTGCAAGCGTATTTTATTGTCTGACGACTTTTATCCTGCTTTGCAAAAACCCAATGTGCAGCTAGTACCGCATGGGGTGACAAGGGCAACGACAGATGGCGTCATCTGCGCTGATGGCAGTACCCACAAACTGGACGTACTGATTGCCGCCACCGGCTTCCAGGTGGCAGATGCTGGGGCACCCTTCGATATCACCGGGCGCGATGGCCTGGACCTCAACCAGATCTGGGCGCAAGGGCCACAGGCGCATCTGGGCACGGTGGTGCATGGCTTTCCCAACCTGTTCATCATGACTGGCCCGAATACTGGCCTGGGACATAATTCCCAAGTGTATATGATAGAGTCACAGATCAATTTCGTACTGGCTGCCCTGCGCGCACTCGATAAAAAGCAGGCCAGGGCTTTTGATGTCAGGGCTGAGGTGCAGAACAATTACAATCTGGCAGTACAAGATAAACTGGTCGGCAGTGTCTGGAATAGTGGAGGCTGCCACAGCTGGTATCTGGGTAAGGATGGCAGCAACCGCACGCTATGGCCAGACTTTACTTTCCTGTTCCGCCACCGTCTCAAACAATTTGACTGGGCAGAATTTCATCTCCTGCCCCATCTCAATAAAGCATGATGAATACACTGGATAAAAAACTCGTCGTCATCACTGGTGCAGCATCTGGTATAGGCGAAGCGCTGGCGCATGCCTATGCAAATGCAGGCGCGAATCTGTTACTGGCAGATGTGGATAGCCTGCGCCTGGACAGTCTGGCAGCGACATTGACTACGCAATTCAAGAACACAGGAACAATCCAGCGGGTATTGGTGCAAGCCTGCAATGTCGCCAGCGAGGCGGACATGCACGCCCTGGCCGCGCTTGCCCAGCAAAATTTTGGCGGCACCGACATCCTCATCAATAATGCAGGCGTGGCCCTGGTCGCGCCCGTACTGAGTGGCAAGCTGGCAGATGCGCACTGGCTCATGGATATCAATTTCTGGGGCGTAGTCCACGGCTGCCGCGCCTTTGCACCACAGATGCAGGCCAGACCAGAGACAGTCATCGTCAATATCTCCAGCATCTTTGCCATGCTGTCGCTACCTACGCAGGCTATCTACAATGCCAGCAAGGCGGCTGTTCGGGCGTTTTCTGACAGCTTGCGTGAAGAATTGCGGGGGAGCAATGAAGAAGAAGCTGGCGACAAACACGGCATCCATGTGCTGTGCGTACACCCCGGTGGCATACGCACCCGCCTGGTTGAACAGGCAAGGCTGGGCGATATCACTGCCATGGCCAGCGATGCAGCCAGCCTGAACCAGCAATTTCTGCGCATCGCCCGCACCAGCCCCGAGCAGGCCGCAATGGCCATCATGAAGGCCGTCCACAAGCGCAAGACACGCTTGCTGATAGGTGCTGATGCCCGCGTCGGTGATTTTTTCTACCGCCTCTTCCCAGCCAGGGCATCAGCCTGGTTTGCTGGCTTGTTGCGCATGCAAGTGCGTCGCGACAGGTGCTGATGCTGGGCTGGCGGCAGCGGGCAGGTCTGGCTTGCTGACCTGTTCCACCTTCTGGCTTTCTTGTTTTGTCTGTTCCTGATTTTTGATAGCCCGGTATTGCCTTCCATGCCAGGCACCGCTGGCCCAATGCGCTGGCCCCAGCAAGAAATAGATGCATCCCGCCCAAGCACCTCGGTCATTGGTGACAAGCACGATCAAGACAGACAAGCCAGCCACCGCCATATTGATCAGATTGCCCGCTGTATCAGCGCGCAATTCGGTGAGTTGCGGCAAGCTCATAGCGAATCTTTCGCGCAAACGCCAGGCATGTTTATGCATGAGATAGAAAACAAAATTGACGGCAACTATCCCGGCACCATAGATCGTCATCAAGGTACGTACTTCGGATACAGTGTTAAAGCTATCTCCCGCACTTCTCCAGATCAGGGAATCAAACAGGCTGGCAAACAGAAACTTGAGTGGATAGACATACAAGAGGATCACGAACAGCAAGCTCATGTTCAAGGTGATCATCCACAGATCGGTAATCGGAAAGCGCTTGAAAAATTTCCCATGCTGATACCACAGTATCATCAGCAGGGTGAAAGCCACGCCAAAGGCAAGAAAACCATGCATGAGATGGAATAGCTCATGAGCAGACTTCGGTACTTCCAGTGACACCACCAGCAAGGTTACCGCAAAAGCAAACACCGCATCGCTAAAGCCATCAAGGCGATGCAGGGAAATATGGCCATGCTGCTTGTGATGATCAGTGTCAGACAAAATAAGCTCCCGGAGTCAGTGTAAACAAGAAATGGCGTAGCAAGTATAACAATGATTATCAGATAAGCAAGCGCCCGTACAAAGCAGGTTTTGCACGGGCGTCGCTATTTTTTCACAGGCTGTTTTATTTGCGGCGGGGCTTTGCTGCCTGCTGTTGCTGCACCAGGTAATTGGCGATGAGGCTCTTCAGGTATTCCCTGATCATGGGCGGATTGACCGGGCGGCTCAGGGCCTGGTAGCTGCCGACGATGGCGAGGTAGAACAGGGATGCCAGTTCCTGGGATTTTTGGGCGTCATTATTGGTCAGGCGCATATATTTTTCTATGACCATGTCCATGCGTTCCTGATCAACTTCGACCAGCATCTTGGCGACTTCGGCATCACGCCTGCCGTAGCCACGCAAGGCCAGTTCAAAGCGCATGTATTCAAGATCTTTGCCGCCGTGGCGCAAGGCAATGTCGATGAGTCTTTCCAGGTCTTTTTGCGGGTCGGTATCGATTTCGCTGCGGGCGATGCGGTCTTGTTCGCGCTGGTATTCGCGCCATTGCTTGAGTAGGTCGCTGACGAGTTCTGCATGATCGGCAAAATGCCAGTAAAAACTGCCACGCGTGACGCCCAGCTTGTCTGCCAGCACCAGCACCCTGACATTATCAAAGCCGCCATCGACCACCGCCTTGAAGGCAGCATCGAGCCAGTCTTCACGGCTGAGCCTGGGGCCTTCCGAGGTTTTTCTTGTTTTTACTGCGGCTTTCATATCGTCCTTTTTTCGTCTACTTTGAGATGCAGGTCAGCGCCTGCAAAGCCAGCATTTTAAGTCGCCAGCGGCGTGACTACAACAAGCAGGCAAAATCCATACACTTGTGTATTTTAATTCTTGACAAGCGCTGCCGCAGGCATCTACATTAACAGCATCAATACACATGTGTATTGAAATTCAGATAGGTCACAGAACCTACAAAACTAAGGAGATATGCATGCAACAAAAACCCAAGCAAGTGCAATCAGGAATACAGCCGCGAACACAGCCAGCTTCTTGCCTGGGCCAGGCTTTAGGTGGACTAGCTCTGGCCTGTTATGCGATGACGGCCATGGCGGGCGAAGGCTATAAGCTCAGGCAATCCCCGGTCGGAGTATTTGGCGGTGAAATGGCAGCCTCTTTAGAAAATCCGGGCTTTTTTGGTACGGCCGCGCTATCGCATACCAACATCTACAAAGTGGTTGATGGTGATGGCAACAATGTCAGCCTGCCCGCCCGCAACCTGCCCTTGCCCACCGGCACCCTCACCAGGGGCGCGGCGCCCGATGGCACTTATGCATTGACCGTGCCTGCCGCCGCCATAGGCTTTGAACAGCCACAGACCCAGATCAATATCCTGGCTGGTTATCTGACGCAAAGCACCTATGGCGACGGGCATATTGCCTTTGCCATGAATTTGCCGCTGATCAGGCAAAGCCGCACATTTACTGCCACCAACCCGGCGGGCACTATCAGCCCCACGCCCAACCCTGCCCTGCCAGCCGCCTTGCGCGGTGCAATCAGCGGCGTGGCAGCGGCAGCCAATGCCCAGGTGCAGGCAGCAGTCGCCAACACCCTGGCCAGCCAGAATGCCGACACCTCGGGCATGGGTGACACAGAATTATCAGTAGTCTGGATCAGGCAGCAAGATAGCTTGAAAATCGCCGCTGGTGCCTCCCTGTTTGTACCTACCGGCAATTACAACAAGGACAGGGGGCCAAATCCCGGCTTTGGCAATTTCTATACCTTGCGCCCCGGCGTGGCTGTCAGTTATGCGCTCAACCCCAATCATGGCAGCGAGGTCTGGGATAGCGGTGTCACCATTGCTGGCCGCCTTTCATTTGGCATGAACAGCACCAACAAGGACACCAATTACCGCAGCGGCAATTTCATCTATGCCGAAGCTGGCATCGTCAAGGTCATGGGCAACTGGGCAGTAGGCTCGAATGTGCTGGCCATCAACCAGGTGACGGACGATAGTGGCACTGGCGCAGCAGTTGGTGGCAATCGTTACAAGACTTATGCCGCAGGGCCGTTTATTTCCTATAAGCTGCCAGGCAAGGAGGCAGGCTTTAATCTGCACTTTAGCCAGAGCTTTGGCAGTAGCAATGCCCTGGTGTCGCGCACCCTGCAATTGCGTTTCATCAAAGCCTGGTAAAAACCGCGCATGTCCATCAAAAGCCTGCTGATGCCTATAGTTACCCAGCATATGCTGGGTAGAGCACGCCTGCTCAGGCAGCGCGAGCGCTCAATGAAGGCCAGATTGCGTAGTGATGCCCCCAGGCAACTGCACTATTTTCACCAGGCCGACGATCCGTATAGTGTGCTGGCAGCCCATAGTCTGGCTGCCTTGCAGCAAAAATATGCGCTGCAAATTCTGCCCCATATAGTCAGCCCGCCTGAGCAGGCTGCCGCACCAGAACCCGACAAATTACAGACCTATAGCCGCCAGGATGCGCACTTGCTGGCACAGCATTATGGTTTTCCAATTTTTCCAATAACAGGTTTTGCATTACAGCCTTCAGCAGAAAAAACGGAGATGGCAAACCGCCTGCTGGTGGCGGCCATGCACATGGGACTATTTATCCAACTGGTGGACAGCATCAGCGCGGCCTTGTGGGATACCGCACAGCCACTGACTGAGCAGACCGCCACGGCACTGGGCATTTACCCAACTGCGCCAGAACTAACTGCCTCAGAAATGCAGCAGGCCAATCAACTCAGGAAAGAGCTAGGCCATTACCTGGGTGCCTGCTTCTGGTATGAAGGTGAATGGTATTGGGGCATAGACCGGCTGTATCACCTGGAACTAAGATTGCAGGATGAGCTGGGCAGCAATGAGATGAGCAACAATCAGTCGCTGCTATATCCGCCAGCAGCCGAGCTTGCTCAGCCACTCCATATCACTCAGCCACCTGAGATCGATTTTTATTTTTCCTTGCGCAGCCCTTATTCAGCCATCGTGGCTGAACGGGTATTCAGGCTGGGGCAGCTTGCAGGTGCCAGTATCAAGCTGCGCTATGTGCTGCCCATGGTCATGCGCGGCTTACCTGTGCCTGCGAATAAAAGACGGTATATCGCCATGGACACTGCACGTGAAGCCCATGTCCGCCAGATTCCCTTTGGTCGCTTGAACGACCCGGTAGGCCGCCCCACCGAACGTGGCCTGGCCCTGATGCCCCTGGCTGAAAGTCTGGGGCGCGGGCAAGACTATGTCCTGTCCTTCATGCGCGGGGTATGGGCCGAGGGCCTGGATGCGGGCAGTGACCGCGGTTTACGCAATATCTGTGAAAGGGCTGGCTTGCCCTGGGATGATGCCCGCCTGGCTTTGCAGGACGATGCCTGGCGCAAGACAGCCGAGGCTAACCGGCTAGCCATGTCCGCACTTGGCCTGTGGGGCGTGCCCTCGTTTTCTTGCGCTGGCACGGCGGTCTGGGGCCAGGATCGCTTATGGGTCATCGCCGATATCTTGAAAAAAATGGCGGGCAAAGATAAGCCTTTATCGAAACAAGTTGAACCAACCAATCACCAGGAATAGCATGCGCATCAAACAATTGCTTGCCTTATTATGCATTTCCAGCCAGCTGGCCCAGGCCAGCGAGATCCCGCCGCCACCGCCTGGCAGCGCAGGTAAACCTTCCAGGCCCAATATCGTGGTCTTGCTGGCCGATGACTGGGGCTTTAGCGATGTGGGTGCCTTTGGCAGTGAAATCGCCACCCCCAATCTGGATGCCCTGGCAAAACAAGGCATGCGTTTTTCCAATTTTCATGTGGCGGCATCCTGCTCACCCACCCGCTCCATGCTCCTGACCGGGGTGGATAATCATCTCAATGGTGTCGGCAATATGCGCGAAACCATACCCCGGGAACATGAGGGCAAACCCGGTTACCTCAGCGTCTTGAACGACAGGGTCGTGACCGTCGCCAGCCTGTTGAAAGATGCAGGCTACCGCACCTATGTCGCGGGCAAATGGCATGTAGGTAAAGAGCCACATAACCTGCCAGACCAGCGCGGCTTTGAGCGCTCCATCATACAAGGTGACAGTGGCTCGGATAATTGGGAAACCGGCAAACGTTATCTCGACCTGACCGACAAGGTCTACTGGTTTGAAGATGGCAAGGAAGCCGCCATGCCAAAGGAATTTTATTCCTCCGAATATTATGTAGACAGGATGATCAATTACATCCAGCGCGATCAGCAAGCCAACAATGCAGCACAACCCTTCTTCGCCTACGTCGCCTTCCAGGCCAATCATATCCCTGTTCAAGCACCGCGCACTTATATAGACAAGTACCAGGGTAAATATAAAGACGGCTGGACAGCCTTGCGCCAGTCCAGGCGTGACCGCGCCATCGCACTGGGCTTGCTGCCCAAAGACACACCTATGGTCACCATGTCTACCACGCAAAACTGGGATGCGCTGACAACCAGGGAACAAGCCTACCAGGCCAGGCGCATGGAAGTCTATGCCGCCATGGCAGAGGCCATGGATTATCACGTAGGCCGCCTGATTGCCGCCTTAAAACAAAGCGGCCAGTACGACAATACTGTATTCATGTTCATGTCAGACAATGGGGCAGAAGCATCCGACCCCTACGCCATGCTGAGCGCACGCCTGTGGCTGGACATGTATTACAACAGCGACATGGACAAGCTCGGTGACAAGGGTGCCTACAGCATCATAGGTCCAAGCTGGAGCAGTGCGGCAGCTTCGCCTTTGAGCACCTATAAATTCTATGCCGGTGAAGGTGGCATACGCGTACCCCTCATTATTGCTGGCAAGGACATACAGCAAAACAGTATCCAGCAAGGCTTTACCCATATCAATGATATTGCCCCCACCATACTGGAACTGGCTAATGTCGCAAAACCAGCTGGCAGCTACCATGGCAAACCCGTTGAAATCATGCGAGGCAGCAGCCTGATCCCGGTTTTGTACTATGGCCAGGACCGCGTGCATGCGCCTGATGAAAACATAGGCTATGAATTATCTGGCAACCAGGCTTTGTTCAGGAGCGACTATAAACTGGTGAAGAACCTGCCACCGGTTGGTGATGGTCTGTGGCATTTATATGATATCCGGCTGGACCCTGGAGAAACCCGCGACCTGCAAAGCAGCCTGCCTGAGATGTTTTCCAGCATGCAGACTGCCTATGCACAATACGCCAAAGACAATGGCGTATTGCCCATGCCCGATGGCTATGAACCCAGCCAGCAAATTTTCACCAATGCCATGGTGCATGTATATATACCGCGCTATAAATATCCCGCCATCCTGCTCTTGCTGGGCCTGGTTACTTTGACTTACCTGCTGGCGCGTCGACGCCGCCTATCGGGCAATCAAGGCAAATCATGAAAAGTCAGCGTTTTTTTATCACCACCCTGAGCATACTGGCATTGCTTGCGCTTGGCCTGTTTTTGTTCCGTACCCCCATCAGCCTGGCCATCGCCGAGCGTATGATAGTCAGGCATCTGAGCGCCAATCCCCTGGCAGAATTGCCGGATGGCTTGCATGTGGGTTTATGCGGAGCAGGCTCACCTTTCCCTGACGACAAACGCTCTGGCCCCTGTACCCTGGTCATCGCCGGGCAACGTCAGTTCATCTTTGATGCAGGCAGCAGCACGGTGCGCAACCTGGGCAGGATGGGCTTTAGTGCAGGGCAGATTGATGCTGTCTTTCTCACCCATTTTCACTCCGATCATATCGATGGCATGGGAGAGTTTTTATTGCAGCGCTGGGTATCTGCCAGTCACCAGAACCCGGTTCCTGTGTACGGCCCCACTGGCGTCGAGACGGTAGTGCAGGGCATCATGCAAGCCTATAAACTGGACCAGGGCTATCGCGTAGCCCACCATGGAGAAGCCACCATGCCGCCCAGTGGTTTTGGTGGCACAGCCAAAAGTTTTACTCCACAGGCACAAGGCAGTGTGACACTGCTCAAGGATGCCGATCTGGAAATTACCGCTTTCACGGTTGAACATGGGCCTATCCACCCTGCCGTTGGCTACCGTATCAACTACAAGGGCCGCAGCCTGCTCATCAGCGGTGATACCGTCAAATCAGCGGCTGTGCAGGCTCAGGCCAAAGACGTGGATTTGCTGCTGCATGAAGCGCTCTCCATCCCGCTGACCAATTTGCTGGAAAAAGCGGCTGACCAGGCGGGCAAGGCCAATCTGAAAAAAATCTTCAAGGACATCACCAATTATCACACCACACCCGAGCAGGCCGCCGAGATTGCGCGTGACGCCAAGGTGGGTGCCTTGCTGCTGAACCATATCGCCCCACCCTTGCCCCTGCCGGGGATGGAAGCGGCTTTTCTGGGTGATGCAGGCCATATTTACAAAGGCAAAATCAGGGTCGGTATCGATGGCGATTTTGTCAGCATGCCTGCGGATAGCAAGCAGATTATTTTCAGTAAACGCTTTTAATCGTTTTTTCATCACCGAGGTTCAGCATGTCAGCATTACCCGTCGTAGAAAAATTCTTGCGTACCCCCGAGCATAGATTTGCCCGTATCCCCGACTTCCCTTACCAGCCTCACTATAGCGAGATAGGCGGCTTGCGCATCGCTTTTATTGATGAAGGCCCGCGCGATGCCCCACCCATCCTGCTCATGCATGGCGAGCCTACCTGGTCTTATTTATACCGCAAGATGATCCCGGTCTTGCTGGCAGCGGGTTTCCGCGTGATTGCACCTGACCTGGTCGGTTTTGGTCGCTCGGACAAACCGGCAAGCAGGAAAGATTATTCCTACCTCAACCATGTACTGTGGATGAAGGCCTGGCTGGTCGCTAATGACTTGCGTGGCCTGACCCTGTTTTGCCAGGACTGGGGTTCCCTGATAGGCTTGCGCATGGCAGCAGAAGAACCTGAGCGTTTTGCGCGCGTCGTGCTGGCCAACGGTGCCCTGCCTACCGGCACCAAGGCCGTACCCAAAGCATTTAAAATCTGGCGGGCATTTTCACGTTACAGCCCCTGGTTCCCCATAGGCCGCATCGTCAAGACTGGTTGTGTACATGGTTTAAGCAAGGCAGAAATCGCCGCCTATGATGCACCCTTCCCAAGTCGCGCCTACCGCATCGCTGCCCGCCTCTTTCCCAGCTTTGTACCAACCACGCCAGATGACCCAGAACGACAACGCAATGAGCATGCCTGGGAAGTTTTCAAGCGCTGGGACAAACCCTTCCTGACCCTGTTCAGCAACCGCGACCCGGTCACCCGCGGCGGCTATAAAGCCTGGCAAGAACTGGTACCCGGCGCACAAGGCCAGCCGCATGCGATTACCCGCAATGCCGGGCATTTTTTGCAGGAAGATAGAGGGGAAGAAGTTGCGGCGGCGATAGTCCGGTTTGTACAGCAGACTGGTGGCTAATCCCACTACTGCCGTGCATGCAGTTCCGCCAGTTCTTTGAACCTGCCTATCACAAACAGCGCCACAGGCGAATGGCTGCGCCCCCGTAAAGAAACAATGCCCACTTCTGAATGCATGGTCGGTATGCCGTCTATCACCAGCGGGACAATTTGCCCGCGCTGGATTTCATCTGCGACAGCAGCATTGATGGCGGCCAGTATGGTGTCAGATTCCAGGGCAGCACGTTTGAGTGTCAGCACATCATCGCATTCCAGCGCAATTGGCAAACTGGCATTGGCAGGCAAACCCAGCAATTGTGCCAGGGCCTTGCGTATGGCTTGCGGCAAGCGTACCGATGCCAGACCATATTGCAAAATATCAGCTGGCAACCTGCGCGACTTGCTCAATAAAGGATGATGGGCGCGTACGAAAAAACCACCGCGCTGGCGGGCCAGCAAGTTGATGTCCAGGTCCTGCCCGGGCGGGAGATCACGGGTATCAGCCACAAAGAAATCCAGTTCTTCGTTACGCAAATGTTCTGCCAGGTATTCCCAGTTATTGACTTCGACTCGCAAGTTGACACCGGCAAAGTGCTGACGCAATTCAGGCATCAGCATGGGCAACAGCGTCGCCGCCGGAAAAGGCCCCACACCTATGGCCAGGTCACCTATCTGCTTGCTGCGGTACAGCTCTATATCTCTTTGCAGGCAGCGGCTGTCAAACAAGAGCTTGCGGGCGCGTTCTATAAAAAAGTTACCCGCCGGGGTTGCCGTCACCTCTATCGTGCCGCGGTCAAACAATTGCACACCCAGCTCAGTTTCCGCCGCCTGTATGCTACGACTCAAGGCAGATTGCGACAAATGCACACGCTCTGCCGCCCGGGCAAAGTTTTTTTCATCTGCCACTGCGACGACGTGCCTCAGACGTTTCAATTCCACGGTATCCCTTCCTGCAATTAAATATAGCAAAAACACCACAAACCCATGCATTGAGTGCATTGATTCTAGCTCAAGAATGCATTGGACACCAAAAAATTAGCCCCATACACTCAATAACATCAGGAGACTACAGATGTCAAAATCCCAGGAATTCGACTACATCGTCATAGGCAGTGGCTCAGCCGGTTGCGTACTCGCAGCCCGGCTGACGGAAGACTCCGGCATCAGCCTGGCCTTGCTGGAAGCAGGTGGCCCCGACAAGAGCGTGCTGATCCATGCACCGGCAGGCGTGGCTGCCATCGTGCCAACCAAATACCATAATTATGGCTACCAGACCGTGCCCCAGGCTGGCTTGAATGGGCGCTGCGGCTATCAACCGCGCGGCAAGACCCTGGGTGGTTCCAGCTCCATCAATGCCATGCTCTATGTACGCGGCCACCGCTGGGATTATGATCACTGGGCGGCATTAGGCAATGCAGGCTGGACTTATGACGAGGTGCTGCCCTACTTCAAACGCGCCGAGCATAATGAAGATATCCAGAATAACTATCACGGCCAAGGCGGCCCGCTGAATGTCTGTTACCCGCGTCATCAGAGCGAGATCAACCATCTGTTTATCCAGGCTGCTGGCGAATGCGGTTTGCCACATAACCCTGACTACAATGGCGAACAGCAGGAAGGCGCTTTCCTCTACCAGGTCACCCATAAAAATGGCGAGCGTTGCAGCGCTGCCAAGGCTTATTTGACACCCAACTTGGCACGCACCAATCTGCAAGTCATTACCCATGCCGTCGCTGCCCGCATCCTGTTTGAGGGCAAGCGTGCGATTGGTATTGAATACCATCAGGCTGGCGAGCTGAAACAAATACGCGCCCGCCGTGAAGTCATCTTGTCTGGCGGTGCCTTTGGCTCACCTCAGTTGCTGCTCCTGTCTGGCATAGGCCAGGCCAGCGAGTTACAAAAACTGGACATCAAGCCCGTGCATGAATTGCCAGGGGTAGGCAAGAACCTGCAAGACCATATCGACTATGTACAAAGCTGGCGCAGCAAAGGCAGTGCCGCCAAAAACGCCACCTTTGGCTTGTCGCTGACAGGCATGACAAAAATGAGCAAGGCCATGTGGGAATGGCGCAAGCAACGTACAGGCATGGTCACCAGCACTTATGCCGAGGCCGGTGCTTTTCTGCGATCTGCCCCCAGCCTCAATGTACCTGACCTGCAAATCGTCTTTGTCATTGCCCTGGTCGATGACCATGCCCGCAAACCACATCTGGGTCATGGCATTTCCAGCCATATCGATGTCTTGCGCCCACACAGCCATGGCACGGTCAGTCTGTCCAGTAAAGACCCGCATGCTGCGCCCGTCATCGACCCGCGCTTTTTAAGCGATGAGCGTGACCTCGAATTATTGGTGCGCGGCGCGCAATTCCAGCATAAGCTATTTGCATCCAGCGTGTTTGATCACATGCGCGGCGACATGCTCTACCCCACCAGGGCAGAGGATGTGGCAGGCTTGCAGCAAGACATCAGGCAAAGGGCGGATACCCAGTACCACCCTGTAGGCACTTGCAAGATGGGCCAGACTACAGATGCCATGGCAGTCGTCGATGAGCGTTTGCGTGTCATCGGCATGCAAGGCTTGCGCGTGGTCGATGCATCTATCATGCCCACACTGATAGGCGGCAATACCAATGCACCAACTATCATGATTGCAGAGAAGGCAGCAGACATGATCAAAGCAGATAACGTATAAAAACCGGAGACGATATGAAAACACCTCAACACCTGCCCCTGAAAAAAACTATGGCCTTGACTATGGTAGCCATAGCAGCCATGCTGCTGACCGCCTGTAGCCAAAAACCCAGCAACACTGCCATGGGCGACGCCACGGCCACCACCGTCAAAGCCAATGCCGACATGGCGCAGAGTCTGGCACTGGATGACCAGCAGGATTTTGAAGATGCCAGGCGCGGCCTCATCGCCAAACCAGAAGGTAAAATTCTTGGCCCATCAGGCGAAGTGTTGATCGATTTCGATGCCTGGAAATTCATAGAAGGCGCAGCCCCGGCCACCGTCAACCCCAGCCTGTGGCGGCATGCCAAACTGAATGCGCAAATCGGCCTGTTTAAAGTCACTGATGGCATATATCAGTTACGCGGTTTTGATATCGCCAACATGACTATCATAGAAGGCAAGACCGGCTGGATCATCGTCGACCCGCTGACTGCCAAGGAAAGCGCTGCCAACGCCATTGCCTTTGCCCGCAAACACCTGGGTGACAAGCCTGTAGTCGCTGTCGTGTTCACCCATAGCCATGCTGATCATTTTGGTGGTGCGCTCGGTGTCATCACACCAGAAGAAGTGGCAAGCAAAAAAATCCCAGTCATTGCCCCCGATGGCTTCATGGAAGAAGCCACCAGCGAAAACATCCTGGTAGGCACAGCCATGGCCAGGCGTTCTGGCTACCAGTTTGGCAAAGACCTGGAACGTTCGCCCAAGGGCCTGGTCGATACCGGCCTGGGCAAAGGTGTCGCCTATGGCAGCATAGGCGTGCTGGAACCCAATCAGCTCATTGTCAAAGAAACCCAGGAGCTGACGCTCGATGGCATCAACTTTGTCTTCCACAATGTGCCAGGCGCAGAAGCACCGTCAGAGCTGACCTTCAGCATCCCCGATAAAAAAGCCTATGCCGGTGCCGAGATACTCGCGCAAACCATGCATAATCTCTTGCCAGTGCGTGGAGCCAAAGCCCGCGATGCCCAGCGCTGGGGCAGCTATCTCGAACAGGCACTGGCGCAAAGTGCCGACGCCGAAGTCTATTTTGGCCAGCATAACTGGCCAGTCTGGGGCAAGCCACGCATTGCAGAATTCATCACCAAGCAGCGCGACGTTTACAAATACACGCATGACCAGACCGTGCGCCTCATCAATGCCGGTTATACACCTTATGAAATCGCCGACAAGATCAAACTACCCAAATCCCTGGAAAGCTATTTCGGTGCACGCGGCTACTATGGCGACCTGCGCCACAATGTCAAAGCCGTCTATCAGTTCTACATAGGTGCATACGATGGCAACCCCGCCAACCTGAATCGCCTGCCACCACAAGAATCTGCCAAGCATTATGTGGAATTGCTGGGCGGCGCAGACAAGGCCATCGCCGCCGCACAAACAGCTTTCGACAAAGGCGATTATCGCTGGACCGCAGAATTGCTGAACCACGTCGTCTTTGCCGACAGCAATAACAAAAACGCCAAGGAATTACTGGCCCGCACCTATGAACAAATGGGCTACGCAGCAGAAGCATCCACCTGGCGCAACAGCTACCTGACCGCCGCCAACGAACTACGCAACGGCCCACCCACCAAAGGTGTGAACCGCGCCGCCATGATAGAAATGCTGGCCCAAACCCCGATAGACCGCTTCCTAGAAGCCATGGCCGCCGGCCTCAATGGCCCAGACGCCGAAGGCAAAGACTACAAGCTCAACCTGGTGCTGACCGACACCAAAGAATCCTACGTACTATGGATAGAAAACGCAGTATTGCATCACAAGAAAGCTGAGCCAGTCAAAGATGCCAATGCCACCCTGACATTGACCAAGCCCATCTTCATCAAGATGATGGCGGGGACGGCGGGTGTCAAAGATACGCTGTTCAGTGATGACTTGAAGGTCGATGGCAGCAAGATAGATTTGGTGCGGTTTTTTGGCCTCATTGACAAGGCGGCGGGGACGTTTGCGATTGTGACGAAGTAGTTACTTTCTCTCTACTAGAAATCTGCATTTCAGGTAATATCTACCTACCGCTTTGCTTCATTTTGATGCGGTCCATGGGTTTCAAACCGACCGCCGTATAGGTCAAACATTGAGGAATCCCGCGGCAGAGCCGGGGGATTACCTTATTTAACTCTATCAGCTCGAACTTGACCTGAGATAATCTGTCAGATGAGTTCGAGTTCTGTAAACCTCTGCGAATTTTAATGTGAAAAAACCAACGAAATGGATTTTGGGATTAATCGCAACCGTGCCCTTGATCGCGCAGGCACAGGGAAATCTGGCTGCGCTTGACCACAACATGATGGGGCCTCGTGCTCGGGTGCTAGTATTAGGTACGGTACACTTGCGATATATGCCAACAGGCTTTAATGAGGAATCACTTAATGGCGTGCTCAAACGATTGGAGTCTTTCAAGCCGGACATCATCACAATAGAGACTTTGCCAGGTGAGGAATGTGATCTCGTTGCCCGCCACCCTGCCAAGTATGGCCCCCCTGAATTAGGTGGTTTTTGCCCTTCTAACGAGCCAGCTAAGACTGCCACAGGATTGGATATTCCTGCCGCGCTCGTTGAAGTGGAGAAAACTCTAAAGGCCTGGCCAACGCAAGCGGCACCAGCACAACGACGGCGGCTTGCTGCTGCATTCTTGGCGGCACGTGACAGCGCCTCGGCCTATGTGCAGTGGCTCCACTTGCCCGAAGCTGAGCGATGCACTGGCGACGGCTTGAACACGGAACTTGTGGAACAACTTAAGCAAATAGCAACACGCAACGACGAAGGTTATCAAATAGCTGCACGCTTGGCTGCTCGGCTTGGCCTGCAGCGGATTTATGCGACCGACAATCACACTGGTGACAACGTCGACGTTGAAGATGAGAAGGCATACGAACGCGCCAAGGCGGCAGCCTGGTCTGAAGGTAGATCTGAGTTAAACGAAAGAGAAAAACAGGTAAATGCCTTTAAACTGATGCCTGATCTGCTGCCGTTATATCGCTACATCAATGACCCGGTACACCAACGGATACTCGCTGATACCGAAGTCGGAGCGTTGATGCGGGCAAAGTCGCCGAAAGGTTATCCGCAAATGTGGGTCGCCGGCTGGGAAATCCGTAATCTGCGCATGATCGCAAACATCCGAGAAACCTTCCGTGAACGTCCCGGCGCGCGTGTTCTGACCATTGTTGGTTCATCACACAAGCCGTGGTTCGATGCATGGCTCGGCCAACTGCAGGGCGTCGATATTGTCGATGTGATCGAGGTACTGCGTTAATGTGATAACCAGATCATCACTGCAAACAAAACGGCAGCTCGCGTAGGTACGATTAGTGAAACGTAATCGTACCTACGCGAGCTAAAATTCCGAGAAACAATGTGGCACTCCAGAAACTTCATGGCACCACCAGGATATGAGCAAGAGCTTGAGCAAAGAACACCTGCAATTCTTCAAGGATCTCATCGAAGGAAAGGCACAAGTCTCGTTTCTTGGATATTTCCCCAGGCACGAGGAAAGTATCAAGGAATCTTTAGATAGAGCCAGTTTTCTCAGATTGAAATTCGAACCCTTTGAGGAGATTGAGAAAATACTCGGCAGCAGTGGAGTGACTTACTTTCGCGATGAAGCAGCCATCAGGCAGGAGAAATATTTTTTCAATTTCCACAAGGATGTACTGGATGAAAATGGCAAACTGTTAGCCTCGCACAAGCGCAGTCTGTTTAACAATTCCATAGGCCATTACCTGAATGGTGCTCTTGAAGAGGCGAGGCTGTCGCTGAGTAAATATCTAGGCCTGACTGATAATGGCAAGAAAAAATATTCCTACGCCAAATTTCAGGATGTAGTGAGTTTTGCTGATATAGAAATCGACTGCGGCGATAAAGCGCTGGGGCAATTTATATTGGCCCTGATAGCCAGCCTGCCAAGAAGTTACTCAGTGATTGATGATCTCAGCATTTATGCCAGACAGAAATTGCAAATATTTGAGTAGGAGCGGCTTTAGCCGCGAACAACGTGCAATATGTTGCAGGCGGCTCGCGGCTGAAGCCGCTCCTACAGAGGATCAGGGCCTAATCCTGAGCAAATCAACATACGTACGATTACGCTTTGCTAAGCGTACCTACCCAAGTTGAACGAAGCTTAATTGTATTCAAGAATATGCAATCCAGATTTTTTTGCCAGACTTAAAATTGGTTCAGCTCTTAGGCGGTCGTTAAAATAAAGGTGATTGGTGTCATCCCAGGATGCCATATAAAGACAATCAAATTCGGGCAAGATGAGAAATTGGAATGGACTGTTGCCCATTTTCAATCTGCATTGTGCCAGGTAGCCTGCCTTGTCGGCATATTGCTTGATGACCAGCCTCTCTTTTTTTGGCCAACGGCCACGATAACGGAGCGTAAAAATTTCGGTGGCATCAAATATAGCAGCCCAATGTGACAGAAATTTTTGGTTCCGGTTTTCTTGCTCAATCACGCCTATGTTATCCAGCAAATGATATTCGCTCTCGCAAGTTATCCAGTGATCAAAAACAGATAGGGCGACCTGCCCCATTTCTCCATGATTGATATTCTCTTTCACATTCTGCAAAAATGGGAATTGCAGATGAATACTTTGTTCTTTGCAGCCACCGAGTTTAGATAATGTTTTCACTTTTCGCATATTGTTCATCAAGTTGGATTACATAGCTTGCGTAGGTACGATTAGTGAAACGTAATCGTACGCATGCAAAGCATTGAACGGCACAAGGCCTGCGCAAACACGACACCAGCGTCGCTTTGTGAAGCGCGCATGCAGGATTGCTGAGCTATCCCTCTGGCTCACTCGAATATGGCCAGCCTCCTCTTTCCCTGTGCACTGAGGTGTACTGTCAATAGCGGACACTCATGTTCTAAGCTGCCTGTGAGTGCCGATTAAAATTTTCAGCAAATAAGGCTGGCGATATATTGCCAAGACGCGAGTGACGTCGCTGGCGGTTATAAAA